>CAZZIV010000035.1:0-16944 GCA_964654385.1 uncultured Acidobacteriota bacterium | reverse complement strand
ATCTTCAGCCCCGGGAGCCATCTCCCTCGGACACCTCTTCGACCTCCCCCCTCTGCTGAGCATGGATGTGAATCAGAGGCAGCCCGGGGACGAACGTGTTAACCCGCACAAGAGAACTCTCAAGTTCCCTCATCCGGCGCCGAAAGGTAGAACGGAGGTAAGTCCTATGGGTCAGCCCCTTCAGGAACCGGACGGAGCCGGAATCCGTTCATTTATGGCCAGGCAACCGATTTTCGATACCGGCCGGAAGGTGTTCGGCTATGAGCTTCTATGCCGTTCCGGTGTGGAAAACCTGTTCACCCATGAAAACGTGGACCAGGCATCCACCAAGGTGATCGCCGACAGCTACCTGTTGATGGGGATGGAAACCTTGACCCACGGGAAAAAAGCGTTCCTAAACCTGTCGGAGGAAGTGTTGGTGGAGGAATACATCCGCCTCTTCCCCAAGGGGAACACCGTAGTGGAGATTCACGATTCGGTGACCCCGGGTCCGGAAATCGTCCTGGCCTGCCGGAACCTGAAGCGGGCCGGATACCTTCTGGCCCTGGACGATTACCGGTATGACAGCCGCTCCGAGGACCTGCTCCGCCTGGCCGATATCGTGAAAGTGGACATGTTGGCCACACCGCTCCAGGAAGCGGAGGACCTGGCCCGGCGGCTCGATTCCAGGAATGTTCGCCTCCTGGCGGAAAAGGTCGAAACCGAGGAGATGTTCCGGAAGATCCACCGGCTCGGCTACGACTACTTCCAGGGATATTTCTTCAGCGAGCCGGACATGATCGCCGCCACCGATATCCCGGCCTACAAGCTTCACTACATGGAGATCCTGCGGGAAATTCACCGGCCGGACCTGGATTTCGAACAGATCGAACAGGTGATCAAGCGGGAGCCTTCCCTCTGTTACAAGCTGCTTCGCTACATCAATTCGGTTTCCTTCTCCTGGAGGAGCCGGGTCGAGTCGATCCAGCGAGCCCTGATCCTGATGGGAGAGAAGGAGATCCGAAAGTGGGCCTCCTTCGTGACCCTGGCCAGCATGGCGGACGACCGGCCGAACGAACTGATGGTTCATACGTCGTTGCGGGCCCGTTTCTGTGAACTGCTGGCGCCGCTGGCGGGGATGGAAGACCTGTCCCAGGAACTGTTCCTCCTGGGAATCTTCTCGACCCTGGACGTGATCCTGGGAAGGCCGTTTCCGGAGATCCTCGCAGAGCTTCCTGTGCAGCCGGAAATCCGGGACGCCCTGGAAGGACGGGGCGGACCTTACCAGGAAATCCTGGAGTACGTTCTGGCCTACGAACGGGGAGACTGGGACCGGCTGGACGAACGGAGCGACCGGCTGTCCGCCGCCCAGGAAGTCATTCCCGGCCTCTACATGGAAGCGGCGGACTGGGTTTCCGGCACCCTGGGATCGAACCTGTAAACGTCAGGACCTGGGCGGCGAACCGCCTTCCACCGCTCTTTTCATCATCAGGTCCATGAACAGGTCCAGGTCTCTCAAGGCGCCGGGGACCGATGCCAGGATGACCCCGTCGGCATCGATGAAGAACAAGGACGGCAGAATCCGGGTGCCGTACATCTCGCCGACCCTGTCTTCCGGATCCAGCAGGATCGTTCCTGGAACTTCCACATCCTGAGAGAACTTAAGAACGGTCGCCCGTTCCTCGGCGGTGTTCACAACCAGGAAACCGACCTGGTCGCCATATTTTTCATGAACCCGCGCCATCCTGGGGAACTGCCTGCGACAGGGACCGCACCAGGTGGCCCAGAACTCCAGGACCACAGGTTTCCCTTGGTAATCGGAGAGCTTCACAGGCTTGCCGTCCAGCGTGGACAGGGTAAATTCCGGCGCTTTCGTCCCTTCCTTCAGCAGTTCCGCCTTCGCCGGGCCGGCTCCCGCGATCCAGATCATGGCGATCGTTCCCGCGGCAACCATCCATGAAACCGATTTGCTCCGCAACATCCCGTTCCGTCCTTCTCCCCCTGAGAAACCTGCATCCCGCCGTTCGGCCGCCGATATTTCTCCGGAACGGCGCGACCCGATGCAGGGTATGATCTTCACCCGAATATGAAACATAAATGGTACTCCAAACATTCCAGGTCGTCAGGGGAAAGGGACGGCACGCTGTGGAACGCGTTCAAATCGTGGAGAACGACGGCGGTTTCCCTGCTTTCCTTCTCCTCCGGCCTCCCGCTGGGACTGGTCTGGATCGCCATTCCCGACTGGATGCGGCAGAACGATGTGGACCTCCGGCTGGTCGGTATGATGACCCTGGCCCAGGCTCCCTGGTCGTTCAAGGTTCTCTGGTCCCCCCTGATGGATCGCTTCACCCCGCTGGGGATGGGGCGCCGGCGAGGATGGACGTTGCTGGCCCAACTCGGCCTTCTCGCCCTGACACTGGGAATGGCCGGCCTGGGAGGGAATCCGGACACGCCCTGGATCCTGTTTTCCCTCGCCCTGGCCATGGCGCTGGTCTCCGCGACCCAGGATATCGCCATCGACGCCTACGCGGTGGACGTCCTTCGGAAAGAGGAGCAAGGGATCGCCGTGGGCGCCCGAACCGCCCTTTACCGGGCCGCCATGTTCGTTGCCGGGGGCCTCACCATCACCTTGACCGGCCGGTTCTCGTGGCCTCTGGTCTGCTGCGGCCTGGCGGTCCTGTACCTGCCGATGATGCTGGTAGCCTGGAAGGCTCCGGAGCCGGAAACGCCGATCGTCCCACCGGCGTCCCTCCGGGAAGCGGTCTGGCAACCGTTCCTGGAATTCCTGACCCGCTACCAGGCCCTGTCGATCCTGGCGTTCGTTCTCCTTTATAAACTTTCGGACAACCTGGCCCAGTCGCTTTTGCGGCCGTTTCTTCGGGACATGGGGTACGACGCCTTCCACCGGGGCGTGGCCCTGGCCACCCTGGGGATCCTGTTCACCTTGACCGGCACGTTCCTGGGCGGGGCGCTGACCGAGAAGCTCGGCCTGGGACCTTCCCTGTGGTTGTTCGGTTTCCTGCAGATCTTCTCCAACGTGGGTTACATCCTGCTCGCTTCCGGCCCGGTGAACATTCCGTTGATGTACGGCGCCATGGGTTTTGAAAACCTGACCACCGGCCTGGGGATGGGGGCGTTCTCGGTGCTCCTGCTGCGGATGACCCGGAAGCGGTTTTCAGCCACCCAGTACGCCCTGTTCAGCAGCCTGTTCGGGCTGCCCCGGATCCTGGCCGGCCCGATCAGCGGCTACACGGTCCACGCCGTCGGCTGGAAGATGTTTTTCTGGTTCACCATGGCGGCAGGCATCCCTGGACTGATCCTCCTGGCCCGGTTCGTCCCGTTCGGAGTCCGGGAACCGGCCTTCACCGTGCGCGCCCCGTCCACCGGACGGAAGGCCACCCCGGCCCGGCTGCTGGCCGGAGGCGCGATCGGCCTGGCGGCCGGCCTGGCAGCCGGCTGGACGGTGCTCGCCTCCCTGGACGGGTTGGAGCAGGCCGCCGCCGGTACGACGGCAGGCTTCCACTTCGGCGCCGCCTTTCTGGATGTGCTGAACCCTGCAAGCGCGCCGGACTGGTTGGCCCTGGTGGGAACGGGGGCGTTCGCGCTGATCTGTGGGCTGTTCGCGGCGGCGGTGATTCAGGCCAGGGGGGGTGCTGTTCCGGAACAACCGGAGCTCGGTTCCTGATAGCCGTTCCGGGGGCAGGATCCTGCCCGCCCCGAACCAGGGGACGACCCCCCTGCGTCGAACCGGCGCCGGCAAGCCTTCGACACCTGCCGGTTCCAGGGTATCCTGTTGAACATAGGTTCGTTTGTTCCGTTCCTGACAGGGAGAAGAACCGATTTGAGTCGATCCACAGAGCACCGGAGTTTCGCCGTTGAGGGGATGACCTGCTCCAGTTGCGCGCGGCATGTGGAAAAGGCGCTCGGATCCCTGGAAGGAGTTGAAAATGCGGCGGTGAATTTCGCCACCCGGAAGGTTTCGGTGGACTTCGACCGGGACCGCTGTCCGGTGAAAAACCTGGCCCAGGCCGTTCAGGGCGCCGGGTACGCTCTTCAGATCGAGGATGAACAGGAGGGAGGGGAACCGGCGGCCGGCGCCGAGGCCGGCGCCCTGGAAGACCGGGAGCGCCGGGAGTACCTGGAAATCCGGCGACGTCTCTGGATCGCAGCCCTGTTCGGCACGCCGGTAATCGTCCTGGGGATGTCCCACGGCGCCCTGGCTCTCCCAGGAGAACGATGGATCCAACTCCTCCTTACCCTTCCGGTGCTGATCTTCGGCGGAGGGATGTTTTACGCCCGGGCCTGGGCTGCCGCCAGGCACGGCTCCTCCAACATGAACACCCTGGTCGCCCTGGGTACCGGCGCCGCCTTCCTCTACTCCCTGGTCGCGGTTCTTTTCCCCGGTTGGGTCACCGTTCCAGGAGGCGCCGATCGCCCGCCGATCTACTTCGAAGCGACGGTCTCCATCCTGGTGCTGGTTCTCCTGGGGAACATGATGGAGGCCGGGGCACGAAAGAAAAGCACCGAGGCGATCCATCGACTGGCGAACCTGGCCCCTCCCACCGCCCGTGTGCTCCGGGACGGCCGGGAGGTGGAAATCGGCCTGGACGACGTGCGAACCGGGGAAACCGTCGTAGTCCGTCCCGGAGAGAAGGTGCCCCTGGACGGCGTGGTCCTGGAGGGAACTACCGAAATCGACGAGTCGATGATCACCGGGGAAAGCCTGCCGGTTTCCAAGGAACCGGGGGATGAAGTGACCGGAGCCACCCTGAACGGCAACGGCGCCTTCCGGTTCCAGGTGACCCGGGTCGGAGAAGACACGGTGCTCCACCAGATCATCCGGCTGGTGGAAGAGGCCCAGGAAGCAGGAGCGCCGATCCAACGTCTCGCCGACAAGGTCAGCGCGATCTTCGTCCCTTCGGTGATCGTCCTCGCGGTGACCGCTTTCCTCTGCTGGGTGCTTCTCTACCCTGGACCGGAACGCTGGACTTTCGGCCTGGTGAACGCGGTGGCGGTGCTGATCATCGCCTGCCCCTGCGCCATGGGCCTGGCCACGCCGACGGCGATCCTGGTCGCCTCCGGCCGGGGAGCGGAACACGGGATCCTGCTCCGAAGCGGACAGGCTCTGGAGACGGCGGCCAAAGTCGACACGATGGTCCTGGACAAGACCGGTACTCTCACCCGGGGAAAACCTGCGGTCACCGCCATCTCCCCCGCTCCCGGCGGGCCGGACCGGGCGACTCTTCTCGGCCTGGCCGCCGCAGCTGAATCCTTTTCGGAGCATCCCCTGGCCGGCGCGATCCTGGAAGCGGCCGAAAGCGAACGCACGCCGATCCCCACCGCCGGGGATTTCCAGGCCCGGCCCGGTTTCGGCATCCGGGCCCAGGTCGGCCGCGTGACCGTCCTGGCGGGAAACGCACGGCTCATGGAAGAGGAAGGGGTACGGCTGCCGGCCGGCTCCGGGGAATCCGCCCAACTGGAAGAGCAGGGCAATACGGTGATCCACGTGGCGATCGGCGGAACCTGGGCCGGGATCCTGGCGCTGGCCGATCCTCCCAGGCAGGAAGCGGCCGGCGCGGTGGCCGCCCTCCACGCAGCCGGGCTGAAAGTGATGATGCTCACAGGAGACCGGCGGAGCACCGCCGAACGGATCGGGGAACAGGTCGGAGTCGACCAGGTGGAGGCGGAACTTCTCCCCGGCGACAAGCTGGCGACCATCCACCGCCTGCAGGAAGAGGGCCGGACCGTCGCCATGGTCGGCGACGGGATCAACGACGCCCCGGCCCTGGCCCAGGCCGACCTGGGCATCGCCATCGGCACCGGCGCCGATGTGGCGATGGCCGCTTCGGACATCACCCTGGTGCGACCGGACCTGATGGTGATTTTGGAAGCGCTGGGCCTCGCCCGGCGGACGGTCCGGACGATCCGCCAGAACCTGGCCTGGGCGTTCGGATACAACATCGTCGGCATCCCCCTGGCCGCCGGATTGCTGTACCCTTGGACCGGCTGGCTGCTCTCGCCGGTGTTCGCCTCCGCCGCCATGGCGTTTTCCAGCGTCGCCGTCGTGGGGAACAGCCTGAGGTTGAGGCGCGCCGGACGGCGACGAAAGGGAGAGACGGAAGACAAGATGGACGGCCATGAAAAAGCGGTGGAAACCGCCCGAATCGAGATCGCGGGCATGACCTGCATGAACTGTGTTGGCCACGTGGACCGCGCTCTTGCTAAACTTCCCGGGGTCCTGGAAGTACAGGTCACCCTGGATCCGGGGCGGGCGACGGTGCGATACGATCCTGCACGGGTCGATGAAAACGGTCTGAAACAGGAGATCCAGAAAGCCGGATACCAGGCAGTCTGAACCGGAGGCCCGGTACCAGGAGGCGATATGTCCACATCGGAGGCAGTGACCGCCGGTATCCGTGTCGAAGTCCGGTCCGAGTACGTGGAAGAGCGGTCCGACCCCGCCCAGGGACAATGGTTCTTCGTCTATCGGATCCGAATCAGCAACGAAAGCGACCGGGAGGTGCGGCTGCTGACCCGCCACTGGGTGATCACCGACGCCCACGGCCGGGAAGAACATGTACAGGGCCCGGGCGTCGTCGGCGAGCAGCCCTCGATCCCTCCGGGAGGCTCGTATGAATACTCCTCCTTCTGTCCCCTGGACACCTCCTTCGGCACCATGGCCGGCAGCTACCGGATGCAAGGCCCCGAGGGGGAGCTTTTGGACGTGGAAGTGGCCCCGTTCACCCTCTGCGAACCGTACGCCGTTAACTGAAGGGCGAAATTCCCCATGGCCCGCAAACAGGTGCGCCGGTGGCGACGCAAGTTGAAACGAGGGCCGGCCCGTGGCTGGTCCTGGCCCCGATTCGGGGTACAGCTTTTCTTTCTCATCCTGGTTCTGTGGATCGGCAGAGATTTCGCCGCGTGGGTCCGGCATCATGAAACCCTGGGGGCCGCGCCCTATGTGCCCCGCCCGGCCGGTGTGGAAGGCTTTTTACCGATCAGCGCCCTGATGAGCCTGAAGTACTGGTTCCAGACCGGCCTGGTGAACCGGGTCCATCCGGCGGGATTCATTCTTCTTGCCGCGTTCCTGGGAATCTCCCTGCTGTTCAAAAAGGCGTTCTGCTCCTGGATCTGTCCGGTCGGATTCTTTTCGGAGTACCTGGGCCGTCTGGGGAAATTCACTTTTTCCAGGAACCTGAAACTTCCCAGGTGGATGGATTACCCGCTCCGGAGTCTGAAGTATCTCCTGCTCGGGTTCTTCCTCTGGGCGGTGTTCACCATGACCGTTCCCCAACTGGACGCATTCCTGAACTCTCCGTACAACAAGGTCGCCGACGTCAAGATGCTTCACTTTTTCACCCGTCTGACGCCGACCGCCCTCTGGATTCTCGTCACACTGGGCGCTCTTTCCATCGTGATCCGGCACTTCTGGTGCCGGTACCTTTGCCCTTACGGCGCCCTGGTCGGTTTTCTTTCCTTGTTCAGCCCGTACAAGGTGACCCGCACGGCGCCTGCCTGCACCGATTGCGGCCTGTGTACGAAGGTCTGTCCGGCGGACTTGCCGGTCCACCGTGTGCATCGGATCCGCTCGGATGAGTGCACCGGCTGCCTGGAATGTGTCGCTTCGTGCCCGGTGAACGGCGCCCTGGCGTTCAGCCTTCCCGGCCTGGAGAATCGACCCGAGGGACGGATTCGGACGGGGACGATGGCGGTCATCGTGCTGGCCGGCTTCCTCCTGCCGGTGGGCGCGGCCAGGCTCGCCGGCCTCTGGAACAGTTCGGTTCCCGAAGCGGAGTTCCGGATGCGAATCCCCGAATCCGGTTCCCCCCTTTACAATCATGTCCGTGGGCAGGCGCCACAGGATCCGCGCACACAAGGGAAGGACTGAACCGAGAATCCTGGTCCGGGAATCGACCTGTCCATGAACGAGAAACAGGGAACCGGTTTCCCCGGCTCGCCAGGCAGTCTCATGAGCGCCCGGTTTCGTCCAGAACCTTCCGGTACAGCGCGGCGTATTGTTCCGCCACCGTTTCGATTCGATACCTCTTCACATTTTCGAGCCCGTCCAGGATGACGCCTTCCCGGTAGTGTTCGTCCTCAACCAGGAGCTTCAGACCTCGCCGGATATCATCGATGCTGAACGGATCGACCAGGCACGCCCCTTCCCCGGCCACCTCCTTCATCGGCGAGAGGTTGCTGGTCAACAACGCCGTCCCTGTGGCCTGGGCCTCGACCACAGGCATCCCGAACCCTTCATAGGTGGATGCGAAGGCGACGATATCGGCGGCCTGGTAACGCGCGACCAGCTCATCCCGGCTCAAGTTGCAGGAGACTTCGTAACGGATCCCGCACTCCTTCAGTGTTTCCCGCTGCGCATCGGAAAGTTGGCCGACCACCTCCAGCGTACAGGGGATGTTGCTCAAGGCGCGACAGATTCGAATGAGATTCTTGTTTTCCTTGGTTCCGATCTGGAGAACGCGGATGTTGCCCTTTTCGTAACGCTTCGGCGCTCCAGGCCGAAACTCAGGAGCCACGCAATTCGGAATCACCACGATTTTCGAAGGAGAAATATCCACATGGCCCAAGAGTTCCCGACGGGTTTTCTCGGAGATCACCGTTACATACGCGCACCGCCGGGTAGGCATCGTGAACCAGAAATACTTCAGAACCGCCCGTGCCGGCCCGCTAGGGCGTACGAGGGTGACACAATCATGAACGGTGAGGATCGTGCGCCGTTTCTTCAGGAGAAGCGCGATGAAGTGAATGTCTCCGGTGATATGGTTGATGTCGCCCTGGCGGCGCGATGCTTCCAGAAGAATCCGGATCCTGCGAAAAAGGCCCTTGCTGTAGTGCCGCGCATAAGAAAATTCCGCCTCGAACGGTGGAGGAAGATGACTTCCGATGGCGGAGAACAACTCTTCGATGCTGAAATAGCCCTGAAACGGTTTTCTGAAGTAGTACTTCACTTTATGCATGGCCAGCCCTGTAGTCCCCGCGATGATTCGGGAGAGAAAAATACCGATATTCCCTCCAGCGCGAGGCGCCTACATTCTGCCACAAACCGGTAGACCATCCTGGACTGGGGAATGAAGGGCCGGATCAACCGATATGGATGAAACGCGAAAATAAATCGGGACATGGCCGTCCGGCACGCGCAGGACGGTGCCCTCGGCAACCGGACGGCGAAAACCGCCGTCTACGAAACCATCGAAACACCTCCTCCAGGAGAGATCAGGTTCTATCGCATCCGGGAACAGGCCTGGGGAGTATCGGAGTCCTGAGCGGTGTGCTGGATGTAGTCCGCCGGTTCGGTGATCCGTCTACCGGAGAAGAGAACAATGGGATCGATCCGAAACGGCTCCAACTCACTCCGCGTGAACAGGATGTGCTTCGCG
Organism: uncultured Acidobacteriota bacterium; assembly: GCA_964654385.1. GTDB lineage: Bacteria > Acidobacteriota > Polarisedimenticolia > Polarisedimenticolales > Polarisedimenticolaceae > Polarisedimenticola. Next base: position 7,570 of record CAZZIV010000035.1, on the reverse strand, counting down.
AGCTCTCCAGGGGCAACAGTTACGGCAAGGTCGCTGAACTCCTGGATGTCCGTCTTGACACCGTCCGCGACCCTATCCGCCGGATCTACAAGAAATTGCATGTGCATTCGGCGGCCGAGGCGGTCAGCCGGGCCGTACGGGGAGGGTTGATCCGACCCGCCACCGGCCGATCGGGATCCTCTTCCGGTGTTCGAATCGTGTGAATGATATACGATGGCTCGGTTTTCCAGAGGTGGGGATCTCCCATGGCGACCCGTTCGTTTGTCATACTCAAATTCGGCGGCACCAGCGTCACCGGCCTGGAAAGGTGGGAGACCATCGCCGCTGTGACCCGGGGAAGGCTGGCGAGCGGCATGCGGCCGATGCTGGTCTGCTCCGCCCTGTCCGGGGTAACCGATCTACTGGAATCGGCGCTGAAAGCGGCGGTGGAAGGGCGCGCGGAGCCCGGTGCCTCCGCCGTCCGGGAGCGCCACCGCACCGCGGCCGGTGAACTGGGAATCCGGTTCCCCGAAGAGGCGGAAACCTGCCTGGAACAACTGGACCGTCTGCTGCAGGGGATCTCCATGGTCGGCGAGGTCACTCCACGGGTTCGCACCCGGGTGATGGCGACCGGGGAACTGCTCTCCACACGCTTGGGCGCCGCCTGGCTGAACGCGCGAGGGGTGAAAACGACCTGGGTGGACGCCCGGGATCTTCTTCGCACCCGTGAGAAGGACGCTTCGTCCCGCTCCCGGCTCCACGCGACCTGCGAAACCGTTCCCGATCCGGCGCTACGATCGGCACTGGACGGACTGGAGGGAGACGTAATCCTGACCCAGGGGTTCATCGCCAGGGATCGGTTCGGGGAAACGGTGCTCCTGGGCCGGGGCGGCTCGGACACCTCCGCCGCCTACTTCGCCGCCAAGCTCTCCGCCTGCCGCTGCGAAATCTGGACCGACGTCCCAGGGATCTATACCGCCAATCCCCGGGAAGTTCCCCACGCGCGCCTTCTTCGTTCCATCGATTACGACGAAGCCCAGGAGATCGCCACCTGTGGCGCCGGGGTCCTGCACCCTCGCTGCCTCCAGCCGCTCCGGGACCGAGACATCCCCTGTCATATCCGGTGTACTCTTCGGCCGGAGTTAGAAGGCACGGTGATCGGCGGCGGCGGCGCTGCGCATACTTCCGGCGTGAAGGCCTTGTCCTCCAAGAACCGGGTGATGCTCGTTTCCATGGAGACCCTGGGGATGTGGGGACAGGTCGGATTCCTGGCCGACGCCTTCGCCTGCTTCAAGCGGCACGAGATCTCCGTAGACCTGGTCTCCACCTCCGAATCCAATGTCACCGCCTCGTTCGACGCTTCGCTGCTGAAAACCGACCCGGCCCTGCGGCAACGGCTGATGGAGGACCTTTCCAGGGTTTGCCACGCCGAACTGATCGGCCCCTGCTCCGCCGTCAGCCTGGTGGGACGTGGGATTCGGGCGACCCTGCACCGGCTCGGCTCCGCCCTGGAACTGTTCGAAGAGCACCGGATCCACCTGGTCTCCCAGGCGGCCAGCGACCTGAACCTGACCTTTGTGGTGGACGAGGACCAGGCGCCCCGCCTGGTGGAAAAACTGCACGCGCTCCTCCTGGAATCGGACAGCGGCGATCCGACTCTCGGACCGACCTGGGCGGAAACGTTTCGCGGCGACGACGACGGGCCGGGAAACGCAAAGGCGGACAATGCCTGGTGGATGGACCGCCGACAGGACCTGCTGAACCTCGCCGGGGACGGGACACCTGTCTACGTCTATCACCGCCCCACGGTGGAACGGGCGGCCCGGAGACTGACTTCCATGACCGCGGTGGACCGGGTTTTCTACGCCATGAAGGCGAATCCCCATCCCTCGATCCTCCGATGGCTGCACCGCATGGGAATCGGAATCGAATGCGTCTCTCCAGGTGAGATCCGCCGCGCTTTCGATGTGATTCCGGACCTCTCTTCCGGAGATCTCCTGTTCACTCCGAACTTCGCGCCACGGTCGGAATACGAAGAGGCGTTCCGTCAAGGGGTCCGCGTGAACGTGGACAGCGTGTATCCGCTGACCCACTGGGCCGACCTGTTCCAGGGCCGGGAGTTCTTCCTCCGGATCGACCCGGAGCATCCACGAGGCCACCACGCCCATGTCCGCACGGCCGGCTCCCGATCCAAATTCGGCATCGCGCCGGACCAGATCGACGCCGCGGTGGAGGCGATCGAGACATGCGGAGGAAAAGTGGCCGGGCTGCAGGCCCATACCGGGTCGGGGATCCTGGCGCCCGAAAGCTGGGCGGAAACCGCCAGGTTCCTGGCCCAGGTCGCGCGCCGTTTCCAGGGTGTGGAGGTCCTGGACCTGGGGGGCGGTCTCGGCGTGGTGGAGAAACCGGGGCAACGCCCTTTGGACCTGGACAGGATGAACCGGTCGCTCCTGGCCGTCCGGGAGGAGTTCCCCGAGTACAGGCTCTGGCTCGAACCGGGTCGGTACCTCACGGCCGAAGCCGGCGTGCTCCTGGCCCGGGCGGTCCAGACCAAGACGAAAGGGAGGGTGCACTACATCGGCCTGGATGCCGGGATGCATTCCCTGATCCGCCCGGCTCTCTACGGCTCCTACCACAGGATCTTGAACCTCTCCCGCCTGGGAGAGAAGGAAACCGTCACCGCCGACATCGTCGGGCCGATCTGCGAAACCGGTGACACGCTGGGGCGTGGACGCAGGATTCCGCCCTCCGTGGAAGGCGACATCTTCCTGATCGCCGTCGCCGGGGCGTACGGCTCGGCCATGAGCTCGGACTACAACCTGCGGGGGCGGCCCAGGGAGATTCCCCTGGACCGGTGATCGGAGCTTCCGGTTAGCCCTAATCGAACAATCATTCACGGCGAAAACCGCTGAAGCTCGCGAATGATTGTCACATTGGAGTTAAAGCATCCGCATGTACGCCGTCAGGTCTTTCCCTTCCCGGGCGTCGAGTCCGGTCCGCTACTTGTCCCAGTGGGCCCCTTCCGGGTGGACCGGCTTGTTCTCCGGTTCGGAAGTCTCGGCAGCGTAGTATTCCTGTTTTTGGCGTCGCTTATGCAGGAACTTCAGGACTCCGATGAACCCCCAGAGCAGGGGTAGCACAATGGCGGCGAACTCATCCCAATACTTCATTCCACGAGCTTACCAGATTCCGTTCCTGTTGAATGGATGAGAACTCCGGCGACAACGACGCCGGCCTCCGCGATCCGTACGACCGATCCTGTTCCCACCGAAGAAACGATTTTCGAAAAAATTACGCCTCTTGTGCCTTTTTCCGGGACTTCGGCCGTCCGACGACGACTCACCGGCAGGTGCACCGGCGATTTCATTCAGGAATCGCCGGGACTTTTCCGGCGCCGCTCCTGGAGGCCCACCAGACTCCCGCCAGCACCAGGCCGCCGCCCAGGCCGGTGAAGGTACCGAAAGACTCGTTCAGGTACGGCACCGCGACGAGGGTAGTCGCGATCGGCTCCAGGTAAAGATAAATCCCCGCCCTGGAGGCGCCGACGGCGGCCACACCCCGTTGCCAGAAGGCGTGGGCCGCCGCCGTTCCGAAGATGCCCAGGAACAGGAGCGCCAGCCATCCCTCCACGGGAAGGCCGGTCCATCGATCCGGCTCCCAGGTCGCCGTGGTCCAGGCGAGCATCCCGACCAGGGTCGGAATCATCAGGAAGAACGCCACGCTCAGCGGATCCCGCCGCCGGGCCAGGTCCCTCGTCAGGATGGTGAACAACGACCAGGTGAAGCAGGACGCCAGCACCAGCCAGTCGCCGATGCTGCGGAGCCAGGCCAGGTTACCCACATTTCCCCGGGAGACCAGCAGAACGATCCCGCACGAAGCGATGCCGACGCCGGCCAGCTCCTTCCGGCCCAGGCGTTCTCCCAGGATCAGGAACGCCAGCACCGCCATTACCAGCGGGATGGAGGCGATGATCCAGCCGGTGTTGGTAGCGGATGTGAACCGGATACCGGTGATCTGCACGAGGAAATGAGCCGTCAGAACGAACGACCCGGCCAGGAGCGGAACCGCGTCTTCCCGGGATGGTATCCGGAAATCATGCCGGAGAAAGAGCAGTATCCCCAGGACCGGAACGCCGATCATAACCCGGGCGGTGAGCACGTCGGCCGGCGTCAGGGATCGAAGACAGATCCGCGTGGCGATGAAGGTCCACCCCCAGATCACCACCGCCGCCAGAAGGTCGAGACGAAACCGCCGCTCCGCTGATTCGGAATTTCTAATTCTTCTGCTCCCCTTTTCGACTCACCACAGTCTCGAGCCACCCCTCGCCCACCGGTCTCTGCTTCTGTCGATTCAACCCCTGCCGCGCCCCTGTCCGACGCGGCATTCCACCGGCTGGCTCCTTCGACGGGCGTCATGACAGGCCGGCCTCTCGGCGCTACAATCGGCCCATGATGAAACAATCCCCCAGGATTCTCCAAACGGTTTTCCTTCTCTCCGCCCTGGCTCTCCCGGCCGCGTGCGGCGGCGACCCTGCTCCCGCCCACACCCGGACCGTCCCCCCCGCGCCCGCGACGCCGAACAGCCAGATCGATCCGAACGAAGACATTCAAGCACCGATACCGGAAGAGGCGGTCCGGCGAGCCAGGTCGGTGGCCGCTCAATTCAAGGCCAACCTGAAAGCGGCGCTGATGGAAGGGCTGGCCGACGGCCCGGTGCAGGCGATCGGCGCGTGCAGCGTCCAGGCGCCGGAGCTGGCCGCCCGACTCTCCAGCCAAGGTGTCCGGATCGGCCGGACCAGCCGGAACCTGCGAAATCCCGCCAACGCGCCGGAGCCCTGGATCGTTCCGCTGCTCGACCAGTACGAAGGAACGGCGCCGGGAGCCGGGCCGAAGGCGGTGCGGGTCGATGACGCCACCATAGGCTACGTGGAGCCTCTCTACGTCGGGAAGCCCTGCCTGACCTGTCACGGCCCCGCAATCCCTGCTGACGTGCGCGAGGAAATCGGGAAGATCTACCCGGAAGACAGGGCGGTCGGGATGGCTGAAGGGAGCTTTCGGGGGCTGGTCTGGGTGACGATCCGGCAGGAATAAAGGACCGGAATGTGACTTTCCGCTACGGAAGCTGTCCTACAACTGTGGGGTCGGCGTAGGATCGTCGATGCCCTCTTCGAACGACAAACCAATGACCGTTACAACCAGAGCGAAGGAGAACTCCCATGTCTTACAAAATCGACGAAATCGAAGGAATCGGCCCGACGTACAAAGAGAAACTGGTGGAAGCGAAGATCCAGACCACGGACGACTTCCTGAAGTTCTGCTGCGAATCGAAAGGCCGCAAGACTGTTGCCGAGAAGACAGGTCTGAGCGAAAAGCACCTGCTGAAGTGGGCAAATATGGCCGACATGATGCGGATTTCCGGCGTCGGCCCCCAGTACGCCGAACTGCTGGAGGCCTCCGGCGTGGACACCGTGAAGGAACTCCAGCACCGGAACGCCACCAACCTGGCCGCCAAGATGGCCGAGGTCAACACCGAGAAGAACCTGGCCAACGCGGTACCGGCGGAAACGGTGATTGAGAAGTGGATCGAACAGGCCAAAGACCTGGAACCGACCATCAGCCACTGATCGTCCGGCTGTCGGAACGAGTTCGCGAACCCCTCCGTCCGATTCCGGGCGGAGGGGTTTTTCCTTCGTCACCCCCTCCTTCAAAGCATTACAATGGTCCGTCGATCATGGAGAGCCGAACGATGAGTTCCTACGAAAAGCTGGGCGTCTTCTATCTCGGCCGGAAGTTCGATCCGGCAAGGCAGAAGCCGACGGACGAAACCGTCCTGTACGATGCCAAGGACCTGACCACCCACGCGGTCTGCGTCGGTATGACCGGCAGCGGCAAGACCGGCATGTGCCTGTCGCTCCTGGAAGAAGCGGCCATCGACGGCATCCCCGCCATCGCCATCGACCCGAAAGGCGACCTGGGAAACCTGGCCCTGACCTTTCCCGAGCTGCGGCCCGTCGACTTCCGGCCCTGGATCGACGAAGCCGAGGCGGCCCGGAAAGGGCTTACCCCGGACCGGTTCGCCGCCGAACAGGCCGCCCTCTGGAAGAACGGCCTGAAGAAGTGGGATCAGGACGGCGCCCGGATCGGCATGTTCAAGAACTCGGTCGACCTGGCCATTTACACCCCCGGCAGCAACGCCGGCCGGTCGCTGAAAGTGCTCCGATCGTTCGCCGCCCCCGCTCCCGCCATCCTGGAAGACAGCGACGCCTTTCGGCAGCAGATCACCACCGCCGTGTCCGGCCTGCTCACCCTCCTCGGGATCGACGCTGACCCGCTGCAGAGCCGGGAGCACATCCTCCTGGCCAACATTCTGCAAGCGGCCTGGAGCCAGGGACAGGACCTGGAAATCGCCGGCCTGATCCGGATGGTGCAGGACCCCGGCTTCGACCGGATCGGCGTGCTGGACCTGGAAACCTTTTACCCGGCCAAGGACCGGGGGGCCCTGGCCATGCGCCTGAACAACCTGCTGGCCTCCCCCGGCTTTTCCGCCTGGATGGAGGGTGAGCCCCTGGATATCCAGCGGCTGCTTTGGACGCCGGAAGGGAAGCCGAAGATTTCCATCCTCTCCATCGCCCACCTGAACGACGCCGAGCGGATGTTCTTCGTCACCGTGCTGCTGAACGAAGTGGTGGCATGGATGCGGCGGCAGTCCGGCACCTCCAGCCTGCGGGCGCTGCTGTACATGGACGAGGTGTACGGCTACTTCCCGCCGGTGGCGACGCCTCCATCCAAGGCGCCGATGCTGACCCTCCTGAAACAGGCCCGGGCGTACGGCCTGGGGGTGGTGCTCTCCACCCAGAACCCGGCCGACCTGGACTACAAAGGGCTTTCCAACACCGGCACCTGGTTTCTGGGGAGGCTGCAGACAGAGCGGGACAAGTCCCGGGTGCTGGAAGGACTGGAGGGCGCTTCCGCCACCGCCGGCGCCGTCTTCGACCGGCAGGAGACCGAGAAGACGCTGGCCGGCCTCAAGAGCCGGGTTTTCCTGATGAACAATGTCCACGAGGACGAGCCGGTGTTGTTTCATACCCGGTGGGTGCTCTCGTACTTGCGGGGGCCGCTTACCCGAAACCAGGTCCGGCTGCTGACCCACGGCGTGGAAACGGCGAAGGGAGCGACGGCGGCCTCGGGGCAAGCAGGCAAGAAAGCCGCCGCCGGAGCCACGCCGAAACGGAAATTGAAACCGAAATCGAAGAAGGCACCGGGGGCGTCGGAACGGCCGGTGCTGCCCGCCGGTGTGCCCGAGTTCTTCCTTCCGCGCGCCGGCGCCTTGCGGGAGGGGGACGTTCTGACCTACCGCCCGGCGCTGTTCGGCGTCTCCACCATCCACTTTGCCAACGCCCGGCAGAAGGTGGACCAGTGGGAAGACCTTTTCATCCATGCCGACCTCTCTAGGCGGGCAGGCGGGAACATCTGGAAAGGAGCCGTGATCCGGGCAGGCGGGTCGTCAGGCCAGGCTGACACGCCCACGATTGGTGGAGAAGGGGAACCCATCTCCCGGCACGGACAAAGTCCCGGCGCCGAGACCTAGATGC
>CAZZIV010000034.1:0-17266 GCA_964654385.1 uncultured Acidobacteriota bacterium | reverse complement strand
GGGTTAGTCCTGGGCTTCCGCCGCCTCGTCCGAGAGGAACATGACCCGGTTGTTGCGCCGGGGCGCGGAAACCAGTTCTTCCAGGGAGGTGTTTTTCAGGATCCCTTCGATACTTTCCTGCACGCGGAACCAGACCGCATTGGCCGGGCAGTTGGCGGAATGGACGCAGTCTTCCGGGTTGGGGACGCAATCGGTGAGGGATAAGGGCCCCTCGATCGCCACCAGGATATCCAGAAGAGAGATCTCCTCCGTGTTCTTGGCGAGGGAAAACCCGCCGTTGACTCCGCGGGTCGAACGGAGAAGCTGGGCCCGAACCAGGCTTCGCAGGATTTTGGCCATGAAGCTGGAGGGAATTCTCTGGGATTCGCAGATCTCGCTACGCAGAACGACGGAATCCTCAGGGAGAGACGCGATGAATATCATGCTGCGGATGGCGTAGTCGCCGGCGTTCGTAAGTCTCAGGGCCATGGCTTCCCTCGTAGAAAACAGACCTCTTTTGTAGGCTTCATCCGGTTCGGATCCATAGCATTCCGGCCAGATGCAATTATACTGATCCTCCGTCCGAATTTCCCGCTTTTTTGACCTTGGAGGCGAAAAAGTTATCGAATTTGTCAAAATTGTAGGAAATTCCGAATCGGAGGGCCGGATGGACGCACGAGAACTGATCTGCGGGACCGGTTGCGCCGCGTTTTCCACCAACGAGCGCGGGGTGATCACAGGGTGGAACCGTGGAGCGGAAGAACTGCTTGGTTTCAGGGCCTCGGAAGCTCTCGACAAGGCCTGCGCTGACTTTCTGTGCGGGCTCGACCTGTTCGGGAACCGTTTCTGTCACGAGGATTGCGCCGTTTTGAGCATGGCTCGCAAGGGAGAGGCGATCCGGAGCTTTCAAGTGGATATCCCCCGAAAACACGGAAGCCCGGTGAGAGCGGGGATCTGCACGTTGGTGATCCGTTCCGGCCGGTCCGGGGAAGACCGGGACGAGGAGAATTTCCAGCTGATTCATCTGCTTCAGCCGATGACGGAATCGCCGGCCCTCCACCCTGGAGCGAGAGGGTCGATTTCCGGCCTGGGAGAACGCCCCGAGCCCCGGAATCCGGCCGACGTCTCACTCACAGGGCGGGAATTGGACGTTTTGCGGCTTCTCGAGAAAGGGGTTTCCACCCGACGCATGGCCGAATCTTTGAGCATCAGCGTCACCACCGTCCGGAACCACGTTCAGGGGGTCCTGCGGAAACTCGGAGCGCACAGCCGCCTGGAAGCGGTCTCCACCGCCAGGCGAATCGGGATCGATTAACCCGCTGCTGAAAAAGTCGGCTTTCACTGATCAGAAGTTTTTCCAGCCGTCCATCCGCAACACGATTTTGCCGAAGTTCTCGTTCCGTTCCATCACCTGGTGGGCCTCCTGGACGGCGCTCACCGGTAAGGTCCGGTCCAGCACCGGGCGGACGAGCCCCCGGGCCAGCAGGGGGAGAACCTGCCTGCGGAACCGGTCGCTGAGGGTTCCTTTCTCGTCCGGTGTCCGGGCCCGAAGGGTGGAGCCGATCATTGTCAATCGGCGCGTGAGAAGCGCGCCCAGGTCGATTTCCGCTCGGCCGCCTCCCAAAAGGCCGATCAGCACCCATCGTCCTCCAGGCCGCAGGGCTCGCAGGTTCAAAGGCACCGCCGAACTCCCCACCAGGTCGAGGATCAGGTCGACACCGTTCGGAGCGGAGGCGCGGCGGATTTTCTCCAGCAGGTCGGCATCTCCCGGATCCAGCGCTTCCGCTGCGGAAACGGCCTTCAGGAGGGCGCGCTTTCCAGGGGTGCGGGAGAGGCCGATCGATGTGCACCCGGCGGCGGTGGAGAGTTGGATCGCCGCGGTGCCCACTCCGGAACCGGCGGCGTGGATCAGCACCGATTCGCCCGGTTGCAAACGGCCTTGCAGAAAAAGGGCGTCCCAGGCGGTCATGAACGCCTCGGGGATCCCGGCGGCCTCTTCCCAGGAGAAGGAAGGAGGGACCGGGAGACAGTGGGAGGCCCGGACGACCAGCCGTTCGGCCTGGGCGCCTCCGCCGACGATCCCCATCACACGAGCGCCGGGCAGGGGAGCCTGGACCCTCTCTCCCGCCGAAACGACTTCACCTGCGAACTCCAGGCCGGGGATGGAGGAGGGCGATCCGTCCGGCGCCGGGTAGAGGCCGCGACGCTGCAACAGGTCGGCCCTGTTCAGTCCGGCCGCCTTGACCTGCACCAGCACCTCGCCCGGCCCGGGAGCCGGGTCCGGGACGATCGCCTCCTCCAGCACTTCCGGTGGGCCGGGTTCCCGAATCACGATCGCTCGCATGAAAAGAGGATGCCATACCCGGCGATCGATGCCCAGGGGTGACCGGGACCGGTTGTTTGTGGCAAGATAGCCCTGAAGGCACGGTACGAAACGGTTCCGGACGAACGGCTCCCACGGAGTGTCCGCCTGCGGTTTCCCACAGGCAGCCCCGCAGGATCGAGGTGGCGAATGGTCGAAGAGAATAATGGACCCCGGGAGGGCGAACAACTCGAGGGAAAGCGGGAGACCGGGCGGGAGCCGGTGAAAGCCGAACCCTCGGCGGACGCCGAGGCCGAATCGGCGAAGGCGGCGAAGGCAGCAGAGCCGGAGCCGGTATCCCGATCGGCGGCAGGTCCTGAACCGGCACCGGAAACCGAACCGCCGTCCCGGGAGGTGGACGAGTCCTCCGGGACCCCCGCCGGTCCGTCCAGGGAAGAGAGTGAGCCTTCCGGCGCCGAAGCCGAGCCGCCGAAACCGAAGAAAAAGCAGGTGCCGAAGAGAAAGGTCGATCCGACCCTGGCCCGCGCTTATCGGGCCCGGAGGCCGGTGGAAGGAACGGTTACCGAGGTGATCAAGGGCGGTTTCCAGGTCCAGGTAGGCAAGAGCCGCGCGTTCTGTCCGTTTTCCCAGATCGATATGCACCGGTCCGGCGATCCTGAAGTTCACCGGGGAAAAACGTACAGATTTCGAATCATCCAGTTCCGCCGGGGCGGAGACGATGTGGTGCTCTCCCGGCGGGCTCTCCTGGAAGAGGAAACGGCGGAAGAGGCGAAAGCGGTTCGCGCCACGTTGATCGAGGGAGCGCTTACCCAGGGACATGTGGCGGGAATTTCCGACTTCGGCGTTTTCGTCGATCTCGGCGCGGGGGTGCAGGGCCTGGTGCATATCTCGGAACTATCCCACTCGAAAGTCGCCGATCCGCACAGCGTGGTGAAGATCGGGGAAACGGTCCAGGTCAAAATCCTGAAGCTCCACCCCAAGGGGGGCAAAATCTCCCTGAGCATGCGGCAGGCCGAGCCCGATCCCTGGGAAGGGGTCGAGAGTCGGTTCGAACCTGGGAAGAAATACAAGGGTATCGTTCGCCGATCGGTTGATTTCGGCGTTTTCGTGGAAATGACGCCCGGTCTCGAGGCCCTGGCGCCGGTTCGGGAGTTTCCGCCGATGGAAGGCGACTGGACCGAGCGGCTCGCCCCTGGAAACGAGTTGGACTGGCTCGTGCTTTCCATCGATCCGGCCCGCAGGAGGATGTCGATTCTTCCCGCCTGGGATGACCTTCCGGAAGGAACGGTGGATGTCACCGTCGGCGCGGAACTGACCGGGCGGGTGCAAAAGATCGAACGGTTCGGCGTGTTCGTCTGGCTCGGGCCCGGCAAGGTGGGGCTGATGCCGACCGCCTTTACCGGGCTCGCTCCCGGAGTCCGGATGGACAGCCGGTTCCAGGTCGGCCAGGAGGTCGCCGTGGAGGTACTGGAGATCAGCGGAGACGGTCACAAGATCCGCCTGGCCGCCCAGGGAGCCGCCGCGGAGAAGGCCAAAACCGAGAAAAAAGAAGTGACAAGAGAGCGCCGGGACCGGGACGGGGAGCCGGGTCGGCGCGGCCGGACCGGAGGCCGGGGGAAAGACCGCAGCGTCACCGGGCCGATGCAGAGTTCCAATGAAGGCACGTTCGGAACCGGCCTGGGAGATCTCCTGAAGGCGGCCCTCGACCGGAAAAAGGAAGAATAATCCTCGCAGGGAGAACCTATGCTTCGCTGACGGTCACCTTTTCCATCCGGTCATCCTGGCGGATCTTGTCTACCACGTCCTGGCCTTCCAGCACCTTGCCGAATACCGAGTGTTTGCCGTCCAGCCAGGGCGTCGCCACGTGGGTGATGAAGAACTGGGAGCCATTGGTGTTCGGTCCCGCGTTGGCCATGGAGAGGACGCCGGGACCGTCATGTTTCAGGTCGGCGTGGAATTCGTCTTCGAACGTATAGCCCGGCCCGCCCATCCCGTTGCCGTTGGGACAGCCGGTCTGGATCATGAAATCATCGATGACTCGATGGAAAGTCAATCCGTCGTAAAAACCTTCGCCGGCCAGCTTCTCGAAGTTGGCGACGGTCCTGGGCGCCTGCTCCTCATGAAGCTGGAGACGGATCGTTCCTTGACTGGTTTCGATCGTGGCGATTTTCATTCCATTTCCTTTCGCAATGCATGAACGAACCATCTTATCGTCAAATCCACCATCGGTCACGGGATGGCGTACACTTGAAGGGGAAGGAGCCGGAAAATGAAGAATGGAACCGCGGCACGAAGCCGGATCCGCGCCGCCTCTTTCGGCGCCGTCCTCCTGGCGGCGGCATGGACCGCCGGCTGCGGGGAACCGGTTCGTGAAGAGCGGCGCTGGACGGTCATGGGAACCTACGCCCAGGCGGAAGTCCATGCGAATGATCGGAAAACCGCCGAAAAAATGCTGGAGAAGGTTCGCAACGCCTTCGACCGGATCGACCGGCAGATGAGCAACTGGAAGGAAGACTCGCTTCTGAACCAGGTCAACCGGGAAGCGGCGCAAGGTCCGTACCCTGTGGAATCGCCGGACCTGTACCGCTGCATCCGGCTGGCGTACGAATACGCCAAGAATACGGACGGAGCGTTCGACCCTACGGTCGGGCCGTTGGTGGAGGCGTACGGGTTCCGACCTGTTTCCCCCCGGGTGCCCGGTGATCGGGAACGGAGCCGGATCCTGGAACATGTGGGCTGGGAAAAACTGGAGCTGTACCCTGAATCCGACGCGGTTCGGTTCACGGACGAGCAGGTGGAACTGGACCTGGGAGGGATCGCCAAAGGGTACGCCCTGGATGTGGCCGCCAGGAGTTTCGCCCTTCCCGGCGTGAATTCCGGGATCCTGGATCTGGGAGGAACAGTCTACGCCTTCGAGACGCCGTCGAAGGAGACCGAGTGGAGGGTGGCGATTCGAGATCCGGGCCTTCCGGACGGCTCCATCGGCACGGTTCCGTTGAGAAATCGAGCGCTCTCCACCTCCGGTGTGTACGAAAATTCGTTCACCGTGGACGGGGTGACCTATGGGCATATCCTGGATCCGAAGACCGGCCGGCCCGCCGATACCGACGTGATCGCTTCTTCGGTGATCAGCGACAGCGCCGCCGAGGCCGATGCGCTGAGCACCGCTTTCTACGTGGCCGGTTCCCGGAAGACCGGTGAAATGCTCCGAAGAGCGGTTCGGATCGAGGCCCTGTTGCTGGTGCAGCGGGAGGAGGGGCCGGTTCTCCTGGTCTCCGGGTCTCTCCGGGGCCGGTTCCAGGTCGATCCGGCCTTCTCCGTCCGGATCGGGGGAAGGGTGCGATACATCCTCCCGCCTTCCACCCTCTGATTCGCCGGCCGCGCGTCGCCGAACCGGTCGATCCCGGGAAGATCCCGGGTCATGCGATCCACCTGGGGGTTTGCTAAACTGCCGGGCCGGGTGAAGCTGCCTGGAGGGAAACTTCCACCGACCCCAGTGAAACCGGCCTGGAGGCACCATCATGAAAGCAATCCTCGAATCCCTCGGCGTCAAGGCGATGAACAACGGCGCGTGCACCGGGAAGTGGATCGAAACCACCGGCCCGGAACTGGTTTCCTCTAACCCGACCACCGGCGAGCCGATCGCCGCCGTCAGGCAGGCGACGGTGCAAGAGTACGAGCGGGTGGTGCAAACCGCCCAGGAGGCGTTCAAGACCTGGCGGATGACGCCGGCGCCGGTTCGGGGGCAGGTGATCCGGGACCTGGGCGAGGAACTCCGCAAGTTCAAGGAACCGCTGGGAAAACTGGTCAGCCTGGAGATGGGGAAAATCTACTCGGAAGGGCTGGGAGAAGTGCAGGAGATGATCGACATCTGCGACTTCGCCGTCGGCCTCTCCCGGCAGCTGTACGGGTTCACCATGCACTCGGAACGCCCGGGACACCGGATGTATGAGCAATACCATCCGCTGGGAACCATCGGCATCATCACCGCGTTCAACTTCCCCGTCGCGGTCTGGGCCTGGAACTCGGCCCTGGCCGGCGTTTGCGGCGACTCCATGATCTGGAAACCGTCCTCGAAGACGCCTTTGACGGCGGTGGCGGTTTCCAACATCGCCAACACGGTGATGGAGAGGCACGGCCTGTCCGGCGTGTTCAACATGGTGGTCGGGCGGGGCTCCACCGTCGGCGAGAAGATGTTGGAAGACCGCCGTCTTCCCCTGATCTCCGCCACCGGCTCCTGCCGGATGGGTCGAAGAATCGCCCAGGTGGTCGGGGACCGTCTGGGACGAACCCTGCTGGAACTGGGCGGAAACAACGCGGTGATTGTGATGGACGACGCCGACCAGGAGATGGCGCTCCACGCCGTCCTGTTCGGCGCGGTCGGCACCGCCGGCCAGCGTTGCACCTCCACCCGCCGCCTGATCCTGCAGAAAGGGATCGCCGGCAAGTTCATCGAGAGGCTCAAGAACGCCTATGGCCAGATCCGGATCGGGGATCCGCTGGATCCGAACACGCTCATGGGGCCGCTGGTGGACGAATCCGCCGTGCAGGAGATGGCGGCCGCCCTGGTGCGGGTCCGGAAGGAAGGGGGCGAGGTTCTCTGCGGTGGCGGGCGGATCGACGGTCCCGGCTTCTTCGTGGAACCGACCCTGGTGAAAGCCCCGATCGGCCTGCCGGTGGTCCAGGACGAAACCTTCGCCCCGGTCCTCTATATCTTCGAGGTGGAGGACCTGGACGAGGCGATCCAACTGCACAACGACGTACCCCAGGGCTTGTCCTCGTCGATCTTCACCACCAATCTCTTGACCGCTGAAACCTTTCTCTCCCACCGGGGGAGCGATTGCGGGATCGCCAACGTGAACATCGGCACCTCCGGCGCCGAGATCGGCGGGGCGTTCGGTGGAGAGAAGGAGACCGGCGGCGGCCGCGAGTCCGGATCCGACGCGTGGAAAGTCTACATGCGCCGCCAGACGAACACCCTGAACTGGAGCCCCGAGCTGCCCCTGGCCCAGGGTGTGAAATTCGACCTGTAGGCGGCGAGGGGTCCGCCCCCGTCAGACGTCCGGCGCTTCCAGGATGTTGAAGCCGGGAGGCTCCACCTGCAACGTGGCGTGCCGGATGCCGAAGCGGTCCTCCAGAACGGCCAGGGCGGCCCGGGTCACCTGTACCGACCGGATCGTCGGCCCGGTCCGGAGGTGGGCGGTGAGGATGACCGCGCCTTCGGACAAGCTCCACACGTGCAGGTCGTGGACTTCCTCCACCCCTTCCAGAGAGGACAGCGCCTCCCGGACCTCCTGGATCGGGATGTGAGGCGGGGCGCCTTCCATCAGGACGTTCACCGACTGGAAAATCAGACGGACGGAGGAGAAGACGATGATGCCGGCGATCGCGACGCTGGCCACCGGATCGGCCCAGGCCCAACCGAACAGGCCGATACAAACCGCCGCCACGATCGCCCCTACCGACCCGAGCAGGTCTCCCAGGATATGGAGGTAGGCGGCCCGTATATTCAGGTTTTCGTCCCGGCCCCCGTGCATGATCACGGCGCCGAGGATGTTGACGGCCAGGCCGCCCAGGGCGATTCCGCCCATCAGTCCGTACTGGACCTCCGGAGGCGCGGAAAGACGTTGCCAGGCTTCCCAGACGATGTATAACGAAATTACGACCAGGGCGATGCCGTTGATCAGCGCCGCCAGGATCTCCGCTCTCCGGTAGCCGTAGGTGCGGGCCGGGTCCGGCGGGCGGCGTGCGGACCAGGCGGCGAACAGGGCGATCCCCAGCGCCAGGTTGTCGGTCAGCATGTGCCCGGCGTCGGCCAGGAGGGCCAGGCTGTTGGAAAGCAGGCCGCCGATCACTTCGGCGGCGGTGTAGGCCAGGGTCAGGCCCAGGACCAGGCCGAGGCGCCGGGTGGTGGGCGATCCGTGGGCGTGTCCCATGAAGCCGTTCTCTCCTCCGTTCCTCTCTTCCGTTCAATCGCGGAAAGTGTATCCTAACTCCGGTCGAATCATCATGCACCGGGGAAGGGCGGGAGCGCGAGGGAATGGCTGATCGAGAGCGGCGGATCCGGGCGATCGATCCCTGTGACGGGGTGGAGGAACCTGTCCCGGTTCTCGAAACCGATCCGGACAAGGTGACGCCCTATCTGGAAGACGCGTCCGGGAGCACCGGCGGCTCCGCCTCCGGTCTCCTGCGCGGGCGGAGTGAGAGAGCGTTTTCCGCGTGGCTCCGCGCCACCGCGGCAGATCGGGTGAAGGTGCTTCCTCAGGCCGGCCGCTCGTCTCTCACCGGAGGCGGCCACCCGGAAGGGGAGGTGGTTCTTTCGGTGGAGAGGCTCCGGGACCTTGAAATCCGATCCGCCGGAGGAGGCGGATGCCGGGTAGAGGCCGGACCGGGGCTCCGCCTGGCGGAACTCCAGGAAGAACTGCGGAAGCATCGCCTGTACTATCCTCCGGTGCCGACTTACCAGGAGGCGATGCTGGGCGGGACCGTCTCGACCAACGCCGGAGGGGCCGCCACATTCAAGTACGGCGTAACCCGGCAGTGGGTGGACGGGATCCGGGTGCTTCTTTTCAACGGGGATCTTCTGGAAATCGAGAGGGGCCGGTGCCTGGCCCGGCCGGGAGAACGGTTTGAAGTGGAGTTGAGCGACGGGAGCCTCCTGCAGGTTCCGGCGCCCACCTACCGACTTCCTCCGCTCAAAAAGATCTCGGCGGGATATCACGCGGCCGACCCTCTGGATCTTCTGGACCTGTTTATCGGCTCCGAGGGGACCTTGGGCCTGGTCACCCGTGTCACCGTCCGGACGGTGCCTCTACCCGCTTCGATCCTCTCGGGCCTCGCCTTTCCGGAAAATGACCGGGCAGCGTTCCGTCTGGCCGCCGGGTTGAGACAGGCGGCGGTGGAGTGCAGGGGAAGGAACGATCCGCTGGGGCCGGACATCCGGGCGGTGGAATGGGTCGATTCCCGGAGCCTGGCCCTTCTGGAGCGGTACGGCGACCTTTCCGACCTGAAGCTTCGTCTCCCTGACGGCGCCGGGTCGGCGGTTCTCCTGGAAATGGAACTCCCGGAGGCCATGGAGCAGGAGCAGGTGATCGACCTGTTGGAGGGGTACCTGGAAAGGCGGGACGGCCTGCCGGACGGCCCGGTGGTCCGCCTGTTCCGGATCCTGGACGAGGCCGGCTGCCTGGACAGCCTGCTTCCGGCCCTCCCGGGGGACGAGAGGGCACGGGAACGGTTGCGCCGGTTCCGGGAAGCGGTACCTCTCCGGGTGAACGAGATCCTGTCCTCCCGGCGGGCTGCCGCGGCGGGACCCCGAAAGGTCGGTGGAGACCTGATCGTTCCATTCAGCTTGCTGGACTCCTTCCTTTCGGCGGTGGAGAAGGAATTCGGGGACCGGGGCCTGGAGTTCGCGATCTGGGGTCATCTCTCCGACGGAAACCTGCACCCGAACCTCCTCCCCATGGACGCCGACCAGGTCCGGGCCGGGGAGGAAGCCCTGCTGGCCCTGGGACTACAGGCGGCGGCCATGGGGGGGGCCCCCCTGTCCGAACACGGCGTGGGACGCAGCCGTTTGAAAAAGGAACTGCTGCTTCGGTTCCTGGGAAAGCAGGCGGTGGAAGAGATGCGGTCGGTGAAATCAGCCCTGGATCCGGCCGGCCGGTTCTCTCCAGGCACCCTGCTCCCTTCCTGATCGCCCGGGATTCCAGTTTATTCCCGTTCGCAATCTCGTTTACAATAGATCGGCTTTCCCATTCCTGCAGGATCCAGGAACATGCCGTTTCCGCGGCGTTTTCATGCATAATGCAGGATCAGGCGCGCAGCATCGTCGAAAGTCCAGGCGAGGAGGGGTGTTTTGTCGGCGTTATTCGTTCTTTCGCTGTTGGGAGTGCTGGTGGTGCTCCTTGCCGTGGAAAAACTCCGCGCCGACATGGTGGCGATGCTCGGCTTGGCCGCGTTGATTCTCTCCGGAATCCTCCCGGCGGAGACCGCCCTGTCCGGCTTCTCGAACCCTGCCACGATCACCGTCGCCTGCATGTTCATCCTGAGCGAAGGCCTTCATTCCAGCGGCCTGGTCCGGGTCTTCGGCGACCGGTTGTTGAAAAACGGCCCGACCACTACTCCGATGCTGATGCTGGGGATCGGGTTGATGGTCGCCCCGGTCTCCGCGTTCATCAACAACACGGCGGCGGTGGCGGTATTCATGCCGATCGCTCTTCGCGTATGCAACGGCAACGGGATCAGTCCCAGCCGGATCTTGATGCCGCTTTCGTTCTTCGCCATGCTGGGAGGCACTTGCACCCTGATCGGCACGTCCACCAACATCCTGGTCAGTTCCGCAGCCGCGGCCCATGGTATCGAGCCGTTCGGCATGTTCGAGTTCACACGGCTCGGACTGCTCCTGTTGGCAGCCGGGGCCCTGTACCTGGTTCTCCTCGGCGGACGGCTTCTTCCGGAAAGGATCCCGGCGGAAAACCTGACCGAGGGCTATCACCTGAACCGCTACCTGAGCGAAGTCGTGATCCTGGAAGGATCGCCGATCGCCGGTCTGACCTTGCCTGAGGCGAAACTCGGGGAGCGGTTCGACCTGGAAGTGCTCGGATTATACAGGGACAAGAAAATGTGGGGCGCCCCGGGGCCGGACCTGATCCTGAAGGAGAACGACGTCCTGATCGTCAAAGCGCCGGCAGCGGCGCTGGTGCAGCTCCGGGACGCCACCGGCGTGGTGATCAAGCACGGCCATCATCCGGACGACGCCGATCTGCGCTCGGTCGATTCGGCGCTGGTGGAAGTGGTGGTCGCCCCCAATTCGGCCCTGGAGGGGAGGACGGTGAAGAGCATCGACTTCCGGCACCGTTACGGCGCCACCGCCCTTGCGATCCGCAGGCATGGCGAGGATATCCGGGAGAAAGTCGGCCGGGTCCGGCTCCGGTTCGGCGACGAGCTGCTGATCATGGTGAGGCGGCTTTCTCTTCCGCGGCTGCGGGAGCAAACCGATTTCGTGGTCTTGCAGGAACTGGACGTCGCCATGCTGCGTCCCTGGAAGGCGATGGTCTCCCTCGGCATCATCGTGGCGGTGGTCGGTGTCGCGGCGCTTCGCATCTTTTCCATCGCCGAGACAGCGGTGGTCGGGGCGGTGGTGATGGTCCTGACCGGCTGCCTGCCGATTCGGAAAGTCTACAAAGCGGTTGACTGGAAGACGATCGTGCTTCTGGCCGGGCTGATCCCGATGGGGGCGGCATTGGAGGTCAGCGGCGCCGCCGATTCGGCGGTACAGGCATTGCTGCACCTGACCGGCACCCTGGGGCCGAACGCGGTCCTGGGAGCGTTCATGGCGTTCGCGGTGATCCTGACAGGGTTCATGTCCAACAACGCCACCGCCGTTCTCCTGGCCCCGCTCGCGATCTCCGTTTCCCACAAGCTGGGCGTGGATCCTCGGGCGTTCCTGGTTGCCTTGACCTTCGCCGCTTCCGCGGCCTTCTACACGCCGATCGGCTACCAGACCAACCTGCTGGTCTATGGACCGGGCGGGTACCGGTTTATCGATTTCGTCCGTCTGGGGGCTCCTCTGAACCTGATCCATTGTGTCCTGGGGGCCTTCCTGATACCGTTATTTTTCCCTTTTTGATGGATGATCGGATGAACGGAGATGAGCGTGAGCGCTGAATCCCTGGCCTGCTTCAAAGCCTACGATATCCGGGGCAGGATCCCTGACGAACTGAACATGGAACTCGCTTACAAGGTCGGCTTGGCGTACGCGGCCTGGCTCCAACCTTCCAAGGTGGTTCTAGGGTACGACATCCGGCTCTCCAGCCGGGAAATCGCGGAAGCGACCCGGGAGGGTCTCCTGGATGCCGGGGTGGACGTGATCGAGATCGGCCGAGGCGGGACCGAACACGTATATTTCGGCACATTCCACCTGGACGCCGACGGCGGCATCATGGTGACCGCCAGCCATAATCCGCAGGACTATAACGGGTTGAAACTCGTGCGGGAGGATTCCAGGCCGATCAGTTCGGATACCGGGCTGAAAGAAATTGAGCGGTTGATTCTGGCAGGAGATCTTCCGAAATCCGATCGGCGTGGAACCTTGAGTACCGCCGATATTCGGGACGATTACATCGCCCACCTTTTGACCTATGTGGACACGGAGGTGCTGAAGCCGCTCGAAGTGGTGGTGAACCCTGGAAACGGCGGCGCCGGCCCAACTCTCGATCTCCTGGAGAGACATCTTCCCTTCCGTTTCGTGAAGGTGCATTACGAACCGGACGGCCACTTCCCCAACGGAATTCCCAATCCGCTCCTTCCGGAGAACCGACAGGCGACGGCCGACGCGGTGATCGAATCCGGCGCCGACGTCGGGATCGCCTGGGACGGGGACTTCGATCGCTGCTTTTTCTTCGATCACACCGGCGGGTTCATCGAAGGCTATTACATCGTCGGCCTGCTGGCGGCGAATGTTCTGGCCCGGGAAAAGGGGGCCCGGATCGTCCATGATCCCCGGTTGACCTGGAACACCCTCGAAATCGTGGAGCGGATGGGAGGGGTGCCGGTGCAATCCAAATCGGGCCACGCCTTCATCAAGGAGGTGATGCGGAGGGAAGACGCCGCTTACGGCGGGGAGATGTCGGCCCATCATTTCTTCCGACGGTTTTCTTACTGCGACAGCGGGATGATTCCGTGGATGATGGTCCTGGAGATCATGTGCAGGGAGGAGAGGACTCTCCATTCCTTGGTGAAGGAGCGGATGGAGCGGTTTCCCGCCAGCGGCGAGATCAACCGGAAGCTGGCGGACACCGATGCGGCGATCGCGCGGATCCGGACGAAATACGAACGTCAAGCCCTGAAGGTCGATGAAACCGACGGCATCGGGTTTGATTTTCAGGATTGGAGACTTAATCTCAGAAAATCCAATACCGAACCGCTGATCCGATTGAACGTGGAATCCCGGGGGGATCGTGCGATGATGGAGTCCCGCACCCGGGAAGTGCTGGCCGTACTGGACCAGGAATCGACCGGGCGGTGAACGCCGGTAGGCGCAAGGAGTGACGTTTCGGTGGAATTGAGCGACCAGCATCCGATCTTCATCGGATTCAAAATGGATACCGGCCTGAGAAGGGAACTGGAGAACCTGAGTGGATCGGACCGGAAGTACGTTTCCCGGGAGGATCCGTCTTTTCTTCTTATCTGCACCCTGGGGAAAGATCAGTACGTGGGGAAACTGGTGGAGGAGACCCTCTCGACCGCCCGCGTGGACGACATCTGCCGGAATATCCTGAGTATTCTCCAGAAACTGTGCCCGGAGACTCGGTTTCCGGAACATTTTGAAATCCGTGTCTGCCGGCGGACTCCACCGGAGGAATCGGCGTTCCCTCACGGGGCCGGAGAACAGGTCCAGACATGAAAATAGGGGCCTTTCGGCCCCTTTTGAATGCTGGTAGCGCTACGGGGAATCGAACCCCGGTTTGATGGCTGAGAACCACCCGTCCTAACCCCTAGACGATAGCGCCATACCCGAAAATTCTGGCATGCCTGCCGCATTTGTCAAGGGATCCGGATTCCTTGACCCGGGCCGTGCTCTATATATATTGATCACCGGGTGCATACGTAAATGTAATTCCGTGCATATGCGCCCAGTCGTCGAAACTCGGCGGGGAAGGTTCGGAAATGCCGCTAGGCTGGAACACGCTCATTCGGTGGATTCTCCTGGGGTCGGCGACGGCGCTGATCGGTTCTGGTGGGGCCCGGGAATCCCTTTCCTTCTTCTTCATCGTCATCCTCCTGGCCGGCGGTGTGGCTGTGCATCTTATGCCCAGCTCCAGGATGCTGAACCAGCGGTTCCAGTGGTCGCTGTTGATCGCCGATATCCTGATGATCGCCCTGGGGCTCCTGGTGGTCCTCCCGGAGGAACCGGTTCTCCTGGCCACGTTTTTCCTGGGGATCCTGATCGCCGTTCTGACCGCCGGGTCACCGGGATGGGCGATCGGGGGAATCGCTTCCGCGGGTCTTTATCTCGCGGTGATCTCCGGACTGGAGGGAGGCGCGATCCGCATTGACGGAGACCTGCTTCTGCGCACCGTCTTCCTCGTCTCCTCCGGCTATTATTTCCTGTTCTCCATCCGGATCATGAACCGGACAGCCGGGGCTCTTCACTCCATTCGCCGGGAGAGCCTGCAACTGCGGGCGCTGTTGAAAATCACCGAAGCGATCTCCAGCAGCCTGGAAACCCGGACCGTGATGCAAAGGATCGTCCGCCAGGTCGGGAGCATGGTCGATTCCATGAACTGTTCGATCCTGCTCTGCGACCAAGCATTCAAGGACGGATTCGTGGTCGCCTCGGACCAGGACCCCGGCGCCGACCGGTTGAAAATCAGCCTGGCGGACTACCCCGAGTTGCGGGAAGCGTTGGTCACCGGGGAAATGGTGATCGTGGAGGACGCCTCCAGCGACCCGATCGTCCACGACGTAAGAGATATCCTGCAGGCGAAAGGGTACCGATCCATGCTGATCCTCCCTCTTCTTTTCGGGAGAGAGGTCCTGGGGACGCTGTACCTTCGCTCCAACCGGGAACAGGCGTTCAGTGAACAGGAGATCCGGTTTTGCAGGGCGGCCGCCGGCGCTTCCGCCAACGCGCTCAAGAACGCGATGCTTTACGAAGAAGTCCGGAATGAATCCCGCCTCCTCCGGTCCACCAGCGAGAAGCTCCGCCGTCTCCTGGACTGCAGCCCGGACCTGATCGTGGCCACAGATCCGGAAGGAAGAATCACCGAGTTCAACCGAAGCGCCGTCGCCTTGACCGGGTTGACCGAAGAGGAGGCCCGGGGGCGGCTGTTTCACGCCGTTCTCGGGCAGGATGAATCTCCCTGGGAAGAGGATGAAGCCGGCATCCAGGAACGAAACCTGGTGGTCCGGAACCATGAAGGAGAGGAAAGGGAATTCAACCTGGTGAGCGCGCCGCTGGTCGGGAAGGAAGGGAAGTCGGCGGGGAGGGTCTGGATCGGACGGGACGTGACCCATCTGAACCGGGTGGAACGTTCCCTGGCCCAGGCGGAACGTCTCTCCACCCTGGGCGAGGTGGTGGCCGGAGTGGCCCACGAGTTGAATAATCCGCTCAGTTCGGTGCTCGGCTACTCCGAGTTGGCCAGGAAAAATTCCGAGAACCCGGCTCTGCTCCGGGACCTGGGCCGAGTGGTCGACTCCGCCCGGCGCTGCAAGAAAATCGTGCAGAATCTTCTCGGCTTCGCCCGGAAAAACAACGCGGAGAAGAAATACGCTGACCTGAACGCCTGCATTCGCCGTGTGCTCGATCTTCGGGCCTACAACCTCCGGGCGATCCACGTCTCGGTGGTGGAGGACCTGGCGGAAAAGCTGCCTTCGACCCTGTTCGACTTCCAGCAGATCGAGCAGGTGATCATGAACCTGGTCGCCAACGCCGAACAGGCCCTTTCCCGGATCGACCGGGAGCGGGTCCTCGCGATCCGCTCCTGGGCCGAAGACGGCCGGATCCACCTGGAAGTCCGCGACAACGGCCCGGGAATCGCGCCGGAGCATCGTGCCCGGGTCTTCGACCCGTTCTTTACCACCAAGGGAGTGGGGCAGGGGACCGGGCTGGGGCTTTCGGTCTCCTTCGGAATCGTCCGTGAGCACGACGGAGTGCTGGGACTAGGTCCCGAACAGCCGGGCGGCGGCGCCTGTTTCCGGATGAGCCTGCCGGTCGTTCCGATGCCGGCGGCGAACGCGAACGAAGAGACCGAAGGGAGCGACCGGTACGAAAGGCAGTTCCAGGGGCGGAAAATCCTGGTGGCGGAAGACGAACCGCTGGTACTGGAGCTGTTCTCCAGGGTCCTGGAGAACGACGGCGCCCAGGTGACGCGGGCCGTCGATGGGCGGGAAGCCTGGGAACAGCTCGAAGAGGGAGAGTTCGACCTGGTGGTGGCCGATCTCCGCATGCCCAGGATGGACGGCCAGGAACTCTACGAGCGGGTCGCCTTGGAACGGCCAGAGATGCTCCGCCGTTTCGTGTTTTCCACCGGCGACATGGCCAGCGAAAACACCCTTACATTCCTGGGAGGGCTCCCCAACGGAATCCTGGTGAAGCCCCTGCAGGTGGAAACCGTCCGGCATGTGCTGGGAAAGGCGCTCGCCCAGTCCCGTTGATGTGTACAATGGCGCCATGAAGAACAGCTCCCAGAAAGAAGGCGGCGAGAAAACTCCTCCGTCGGTCCGTCCGGCCCGGTTCGAGGACTTCCCCCTGACCCGCCAGGAATACCTGAGCGTCATGGTGCATTTCTACCGGGGAGAGATTCAGCGTTCAATCACCTGGCGCACCCGGACCGACGCAACCACCAACTGGACGATCCTGGCCACCGCCGCCATGCTTTCCTTCGCCTTCGCTTCGGAGGAGATCCCCCATATCGTCGTTCTCCTCTGTAACCTGGTGATCATGTCCTTCCTCAATATCGAGGCCCGCCGGTATCGGTATTTCGAGGTATACCGGGCGAGGGTCCGGATGCTGGAGGAGAACTTCCTGATCCCGATCATCACCCGGCAACTGGAATCCCCGATGGGTTCCTGGCGGGAGATGGTGGCGATGGACCTGGATCTCCCCAAGTACAAGACGGCCTACTGGGAAACGATCGGGTTCCGGCTGCGTCGCAATTACGTCTGGATCTTCCTGATCGTCCTGGGCGCCTGGGTGTTGAAACTGGCGATTCACCCGACGGTAAGCTTCGAGTTGTCCACCCTATGGCAACGGATGCATATCGGTTCCGTTACGGCGTGGGTGTTCCTGATTCTCGGGATCGCCTTTTACGTTGCGATGTTCCTTCTGATCTGGGTGGGAAGGCATATCCATGGCGGCGAACCGGACGACGAGATCGCCGGCCTGGAACGAAACCTGGAGCACTGGAAGCTCTAACCCTGATCGAACAATCATTCACGGCGAAAACCGCTGAAGCTCGTGTCATA
>CAZZIV010000033.1:0-18150 GCA_964654385.1 uncultured Acidobacteriota bacterium | reverse complement strand
GGGTTGTAAGACTCACTTCCGGTCGCAGACCACTGTAGCTCGCGTCCTTCCAACGGGCGGGGGGTCTTGTTCAGCCCTTGTAGCCACCGTCCTGGGCCTGACGGAAAAGGTGGGCGAGCCGTTCAACGCCGTGATTCTCCGGGATCATGCGCTTCTGGCTTCCAGGACCTCCCCTGCTTCTCTCTATGAAACTCTCGAAGGAGGCCGGCATTACGATTCCGAGCAGGTTCTTCGGACAGCTGGAAGCCCGGGGGTGGACCCGGTATACGTGAGCGGTAAAGAGTACCTTCCTTATTATCTCGACAACCTGGCCGCCCGTTTCGCGGAGAGCGGAAATCCAAACCTCGCAGATCGACTTTTCCACGAAGCTCTGGAACAAAATTCCGATTCACCACGCATTCATTACAACTACGGCACTTTCCTGCTGGAACGCCGACGATTCCAGGCAGCGGAACGACACCTGAACCGGGCCATTCTCCTGGGATGGAATGACGCCGCGGCTTACATTAATCGCGGAGCGGCCCGCTGGAAATTGGGAAATCTCGCCCTCGCCCGCAGGGACTTTGAACAAGCCTTGGAATCGGATCGTTCCAACCCGGAGGCTCGGTTGAATCTTCGGCGGTTGAAAGCCGAAATCGAAGCTGCCCGGAGCAAATAAACCGGCAAGTTCGAACCGGAGTGTAGGACCAGAACAGAACGAGAGCCGAGCACCGTTCAAGCCCTCACCACCTCCACAACATCGACCGGAACTCCAGGAAACGGAACCTGAAGCTCCAGCCTTCACGGCTACCGTTATCCTGCACCCGCTCCAGGAGCCCTGCTAACGACGGAAGGAGACCGAACTGAGATCCGACGAACCCCACGTTCCTTTCGCTGGAAGGCAACCGGGTCGATGTTTTTGACGGGTCTTCAGACCCGGAATCGATCTCTCCCGGAGACCGCTTCGACCTCGCCACCTGCATGAAAATTGAGGACCAAGCGAACTTGGTCCTCTTAAGGGTTGTTCAACATGTTTCGAAGCCGGTTCCCCGGCCGCTTGTCAGCCCAGGAACTCTTTCAGATCCCGGCACTCCTGGGCCGCCTGGATCTTCTTCAAGGCGGTTGCTTCGATCTGGCGGACCCGCTCCCGGGAAAGACCCATCACCCGCCCGATCTCTTCCAGGGTGTAGGGCATATCCCGCCCGATCCCGAAGCGGAGCCGGATGATCTCTTCCTCCCGGGGGTTCAGAACCTTGAGCGTGGTCTCGATCTTCTCCCGGAGTTCCCGGTCGACCGTCCTCTCCAGGGGGCATGGGGCGTTCGGATCGGCCACGAACCGGAGCAGCCCCGGGCTGTCATCGTCCGAGGACATGTCTTCCAGGGCCTGCGGATCCTGGACCACGCCGAGAATCTCCTCGACCTTGGTCACCGGCATCCGCAGCTTGGTGGCGATCTCTTCCGGCGTCGCTTTCCGGCCGAGCCGCTCCCCCAGCTCCCGGGCCACCCGGGAGATCTTCTTGATCTTCTCGTTGACGTGCACCGGGATCCGGATCACCCGGGCCTTGTCGGCGATCGCCCTTTCGATCGCCTGCTTGATCCACCAGTAGGCGTAGGTGGAGAACTTGTTGCCGCGCTCGTACTCGAACTTCTCCACCGCCTTCATCAGGCCGATGTTCCCTTCCTGGATCAGGTCCATGAAGGAGATGCCGTGGTTCAGGTACTTTTTCGCGATATGAACCACCAGACGGAGGTTCGCCAGGATCAGCGCGTCTCGGGCGTGGTCGATGTGGCGTTTGAATCCCCGGGCGCTCTTGACCTTCGCCTTGACCCGGGCGTCGGCGTATTCCCGGTTGTACCGGATGAATCGCTTGTAGAACGCTTCCATATCGTCCAGGGGCCATTCCCGGCCCCGCTTCGGACCCTCCAGACCTGCGGGGAGGACGATCTCCCTGCAGGAAGCCGGCAGCTTGATCGCCATCCGGGCCATCTTCTCCCGGGCGTCCTGGAGTTCGCTGGCCAGTTCCACTTCCCGATGCTCGTTGATCAAGGGGGTGGCGCCCATCTCACGGAGGTAGATCGGAAGAATCGCCGCCGCCTGGCGGTCGGCGGCCAAGCCCTTCTCCAGCTGGCGTTTCCGGGCGCCCCTGGCTTTCGGGTCGATCGCCGCCGCCGCTCTCCGGACGGCCGCGTCTTCGTTTTCCTTATGCTCCAGTTTCAGGAGTTCGGGATCTTTCATTGTTGCTTTGCGCGCCATGTCGACTGCTCCCCGGTGGTTCTTGAGGCAGTAACTCCGCCGGTTCGGGTTACGCTGCTTCCTTATGAAATATTCGGGCCAACTTTCAACGAAAAGGGCAACAACGATGTAGCTTCCTGGTTCCAGCGAACAAATAATTGACAATAACAATGAAAATTCTTAACTTGACTCGGGCAGGTGAAAAATTATTTTTATTGTGCTAGGTTGCGTTCATTGCCCTTCAGGGTGCAACGCAAAGTTTAAGTTAAATTCTTAAACACTTGCGCAACTTCAGAAGGTATAGTTGTGTCTCCTTCTTATTATTCGCGCCACAACTGCGCACTTATCCATCAATACGCCATTCTGGCTTCCGCCAACTGAAAACCTGGAACGGACCTTTCGGACCCGGGATCCGGCTGGTATGGTAGTGCCGTTTTCCAGGAGCCCCGCAATGAAGTCCATCCGAGTCGCTCTGGCCCAGATCGCCCCGAAGCTGGGAGACCTGGAAGCCAACCTGGCCCTCCACCTGGAGCGGCTGGAACAAGGACGCCGCGACCGGGCGGGGTTGGTGGTCTTCCCGGAGCTTTCCCTGACCGGCTACCTGCTGAAGGACCAGACTCCGGAGGTCGCCCTGCCGCAAAACGGGTCGATCCTGGACCGCCTCAGGGAGGCCACCCGGGACATCGACGCCCTGGTCGGATTCGTGGAGGAAGGAGAAGGACACCTTTTCTATAACTCCGCCGCCTGGTTTTCCGGGGGCGAGTTGGTTCACGTCCACCGGAAACGGCATCTCCCGACCTACGGGATGTTCGATGAAGGCCGGGATTTCACCGCGGGCCGGACGATCCGCGCAGGAAACACTCCGGCGGGGCGGGTCGGCGTTCTGATCTGCGAAGACGCCTGGCATCCCACCAGCGCCTGGATCCTGGCCCAGGACGGTGCTGAAATCCTGTTCGTCCTGGGCAGCGGCCCGACCCGGGGAGCGAGGGAGAACACAGGCGTCACCAGCGTGCCTGTTTGGCACAGCCTCCTTCACAACACCGCCCAGTTCCAGACCTCCTGGGTGGTTTATGTGAACCGGGTCGGCTACGAAGACGGGCTGAACTTCGGCGGAGGGTCGATCGTCATCGATCCGTTCGGGAGAAAGGCGGCGGAGCTGCCGGCCCTGGAGGAAGGCTGGACCGTCGTCGACCTGGAGGATGAAGTGCTCCGACGGGCCCGCACCGCTTATCCCCTGCTCCGGGACGCCGACCTGGAACAGGTTTACCGGGAATTGGGAAGGCTTCGGACGGTCCGGTTCGACCTGCCGGACCCGGACCTCCGGCCCGGCCCGGACGGGACCTGAACCATGAAGGAAGCGGATCTGGCCATCGACCCGGAGGCGACCGCCCGGATCCTGACCGGCTTTCTCCGCACGGAACTGGAGAGGACCGGCCTGACGAAGCTGGTGGTCGGCCTCTCCGGCGGCCTGGATTCGGCGGTCTCCGCCTTCCTTGCGGCCGGTGCGCTCGGCCCGGAAAACGTCCGGGCGGTGATGATGCCGTACAGGAGCAGTTCTGCGGAATCGGTCTCCCACGCCGGCCTTGTGGTGGACCGCCTGGGAATCGACTCGGAAACCGTGGATATCAGCGCCATGGTGGATGGGTTCGAGTCGGTCACCCGTCAGGCCGGCCGGCTCCGGCTGGGAAACGTGATGGCCCGCTGCCGGATGGTGATCCTGTACGACCGGTCCGCGAGAGACAACGCCCTGGTCCTGGGGACCAGCAACAAGACCGAGCTTCTCCTGGGATACGGCACCCTTCACGGCGATATGGCCTCGGCGCTGAACCCGATCGGCGATCTATACAAGACCCAGGTCCGGAGGCTGGCCCGGCACCTAGGGGTGCCCGGCCCGATCGTTGAGAAACCTCCCAGCGCCGACCTGTGGCCGGATCAGAAGGACGAAGACGAACTGGGCTTTTCCTACGAGTCCGTGGACCGGCTTCTGGCGCTTCTTGTGGACGCCCGGGTCTCCCCGGAAACCGCGGTGAAAGAAGGATTCAGCCGGGAGATGGTGGAACGGGTCCGGAACCTGGTTCTCCGCTCCCAGTTCAAGCGGCGCCTCCCGGTGATCGCCAAGGTCTCCACCCGCTCCATCGGGTGGGATTTCCGTTATCCCAGGGACTGGAAATCCTGACCATGCCCGGCGTGCTTTACGTCATCGCCACGCCGCTGGGAAACCTGGAGGACCTTTCCCGGCGGGCGCTGGACGTACTGTCCCGGGCGGGGACCGTCGCCTGCGAAGACACACGGCGCACCGCCCGCCTCCTGGCCCGGTACGAGCTGAGCCCGGCGACCCTTTCCTGCCATGCCCATAACGAACGGTCCCGGATCGACCCGATTCTCCGGATCCTGGAATCCGGGAAAGATGTCGCCCTGGTCTCCGACGGCGGCACGCCTGGGATCTCCGACCCTGGACATCTCCTGGTGGCGGAAGCGCGGCGCGCCGGTTTCCCGGTGGTTCCCCTCCCCGGCCCTTCGGCGGTGACGACCCTGCTGTCGGTGAGCGGCCTTCCGGCGGACCGGTACGTCTTCGACGGGTTCCTCCCCCACAAAGGAGGCGAACGGAGAAAGCGGCTCCGGGAACTTGCGCTGGAGCGACGGACCTGGGTCGTGTACGAGACGCCTCACAGGATCCTGGAGACTTTGAATGAGATGGACGGCATCCTGGGCGAAAGGCCGATGGTCCTGGGAAGGGAGTTGACGAAGGTTCACGAAGAGATCCTGGCCGGAACCGCCCGGGAGATCCTGGAACGGCTGGCCGACGGAGTTTCCCGGGGTGAGTTCTGCCTCGCCGTCGCCGGGAACGAACACGCCTCGCGGCCGAGCGACCTGGACGACCTGGTCGCCGCCTACCGGGAGGCGATGGCAGAGCATGGCGACGACCGCCGGGCCGCTCTCAAATCCCTCTCCCGGAGCACCGGCAGGAAGAAGGCGGAACTCTACCGGCGCCTGGTGGAGGCGGGAGAACTGCAATAGATCCGGATCCGGGGACCCGGTATCGCGTCCCGGCATCGAATCACGGAGGGTCGAGGTTCAAGGGCAATCTCCCGCAGAAGGGAACCGTGGATTTCCGCCGCTGGAGAGGCCGTAATCGGTGGCGGGGTCCTTCCGCACCAGGTAGAACCAGGCCCCGATCCCGTCGGTGGCGTCCCAGGTCGACCGGTCCAGTTGCTGATCCACCGGTGTGTCCGACACGAGACAGTTGACGATCCCCAGGTCGACGGAACCGGGCTCGGAGACCTGGCAGAGTTCTCCGGCGATGTAGTCCAGGGTGAACGGATTCGAAGCCGGGCTGGGGCAGGCCCCTTTGGCCAGAACCATTTGGCTCATACCGGCCTGCACGTTCAGGCAGACCGGCGTCGCCACCGGCTCGATGTCGATCATCCCCTCCACCGCCACGTGCACCACGGAGGCCGGCGTGCAGGGAAGCATGGCGTTCCCCTCTTCATCCGGGTTTTGCTCGCACCACCCGATCACGGTGTCGCAATTCGGGCCCCCGCCGTACGAGGAGAGTTCCTGCAGGAACGGGATTCCCGGTCCTGCGGGGATGATCCCGTACTCGTCATGGGAAACGTTCTCCGGGTCGTCATGAGACGGCGGCGGCGTCACCGCCGGCGCGTGGTCGGTATGGTCCGGGCCCCGAACCCTCCCGGCACCGCCGACTTCCGCGTTGTCCAGGCCGGTATCGCTGACGGCGATCTGGCCGGCGAACGCGTCGCAGACGTCATCGCTGCCGAAGTTTTCCAGGCGGTCCCCGTTGCACGGACACATTTCATCCGGCTCATCGATCAAACCGTCGCCGTCGTCATCGAATCCACAGGCTCCAGGACAGCCGTCGGGCCCGGCGTCCCGCTGAATGAAACTGCCTGCCGACGTCACGAAATGCCCACCGCACCGGAAGAAGTCGATGCCGTTCTCGGTCCACCAGAAGCCGAGGAGCAGGATCACGTCATGGCTGTGTTCCACTTCGCAGGCGATCTGTTCGAACGCCGGGTTGGTGATCTTCTTGACCGTGAACGCGGAACTCTTGCCGTGAAAATCGATGTAGTTCCTGAGACCGATCTCCATATCCGCGATCCGCGTGCCGGCGCCGGCGACATCGGTCTTTACCCAGGAAGCCAGATCCTCAACGAACGGGCGGACGTTCTCCGGCTGGTGGTCGTCCGGCACGCCGGCGTAAGCCTCCAGCAACGAATAATCGTCGGCGCCATCCCCCGGCCCGCCGCCGCAGCGGCCTTCCATTTCCGAGTCGAACCACCAAAGACAGTCGGCGGCCGCCGTGGGACCGCAATAGGTGGAACCGCCCCCGGGAAACGCCGCGTGGTACTGGTTGAAATCGGGCATTCCGGACGGAGCGTAATCCGGCCAGTCCGCTTTCCACCGGAACGGAAGCGGCGGCACATAGGGATCGCCGTGAAAAATCGTGTCGTTGATGTTGACGCTGAGAGCGTCGAGATCCACCGGCTCGTCCTCTCCATTGGCGATCTTGAGATCCAGAACGTCGTCCGCCCACAGCACCGAGTTTCCGGCGTTGTCCGAAATATAGATATCGCCCGGATCCAGGCCACAAGGTTGTTCCGCGTCGGTGGAGAACAGGATCTGGATCTGGGCGGCCGGGAACGCCTCCTCCCCTGTTACGGTGGTCAGAGCGTCGATGTCGCAGAATTCCGGATCCGGAACACCCAGGGAACACGGACTGGCGTAAAGAGCCACGGAACCGCCGTTGCTGTTGCTGTAAAGATCCCCCGCCGCGAGGGAACCGGGACACAGCGGGTCGGTGGTGAGGCCGCCGGAAGAAGGCGTATCCGGTGAGAACAGGAGAAGGCCGCCGGCGTTCCACTCCGGGGCCGTTCCCCGGGTTTCATAGGCGTCGACATCGTCATCCGCCGACGGAGGCGGGGGATCGGCTCCCAACCCGAGGAAGGATTCGGTAACGTTCGTGAGAAA
Source organism: uncultured Acidobacteriota bacterium (assembly GCA_964654385.1). GTDB lineage: Bacteria > Acidobacteriota > Polarisedimenticolia > Polarisedimenticolales > Polarisedimenticolaceae > Polarisedimenticola. Next base: position 10,949 of record CAZZIV010000033.1, on the reverse strand, counting down.
CGAGCCTCCTCCGAACATCATGCACCGGTCGTAGAGCAGGATCTCCGTCTTGTGGTTCGGCGGCCCCGAACCTGCCCCGGGATCGCCGTCATCGAACGAAAAGACGATGCCGGAATCGAAGTTGGGGAACGGCGGACAGACCGTGACCGGGGTTTCCAGACTGTAAGCGTCCAGGTCGAACCCGTTCGGCAGGGGAACCCCCAGGCAGGGCGGCCCGGGTAGAGCGGGACAGGAGTCGTCCACTTCCAGGCCGCCGCCGGAGAAGAACAGGTCCCCCGGATCCAGCGCCGTCTCCGAAGGAGGTTCGTCCGGCGAGTGCCCCGCGAGGACGAACCCACCGCCCACCGCCGAAAAAATGAACAGAAAAATCACAGAGCGAACGGCCAGACGCTCCAGGTACCCGGTTTCGATCTCCATGGTCTCCTCCCTCGTCCCAGGGGAGGGGGAACGATGGAGACGGACGAGATGCGGCTTCCCTGGAACGATATGGTATCGCCTGCTTTTTTTATACCACGACCCTGGACTAATGTGTAGCTGATTTCTTCTTTTCCCGCCGTTCCGCGCAGATCTTCCGGCCGGCGCAGGCAAACGAAGCCGGCCGGCGGAGGAGCCGTCCGTTCCGACAATCTCGACGGAGCTACTTCGCTTTCTTTTTCGGCCTGGGAGCGTTCGGGTCGTACTCGTACTTGAGGCAGCACATCAAGCGCCCGCACATGCCGGAAATCTTCGACGGGTTGAGGGAGAGCCCCTGGGCCTTGGCCATTTTAATGGAAACCGGCTGGAACCCCTTGAGCCATGTGCTGCAGCAGAGGTTTTTTCCGCACGGTCCGCAGCCGCCGTCCAGTTGGGCGTCGTCCCGGGCTCCGATCTGCCGGAGCTCGATCCGGGTGTGGTATTCCGCCGCCAGGTCCCGGACCAGCGCCCGGAAATCGACCCGGCCTTCCGCCGTGAAAAAGAAGGTCAGCTTTTTGCGGTCGAGCTGCATCTCCACGTGGCCGAGTTTCATCTTCAGGCCGATCGACTTGATCCGGTCCTGGCAGAAGTCCCGGCTGACCTTTTCCATGGACGCCTTGTGGGCGTAGGCCTCTTCGTCGTCACGGGTCGCCGGGCGGACCAGGACGGGAAGCCGGGGACCCGAACCGGTGATGAACCGGTTCTCCATCACCGGACGGGTGACGATCCCGAACTCCCGGCCCCGCTCCCCTTCCACGATGCACCCGGTTCCTACGTCCAGGTTCTGGCCGTTGGCGAGACAGGTGGTCGACCGGGTGGCCGGCGGAATTCTGACCGCGAGAACTTCCACGTACGCTGCTCCCTCCCTTTCAGGTTCTCCGTCAATATACAACACGGCTGAAGATTCCTCCGAACTCGGCTACACTCCTGTTCCTGGAGGATCCCCATGGCCCGGAAGAAGAAAGGCGGGAACGAACACCCGGTTCTCGCCAAGAACCGGTCGGCCCGGCACGAGTACCATATTCTCCAGACCGTGGAGGCCGGGATTGTCCTGGTCGGAACCGAGGTGAAGAGCGCCCGGGAAGGGAAAGTCAATCTGAAAGAGGCCTACGGCCGGATCATCGGCGGAGAGGTCTTCCTGATGGGCGCTCATTTCAGTCCCTACTCCCACGGAAACATCGGCAACCATGAGCCGGTCCGCCCACGAAAGCTGCTGCTGCACCGGGGGGAGATCCGGAAGCTGGCACGGCAGGTGGATACCGCCGGGATGACGCTGGTGCCCCTGAAACTCTACCTGAAGAACGGGCGGATCAAACTGGAGTTGGCGGTGGCCCGGGGGAAGAAACTTCACGATAAGCGGGAAGCGGGCAGGGAAAGAGAAGCCAGGCGGGAGATCGAACGGGAAAGCGCCCGTTACAGCTCGTGACGCTTCTTGACCAGTTGCTTGATTTCTGCGTTGTTCCCGGACGCCTGGGCTTGGCATAAGACCGCCAGCGGGCCCTCCGGCGCCTCGGGGATGTCGAATTCGGCCAGGACGCGGCCGTCTTTGCCGGTGGCCGCCTTGAACAGGTCTTTCGGCCGGGCCCCGGCGGAGATCAGCTTTACCAGTACCTTCGCTCCGGCCACCGGGTTGTCGGACCCTTCATTCATCACGCGCAACTGGATCTTGGCGGAGGTCCCTTCCACCAGCGGGTGGGAGTTCTCCACCTCCAGCCGCACCCTTTCCAGGCCGGCGGAAGCCGCCAGGTGGTCCAGGACTACCTCGTCCAGGCTCCGGTTGCTGATGATGTTGTACCCGAACGGTTTCGGCCCTTCCGGATCGTACCGGCCGCTGCGGATCTCCTGGATCAGTTCCTGGTGTTGGGCCTTCATCCGCGTCAGCACGCGGTCTTCTGAGAAGTCCGGGGCCTTGACCAGCTCTTCATAGGAAATCTTACGCATGGTGACGATTTCGCCGCCGCTGTAGACGAGGCTTTCCACCACAGGGTTCGACACCCCCCGGTCTTCGGTCTGGACGTGGTAGGTCCGGCCCTCGTACTCTACGTCCGTGTTGAACCCGGTGATCATACGTGGGGTAACTTAGACAGCGGCGCCGGTCGATGTCAAGAAAGGACGGAGCGAAATTTCAAGCCGATCAGGCGGGAGACCAGCCGGGCGGCGAGATAATCCGGATGGTGAAACCGTTCCACCGGGGCCAGTTCCACCACGTCGGCAGCCACCACTTCCGCCGTTTCGAACAGGCGGCTCAACAGAACCATGGTCGGCCACCAGGCCCCTCCCCCCGGTTCGGGAGTGCCGGTGGCGGGAAGAATCGCCGGGTCGAAATAGTCCAGGTCGACGGTGAGGTAGACCGGCTTCCCTTCGAGTCCGGCGAGCGCCCGCCCGACCCACGCCTCCGGCGGGCCGGTCATCTCCCACCCGGGGAGCATCCGGTAGCGATCGTTCCCTTTCCGCACCCGCTCCGCCTCTTCCCGGCCGTAGCTGCGGATCCCCACCGCGTTCACCGGGCCGAACTCCAGGCAGCGGGCGGCGGCGCAGGCGTGGTTGTGCCGGTTCCCTTCATAACTTTCCCGAAGGTCCGCATGCGCGTCCAGTTGGAGGATATGCAGGCCCGGGTGCCGGGCGGCGGCGGCCCGGACACCGCCGAAGGTAACGGAGTGCTCCCCGCCAAGCATCAACGTCCATTTCCCGGCGTCCATCAACGCGCCGCACCGTTCGGTGATCCGGTCCATCGCGTGGGAAGATTTCAGGCCGGCCAGGTCCAGGGGGGGATCGGTCCACACCCCCGCCTTCCAGGGCTCCAGCCCCAGCCATTCGTCCCACAGCTCGACCTGGGCGGACGCCTGCAGGATCGCTTCCGGCCCCCGCCCGGTTCCTCCTCCGTAACTGACCGTCGCCTCCAGGGGAGCGGGCAGGATCGAGGCCCGGCACCGGGCAAATTCGGGCCGCTCCACTTCGGCGCCGTACAAAGGATGCCGGTTTCCAGGTTCGTTCATTCTGACGTTCTCCGCCGGGATTGTCGCACATCGCCGGTGAAGAAATACAGGCGGCGGCCGAAGCCGCCTCCTCAAACACTTCGGTCGCCGCCCGGCGGGGTCTTTACCTTCGACTCGATGGGTCCCGACACCTCGTCTCCGGCCGGAAACACGCTGTCTCCTTCCGCGCTCCCTGGAAAAGCAAGATCCTTGCCGGATCCGCTCCGAACCGGAAAGGAAGGAAAGACGGAATCTTTTTCCGAAACCCCATGGAGACCGCCGCAGGTTCTGTCCGGAAACGTGATAAACCTGTCCGCATGCGGACAGTGAGGGGACGGCCCTACGGTTTCTCGTCGCCGGTTCCAGGCGGCTCCGGCTTCGCTCCCTGGACCCGGAACACCGAGCCTCCGATCAGCCCGCCGATGCTGGAAAAGACCGCCGCGATCAACAGGTAGAGGAAGAACACGGTCAGGACCAGCATCGGGCCGGAGGAGTTTTCGTAGAACGCCCGGAACCGCTCCAGGGCGTCCAGGTTTTCCGGCGTGGCCTGCCCCAGGCTCTCCCACAGCGCCTCCACCGAATCGGAGAAAGCATCGATGCCCGGCCAGGTCAGCACCGCGAAGACCGTGACCACCACCGCCCAGAAGGCGCCGGCCACCAGCCCGACGGTCCCTCCCATGGATGGAGTGAATCCGACCCCGGACCGGCGACACTCCTTGCCGTACCAGAACGAGGCCAGGAACCCGCACCCGAGAACCGGTGAGCAGCAGCCGGCCAGGAGGATCGCGCCGACCAGCGGCAGCGCGGTCACCAGGCCGGCCAGGACGCCGGCTTTCAGGGTGGGCATCAAAATCGGAGGCGCGTGGTCGTCGATCAAACCGGAGAATCTCCCGGACCTTTACGCAGGTCTCCCACAGCATACGCAAGAAACCATCCGCACGCAGCCCCCGCCGGCAGAGAAATCCACGCCCGGGGGAGATTCTCCAGACCGTGGAAACCGAACCAGGGGGCGACCGCGTCCAGCGCCGTGGGCGCCACCAGCAGAAAGAAAACCCACGGCGGAGCTTTCCTGCGCCAGGCGCCCAGGAGGCCGCCGGCCAGGAGTCCGAGAACGCCTCCCGTGTAGAGACCGGTGCAACGGGCGCAAACCGCCATCGGCCGGCCGGCCAGGAAAAGGGTGCGGGACGGCTTCTGGTGGCAGAGGGGCGAACAGACCAGCCGAATTCCCAGGGAGATCCTGGGAGCCGCCGGTTCCAGTGCCGGCACCGTTACGATCGACAGGGTGAACAAGGCCGCCGCCGCCGCCGCCGACAGCACCGCGGACCTGGGCCCGAAACGCATTCTCCGTATCCGGTCTCCGGTTGGTTTCATGAAACGGATTCTACTCCGCGCCGTGCCGGGAAAACCATTCCTGCTACAATCATCCGGCCTTCGATTCATGGAACGGTGACAGGAAAGGGATTCCCTGGAATGGCAGGAAAGAAAAGCACGATCCGGGCCCGCGCCAGCCAAACGAGCCTTTTCGAGGATCCCCCTCCCGCCGCCCCAACCTCCCCCTCCCCCGCCCGCCCGGGGAAGGGGAAACGGAAGGCCGGGAAAACCGCTCCCCGGGAAACCGCGCAGTCCATGGCGGCCCGGCAGCGGGAGATCTCGGTCTCCGAGTTCTTCACCAAGAACCGCCATCTACTCGGATTCGACAACCCGCAGAAGGCGCTTTTGACCACCATCAAGGAGGCGGTGGACAACTCCCTGGACGCCTGTGAAGAGGCCGGCATCCTCCCCGACCTTTCCATCGAGATCGCCGAAGTGGGCGAGAACCGTTACCGGATCACCGTCCGGGACAACGGTCCCGGCATTGTTAAAGGCCAGATTCCGAAAATCTTCGGCAAGCTTTTGTACGGCTCCAAGTTTCATCGCCTCAAACAACAGCGGGGACAACAGGGAATCGGGATTTCCGCCGCGGGCATGTACGCCCAACTCACCACGGGGAAACCGATCCGGATCATCTCCCGGACCGGCAAGCGGCAACCGGCCCATCTGTTCGAAATCGGTGTCGACACGCGGAAGAACGCGCCGGTGATCCTCAAAGACGAAGTGATGGAATGGGAACCGGAGCACGGCACCCTGGTCAGTATGGAAATGGAAGCGGTTTACAAGAAGGGACGGCGTTCGGTGGACGGTTACGTCCAGCAGACCGCCATGGCCAACCCTCATGCCCGGATCCATTATTCCGCCCCCAAGGACGAGCCGGTGTTGTACGACCGGGTGACCCGGGACCTGCCCAAGGAATCGCAGGAGATCCAGCCCCACCCTTACGGAGTCGAGCTGGGGATCCTGCTCCGGATGTTCAAGGACACCAAGTCCCGAACGGTGAAAGCCGCCCTGATGAGCGATTTCACCCGGGTGTCCGGAGCGGTGGCCCACCAGATCTGCGATCTCGCCGGCGTCCGTCCCGACGCCAGCGTCAAGCGGCTCTCCCGGCCCCAGGTGGAGCTTCTGTTCCAGGCGATCCCGAAAGTCAAGATCATGGCCCCGCCCACTTCCTGTCTCTCTCCGATCGGCGAAGAATTGCTGCTGCGGGGTCTGGAGGCCAGGATCGACGCCGATTTCTACACCACCGTTTCCAGGTCCCCTTCGGTCTACCGGGGAAACCCGTTTCAGATCGAGATCGGGCTGGCCTACGGAGGGAAACTGGATACCGACGAGCCGGGACAGCTCTACCGGTTCGCCAACCGGGTTCCTCTCCAGTATCAGCAGTCCGCCTGCGCCATCACCAAGTCGGTGATCTCCACCGACTGGAAAAAATACGGCCTGGCCCAGGCCCGGGGAGCCCTCCCTTCCGGCCCGGTGGTCATCATGGTTCACATGGCTTCGGTCTGGATGCCGTTCACCTCCGAATCCAAGGAAGCGGTCGCTTCCTACCCGGAGATCGTCAAGGAGATCCGCCTCGCCCTCCAGGAGGGTGGGCGAAGGTTGGGCGCCCACGTCCGGCGCCGGAAACGGGCACAGGATGAAGCCCGGAAACACGCCTACATTAACAAGTACATCCCCCACATCGGCGACGCCCTGAAGGACATCCTGGGGATATCCCAGAAGAAGCGGGACGAGACGGTGGAAACCTTGAAGGGGATCCTGGAACGGAGCCGGAAACTCTGAACCGCGCCTCCGGAAAGCCGGGACCGAACCGCGGGGCGGGGATCGGATCGGACGGCGGATCCCGGCGAGTCCGGCCTCACCCCTGTCCGCCGCCTGGAGCGGACTGCAGCCGGTACAGCTCCCGGTAAATCCCGCCTGCCTCTATCAGTTCCCGGTGGGTGCCCCGCTCCCACACCTCTCCCTTGTGCAGCACCAGGATCGTGTCGGCGTTCCGGACCGTGGCCAGCCGATGGGCGATGACGATGGAGGTCCGCCGGGAGGTCAGCTTCGCCAGCGCCGCATCGATCCGCCGTTCGGTGACCGGGTCGACCGAAGAGGTCGCCTCGTCCAGGATCAGCACCGCCGGGTCGAACGCCAGCGCACGGGCGAAAGAGAGCAACTGGCGTTCGCCGGCGGAAAGATTCGCACCCCGTTCCTGCAGCACCTCCCGGTACCGGCCCGGCAGCCGTTGAATGAACCGGTCCGCGTGAACCGCTTCCGCCGCCCGGCGAACCTGCTCCGGCCCCACCGCCGGATCGCCCAGCGAGATATTCCTCTCCACCGTGTCCACGAACAGGAAGCTGTCCTGCAACACCACCCCGACGCGCCGCCGGAGGGAGGCCAGGTCGTACTCCCGGATATCGACCCCGTCCAGCAGGATCCTTCCGGCCTGCACGTCGTAGAGCCGGACCAGCAGCCGGATCAAGGTGGACTTCCCCGCGCCGGTCCAGCCGACCACCGCCAGCTTCTCTCCCCGCTCCACCCGGAAGGAGACGTTTTGCAGCACAGGCCGGGCCGGGTCGTATCCGAAGGTGACGTTCTCGAACACGATCTCTCCCTCCGTCCCTTCCGGCTCCCTCGGGTCCGGCGGTGAAACGATTTCCGGATCGGTATCCAGCAGTTCGAAAATCCGTTCCGATGAAGCCATCGCCGCCTGCATCACCGCGTACCGCTGGGAGAGTTCCTGCACCGGCTGAAAGAACCTGCCCGCGTACTGGATGAACGCCACCAGGGTGCCGAAGGTCATCCCCGCCGCCAGGATCCGGAGACCGCCGACCCACAGGATCAGCGCCAGGGTCAGGGAGCCGACCATTTCCACCATGGCCGAAAAGAGCGAATCGAACTTCACCGCCGACAGATCGGCGTCCCGGTGTTCCCGGTTCAGTTCCTCGAACTCCCGGATGCTGGCCCTCTCCCGGACGAACAACTGAATCAGCCGGATCCCTACGACCTGCTCCTGCAGGTAGGCGTTCAGCCGGGCCACCATCCCCCGAACCTGTCGGTAGGCGTTTCGGATCCTGCGACGGAAGAGCGTGGAGACCCAGAGCAAAGGAGGCAGAATCGAGAAGGTCACCAGGGCCAGCTTCCAGTCCAGCCACAAAAGAATACCGATGATCCCGGCTAGTTTGACCAGGTCGGCCAGGATCAGGACCAGGCCGGACGTGAACGCCTCGTTCAGCGATTCCACGTCGGAGGTGACCCGGGTCATCAGTTTCCCCACCGGGTTCCGATCGAAGTACGAGGCGGACAGCCGCTGCAGGTGAGAGAAGATGTGCATCCGGAGATCCAGCACAACGTGCTGCCCGGCTTTCTCCAGGATGTAAAGCTGGGCGTACCGAAATCCGAATTCGGCCAGAAGGGTCAACAGGTACCATCCGGCCACACCGGACAACCCTTCCAGAACGCCCTTGCCGATGTACCGGTCGATCGCCGTCCTGACCAGGAGCGGCTGGGCCAGTTGAACCGCGCTCACCGCCGCCAGGAGCAGCAGGGAACCCAGCAGGAGCCGCCTGTAGGGCCGGACGTAAACCCATAGCCGCCGAATGATCCTGGTATCGTAAGCCTTTCCGCGAAGATCGTCTTCAGAGGGCATCCCCCTTCCGGCACGGCGGGCGTAGCTCATGATTCAAGCCTCTCTTCCGCCTCGTACCGCCGGAAGAGGTCGGCGTATGCCTGGTTTCGGGCGATCAGCTCGTCGTGGGTGCCCTCTTCCACGATCCTGCCCTCATCCAGCACCACGATCCGGTCCACACCGGCCAGTGTGGAGACCCGGTGGGAAATGAGGATGCAGGTTCTCCCCTCCATCAGGCGGTCCAGGTGGTTCAGGATCTCCCGCTCGGTATCCGCGTCCACGCTGGAAAGGGAATCGTCCAGGATCAGGTAGTTGGGATCGCTCACCGCCGCCCTCGCCAGGGTGAGCCGCTGCCGCTGCCCTCCGGAGACGGTGAACCCCCTCTCCCCCACCACCGTGTCCAACCCGGCGGGAAAAGAGTCGATCTCGCCGGTCAGGCCGGCGATCTCCACCGCCCGGAGCACCTGCTCGTCCGAGGCGTCCGGGCGCCCCAGCCGGATGTTCTCCTGCAGCGACCGGGCGAACAGGAACGCCTCCTGGGGAACATAGCCGATCGATCTTCGCAGATCGGCCACCGGGATCGAGTTGATCTCCCGGCCTCCCAGCCGGATCCTGCCGTCGGGTACCGGGTAGACCCGGGCCAGCAGGTTCACCAGGGTCGATTTCCCGGAGCCGACCGGGCCGACCAGGGCGATCCGTTCCCCCTTCCGCACGGTCAGATCGATCCCTTCCAACGAGGCCCTCGGAGGCCCGTTCTCTTCCCAGGCCGGGCCGTACCGGAATGTGAGCCCCCGAATGACGATATCCCCGTCCACCGTACCGCCGCGTTCTCCGGAGCCGCCGTCCAGTGCCGAGGGGACGTCGGGCCGGAGGCGGAGGATTTCCTCCTGCCGCTCCATCGCCCCGGCCCCTCTCTGGAAAACGTTCACGATCCACCCCATCGCCACCGTCGGCCAGGTCAAAAGTGCCAGGTAGCTGTTGAAAGCCACGAACTCCCCCAGGCTGATCCGGCCCAGGACCACTTCCCGTCCGCCGGCGTACAGAACGATCAGGGTGGCCACGCCGGAAAACCCGCCGATCAACGCCATCATCGCGCCGCGAAGCGCCGTCAGACGCAGCCCCCGGCGAAGGTATTCCGCACATTCCTTCCGGAACGCGTCGATCTCACGCTGCTCCTGGGCGAAGATACGGACCTGGCTGATCCCGGAAATGTTCTCCTGGGCTCTGCTGGAGAGGGCCGCCAGCTGTTCCTGGACCGCCATGGAGCGGCCGTAGACGAGTCGGCTCACCCGGCGCACCGTGTAGAAGAGGACCGGGTAGATCGAAAAGGAGATCAGCGTGAGACGGACGTTCATTGTCAGGAGAATCGCAAGAGTGGCGGTGTACATGATCGTCGTGTTCAGGACGTTCATCATACCGGGGCCGAACAGCGACCGGATCTGCTGAATGTCGTTGATCCCCCTGGACATGAGATCCCCGGTCCGGGTGGAGTCGTAGAACGACGCGCCGAGCCGTTGTAATTGACGGAAAAACCGGCCCCGGATCCGGCAGGCGATTTTTCGGCTCGCTCCGAGGATCGCCAGCCTGGAAAGGGTCCGAACGCCCATCTGCGCCACTGCGGAAATCGCCATCGCCAGGGCCAGCTTCAAGAGAGTGCCTCTGTCGGTTCCCGCATCCAAATGGTCGATCGCCTCCCGGAGGAGCCAGGGAATCAGCAGGTTCAACCCGTTGGTCAGGAGAAGCAGGAGAAAGCCGGCCAGGTACCGGCCTCGGTATTCGGCCAGGTGCGACAGGATCCTGCGCAGCGTTCCTCTTGGCCGAACCGCTTCCCGCGTCATCGCCTCTCCCACCGCTGCCGCCTCCCCGCTGATAAATGGACCAATTCAACCCGTCTTCCGGCCGGCGGCCTTCTATAAAAACCGGCGTAAAATGGATATTTCTTCGATATATTCTTAAACCTGCCCGGTTGTCAAGAGAAGCCGGCCGGAAAAGAACCATCTCACATCTCCGCCTCTCTTGCCCCGCCTGAGGTCGGCCTGCATAATGGTCCTTCGAACTTCGGTTCGAGCAGTTTTTAAGAAAAACGGTGGAATGCAGATGGAGGAAAAACCATGAAGCCGATGAAATGGATTCTCTTCACCCTGATGATCATGGTCGCTTTCAGCATGACCCAGGCTGAAAACACCTATGTCGGGGTTAAGAAGTGCAAGATGTGCCATAAACTCCAGTACACCTCCTGGGCGGCATCGAAGCACGCGCAGGCGTTCGACCTCCTGAAAGGGGACGATCAGAGCAACCCGGTCTGCCTGGGCTGCCACGCCACCAACAAAACCGCCGACATGCCCGGCGTACAGTGCGAAGCCTGCCACGGACCTGGAAGCGCTTTCAAAAAAATGTCGGTCATGAAAAACGAGGAGGCGGCCATCGCCGCCGGCCTGATCCTGCCGAAAGAAGATACCTGCCTTCGTTGTCACCAAGGCGCCCCCCACGACCAGAAAGCATTCGTATTCGCCGCACACATTCAGGCGCTTGAT
>CAZZIV010000032.1:0-18491 GCA_964654385.1 uncultured Acidobacteriota bacterium | reverse complement strand
AGGCGCTCACCCTGGCCCGGGACGTCCGGCCGGACCTGATCCTGCTGGACGTGATGATGCCGGAGATGGACGGCTACGAGGTCTGCAGGCAGCTCAAGGGAGAATCGGCCACCAGCCAGATCCCGGTGCTGATGCTTTCCTCCAGGAACGACCTGAAAGACAAGTTGGCCGGGTTCGATGCCGGCGCCGATGATTACCTCACCAAGCCCTTTTTCACCAAGGAACTGGTCGCCCGCCTCCGGACCAACATGCGGACCCGGGATTCGATCGAGAGCCACCGGCAGGCCGGCGACTTCTATCTCCAGATGCTGTTCGGGATCGGTTCGGCCATCACCTCGCCGTTCAAGGTCGACGATGAAATCAACATCATCCTCCGGCAGGCGATGGTCGCCATCGGCACCCGGAACGGCGCCATGCTTCTCCATGACCGGGAAACAGGCGCCCTGGAAGTGCGGGCGGTGGAAGGACCCGATGGCTCCGGCCCCTCGGTCGGCGATCGTTTCCGGATCTCCCAGAAGCTCCCTCAACTCGGACCGGACGAAAGCACGCCGGTGGAAGACGAATCCGGGCCTCAGGCGATCCGGATGTATGAAAACGAGGAAAAGGGCACCCTGTTCGTCCCGATGGTCGCCAAGGAAAAGCTGGTGGGCGGAATCGAACTGGGGTTGACCGACCGGGGAAAGCGGGTCGGCCCCCAGCAGCAGAAGGTGTTGTACGCCCTGGCCTCCCAGGCGGCGATTTTCATCGAGAACGCCCGCCTGGAACGGGAAATCCGTTCCATGTTCCTGAACATCATCGTCTCCATGGCCGGGGCGGTGGACGCCAAGGACGCCTACACCCACGGCCATTCTCTGCGGGTCGCCCGGATCGCGCTGATCCTGGGAGGGATGATCGAAATGCCCCGGGAGAAGATGGAGCCTCTTCTGCTCTCGGCGATCCTTCACGATGTGGGGAAGATCGCCACGCCGGACAAAATTCTGAAGAAACCGGCCAAGCTGAACAAGGAGGAATACGAAGAGATGAAGCAGCACCCGGTGGCCGGGAGCCGGATGCTTTCCCATATCCATGCGCTGGATGAAGTGATCCCGGGCATCCGGCACCATCATGAGCACTGGGACGGCAGCGGGTATCCGGAAGGGTTCAAGGGCGAGGAAATCCCGCTGATGGGGCGGATCATCCTGATCGGAGACACCTTCGACGCCATGACCACCGACCGGATCTACCGGAAAGGGTTGCCGGTCCAGAAGGCGCTGGAGGAGATGGGGGCCTGGGCGGGCAAGCAGTTCGACCCCAACCTGGTGGAGGTGATCCAGGAGGCGTACCGGCAGGGAGTCCTCCACGACGATATTTCGAAAACGACGCCGACGATCCGGGAATTGATCGATCAGATAGAATAGGAAGGCGAAGCCGGCGGCTGGTGGCCGCCGGGGTCGAAGCGGAGGAGGAATGCGTTCCAGCAAACTGCTGATCGTCGACGACAGCAGGTTGATCGTGCAGATCGTGACCGATTATTTCGTGTCCATGGATTACCAGGTCTTCCAGGCGATGGACGCGCAGGAAGCGATGCGCCGGTTGGAGGCCCACCGCCCGCACGTGATCGTCTCCGATATTCTCATGCCCGGCATCGACGGCTGGGAGCTTTTCGACCAGGTCCGTTCCGATCCGCGTTTCGCCGAGATCCCGTTTGTATTCCTGACCACCCAACGAGAGCTTCCCCAGAAGCTGCGAGGGTTCCACGCCGGGGCCGACGATTACGTCACCAAGCCGTTCGACGTGGAAGAACTGTACGCCCGGGTGGAAAGGATCCTGGAAGGCCGCCGGCGGCTGGAGAATGCACGGCGTGGCGAAGGGGCGGCCCTGGCCGGAAACATCAGCCACCTTCCACTCCCCGATCTGCTGCAGATCCTGGCCCTGAATGGAAACAGCGGCGCCGTCTATCTCCGGCGGGAGGCGGAGGAAGAGGAAGAGGGGGTCATTTATTTCGAAGAAGGAAAGGTGGTCCACGCCTGGGCCGGCCCGGTGGCCGGGACCAAGGCGCTCTACCGGATGCTGACCTGGGAGGACGCCGCCTTCCGGGTCATCCCGGGGGACGCGGGCGGCCGGAAGCATACCGTGGACCAGCCGATCTCCTCGGTGATGATGGACGGCATGGTCTGGGTGGATGAGTGGAACCGGTGGAAGGACCGGCTTCCCGCTCCGGAGGCAACTCTCAGAATCAACGGCGCGAAGCGGCAGGAAGTGAGAGCCGACTCGGTTTCCGAACCGGAGTTCGAAGTCCTCTCCCGTTCCAGTTCCGGCGAATCGGTCGCCCGGATCCTGGATGACAGCCCGCTCCTGGACGGGGCCCTGGCCCAGGCGATCTGCTCCCTCCTCGAGCGGGAGATCCTGCTTCCCGCCGATTCGGCCTGAGTTCGATGACGGAGTCGCGGGATCTACGCGCTCCGCTCGCGCTCCTGATCGCCGTCACCGCCATCTCCTGGGCGGCGATCCTGGTACGCCTGGCCGCCGCGCCGGCCCTGATCATCGCCTTTTACCGGATGCTCTTCTCCACCGCGGCGCTGACACCGGCCGTTCTTGGGAAGGGCCGCGCCCTGGATCGAAAAACCGGCTGGATGACCGTTGGTGCCGGCGTTCTGCTCGGACTCCACTTCGCCACGTGGATCAGTTCGTTGTCGTGGACCACCGTCGCCTCCTCGGTGATGCTGGTGACGACCCAGCCGCTGTTCACCGCTCTCCTGGGGCCTTTCCTGCTGGGGGAAAAGGTAGGCCGGCGGGGGATCCTCGCGGTGTTCCTGGCGTCGGCCGGAATCGTCCTGATCGCCGGCGCCGATGTTCGATTGGGCGGAAGGGCGCTCCTGGGCGATCTTCTGGCGGTGGCCGGGGCGATGACCGCGTCGCTGTACCTGATGATCGGCCGGTCGCTGCGGAAGAAGATCGGTTTCAGCCGGTACCTCCTCCACGTGAACGGAATCGCCACGGTGGTGCTCCTGGGATTCGCACTGGCCTGGAAACTGCCGTTCGGCGGTTTTCCACCGGCGACCTGGGTATGGATGGCTCTGCTCGCCCTGGGACCGAACCTGGTCGGCCACGGTCTCCTGAACTGGAGCGTTCGGCGGCTTCCCGCGTTTCCCGTAAACATGGCGATCCTGGGGGAGCCGGTCCTCGCGACCCTGTACGCCGCGGTTCTGTTCCATGAAGTGCCAGGGGTCGGGTTCTATTTTGGATCGGCGTTGATCCTTTCGGGCATTTGGATCGTGACCCGGAAAATGCCGGCGGCGGTCGGGGATGCGGGGGAGATCGCGTGAACCGTCTTTCCACCCTGCCGGCGGGGGCCGGCGTGTCGGTGTTGAAAGGTGTCGGTCCGAAAAGGACGACGGAACTGGAGGAATGCGGAGTCCGGACGGTGGAGGACCTTCTGTTCCTGTTTCCGTTCCGGTACGAAGACCGGCGGAAGTTCGCATCGCCGGGCGATCTGCGGCCGGGAGGGGAGCCCGCCGCGCTGCTGGTGGAGGTTCGATCGTCCCGGGTGATTCACACCCGCCGCCGTGGGTTTCGGATCGTCGAGGCGGTGGTGGGCGATGCCGGCGGGGAGATGAAAGCGGTCTGGTTCAACCAGCCGTACCTGAAGCCGCGCCTCACGCCGGGAAGAAAGCTGGTGCTGTTCGGCGCGCCGGTGGACGGCGGCGGCGGGCAGGCGGTGCTCCGGAACCCGGAACTGGAGTTCCCTGCAAAAGATGACGACGAAGAGGAGCGGCTGCATACCGGCCGGATCGTTCCGGTGTACCGTCGGACCGCAGGTCTTTCCTGCCGGACCCTCCGCGGCCTGGTTCACCAGGCCCTGGAGAAGGTCGACCCGGATTCCCTGGCCAGCCGCCTTCCGAAGGAATTGCGGGGAAAGTACGGCCCGGGCGGCCGTCGGGGCGCCCTGGAACAGGTCCACTTCCCGGACGGCGAAGTTTCCATGGAGGCCCTGGAAGCGAAGAACACCCCGGCGTGGAGAGCCCTGGCGTTTGAGGAGATGTTCCTCCTCCAACTGGAGCTGGCGGCGCGGAAAGAGCGGTTCCGCCGAGAACGGCGCCGGCCCGCGGTCCTCCCGGCGAAGGCCGCCGGATCGGATCCGGCCGCCCGGTTCCCCTTCGAACTCACCACGGCCCAGAAACGAGTCCTGGGCGAGATCGGGAGAGACCTCGCCTCCGGGATCCCGATGCGGAGACTGTTGCAGGGAGACGTGGGAAGCGGCAAGACCGCGGTGGCGATGGCGGCGATGCTCCAGGTGGCGGAGGCGGGCCGCCAGGCGGTGCTGATGGCGCCCACCGGCATCCTGGCAGGACAGCACGCCGAATCGTTCCGGCGTTTCCTGAAAGGGACCCGGTACGAAGACTCCCTGGGAGTTCTGACCGGCGACCTGAAAGGACGGGATCGGCGGAGAGCCCTGGAAGCGGTGGCAGGCGGAACCTGGCGGATCGTCCTGGGCACCCACGCCCTGTTCCAGGAGCAGGTCCGGTTCCAGGACGCCGGCTTGGTGGTGGTGGACGAGCAGCACCGGTTCGGAGTCCTGCAGCGGGCCGCCCTGGCAGGGAAGGGGCGGACGACCGACCTCCTGGTCATGACCGCCACGCCGATTCCCCGAACCCTGGCCATGACCGTTTACGGCGACCTGGATGTTTCCATCCTGGACGAGAAGCCTCCGGGAAGACGGCCGGTGGATACCCGGGTCCGGACGGAAAAGGAGCGGGAGAAGGTGTACCAGGGCATCTCCCAGGCGCTGAACCGGGGAAGGCAGGTCTACGTGGTGGTCCCCCGTGTGGAGGAAACCGGGGCCGGGACCCGGAAGTCCGTCGCTTCCCACGCCGCCCGCCTCCAGGAACGGTTTCCCGATCGGAAAATCGGGGTTCTTCACGGCCGGATGACGCCGGAAGAGAAGGGCCGGGTCATGGAACGGTTCCGGGAAGGGGCCATCGGCGTGCTGGTGGCGACCACGGTGATCGAGGTCGGGGTGGACGTACCGAACGCCGATGTCATGGTCGTGGAAAACGCCGACCGGTTCGGTCTCGCCCAGCTGCACCAACTGCGGGGCCGGGTCGGCAGAAGCGGCTCCAGGGCCTGGTGTATCCTGATGCTGTCGCCGGAGGAACCGGGACCGGAGGCTGCGGCCCGGGTTCAGGCGGTGGCGGAAACCGAAGACGGGTTCGCCCTCGCCGAACGGGACCTGGCGATCCGCGGCCCGGGAGCGCTGCTGGGGGTGGAACAGCACGGTGCCGGCGAGCTCTGGTTCGTGCAGACCGCGGTCCGATTTCCGGAACTGCTGGAATCGGCCAGGAAAGAGGCCGGCAAACTGGCCGGGTCCGGCGACGGGGGGCGGCGGAAGGCGGAGAGCATCCTGTCCCAGGTGCCCTCCTGGTGGCGAAATCGTTTTCGCCTGGCGGAGACCGGTTGAAGGAGCGCCCGGGGAGCGGCGAGCTCAGGCGCCGGGAGCCTGCATCATCCGCAGGAACTCTTCGTTCGACTCGGACTTGGACATCTTGTCGATCAACAGTTCCATCGCTTCCACCGAGGACATCTGGTTCAGAATCTTGCGCAGGATCCAGACTTTGTTGAGCTGATCCTGGGACATCAGCAATTCTTCCTTCCGGGTTCCGGAACGCTCAATGTCGATGGCCGGGAAAACGCGCCGATCCACCAGCTTCCGGTCCAGGTGGAGTTCCATGTTGCCGGTCCCTTTGAATTCCTCGAAGATCACGTCGTCCATCCGGGAGCCGGTGTCGATGAGGGCGGTGGCCATGATGGTCAGGGAGCCGCCCTCCTCGATGTTCCGGGCGGCGCCGAAGAACCGTTTCGGCCGCTGGAGGGCGTTGGCGTCGATCCCGCCGGAAAGCACTTTTCCGGAGGGAGGCTGCACCGTGTTGTACGCCCGGGCCAGCCGGGTGATGCTGTCCAGGAGGATCACGACGTCTCTTCCGTGTTCCACCAGCCGTTTCGCCTTTTCGATCACCATCTCCGCCACGTGCACGTGTTGCTGGGCCGGTTCGTCGAAGGTGGAGGCGACCACCTCGCCGACCACCGACCGCTGCATATCGGTGACTTCCTCGGGCCGTTCGTCGATGAGGAGAACGATCAGGACGATTTCCGGATGGTTGGCAGTGATCGAGTTGGCCAGGGACTGGAGCAGCATGGTTTTGCCGGTGCGGGGCGGGGAGACGATCAACCCCCGTTGCCCCATGCCGATCGGGGTCAGCAGGTCCATGATCTTCCCGGACAGGTTCTTGCGATCGGTTTCCAGCCGGATCGCCTGGTCCGGATAGAGCGGTGTGAGATTGTCGAAAAGGATCCGGTCCCGGATTATTTCGGGATCGTCGAAGTTCACCGCGAGAACCTTGATCAGCGCGAAGTAATTTTCGTCTTCTTTCGGCGGGCGGACCTGCCCGGAAACCGTATCGCCGGTGATCAGCCCGAACCGTTTGATCTGGGAGGGGGAGATGTAGATGTCATCGGGGCCGGGCAGGTAGTTGTAGTCCGGGTGGCGGAGAAAGCCGTAGCCGTCCTGGAGGATCTGGAGCACGCCTTCGGCGAACACCAGCCCGCTCCGGTCGGACTGGGCCTTCATGATCTCGAAGATCAGGTCCTGCTTCCGCATGCCGGCGGCGTTGGGGATCTGAAGCGCCCGGGCCGCTTTCGCCAGTTCCACGTTGGACATGGCGTACAGGGAGTTCAGGTCGACTCCTTCCCCGGTCTGCTCATCAAAGTGGCCGGCGGTCTCGGCGGCAGGGGTTTCCTGTGGGCCGGAGGTCTCTGGATCCAGGGTTTCCACCACCTGTTCCGGCGCCGGCTTTCTACCGGCTCCGGTTTTCCGCCTGGGGCGCGCGCCGTTGGTCTTCTTTTCGCGGGATTTTCCTTCAGACATGGCCTCTCCAGATCAAAAGGTCGTGTTGGATCAGGTTGATTGACTTTGAATGAACATGAATCGTCGGAATAGAGATGGAATCTTCGGGAAGACGGCGCGATCTTAGCACGACCGGCGTTCACCGGTCCAGCGGGAGGGAACCGGTCCCGGAGGGAAAGAGGAGAGAGCAGGCCCGGGCCGTGGCCGGTGCCCGGCGCAGCCCTTCGGCCGTGTCCAGGTCCCGGAGCAGCCGTGGAAGATCCTCCGCCCGGTCCACATCGAACCAGGGCTCGGTTTCCCTCAGGTCCAGGCCGTGTTTTTTCGCGGCGCGCCGGGTCGCGTCGGAGACCTGGTCGCCTCCCCAGGGGCGCCCCTGGAACAGCTCCGGCGACGGTTCCCGCCAACCGATCAGGACGTCCCCGCCGTCACCGGAAGGGGAGATCACCGCGTCGGCGCCGGCTTCCAGTTCGCCGAAGGCGTCCAGGACAAATTGCCGGGGAAGGGTAGGGGAGTCGGCTCCCAGGATGACCGTGGAGCCGGCTCCAGCGCTCCGGCTGCACAGGAACGCCTGGAACATCCGTTCCCCCAGGTCTCCTGGGCGTTGTACGGAGAATTCGATTCCGTCCACGGCCACCCCCAGTTCGGACGCCGCTTCGGCCGGAGGCCAAGGGTCGGCCGAAGAGCATTCCGCCTGGAACCGTTTCCCGGGGAACGATGCCAGGAACGCCAGCCCGTCCACCAGGAACGCCCGGTACAGAAGGAGCGCGTCTTCCGGGCGAAGGGGTGGGGAGAGGCGGGTCTTGACCCGGCCGGCCTGTGGACGCTTGGCGAAAAGGATGATGCGGCCCATGGATGGCTCTCCGTCGCCCGGGTATCCTTCCCTGGAGTTAGCAGGAAAGACCGCCGATCGGTCCCACTTCGAAGGTTCGAGAGGGTTACACTATAGCCTGACTCCTTCCTCTGGGCGGCGGCGCCGGTGGAAGGCGGGAGGTGGTCGATGTCCCAGGTCGTAGGATTGGTGCTGGCCGGAGGCGCGGGGCGCCGGTTCGGTCGGCCGAAGGGAGAGGTCGTTTACCAGGGCCGGACGCTGGCCCAGAGGGCCGCTTCGGCGCTTCGGCCGCTCTGCTCCGGCGTGCTGGTGAGTATCCGGAAGGGCGCGGAGAACCCGGCGCCTGAGCTGATCCCCCTGGAAGATCCGCCGCCGGCGGGACGAGGGCCGCTGGCCGGGATTCTCTGCGCCCTGGACGCCACCGCCGGAGACGATCTGATGGTACTCGCCTGCGATTATCCCAGGGTCGATACCGGGCTTCTCCGCTTGCTTCTGGAATTCCGGTCGGTAAACGATGACCTGGTGATGCTGACCGACGGAACCGGCCGCGACCATCCGCTCGCCGCCGTTTGGCGTCGCTCCTGCCAGGAGCCGATCCGGGAGGCGCTGGCTTTGAACCAGTTCAAGGTCCGGGCGCTATTGGCCGGTCTTCGTGTCTCCCGGCTAGGCCCCGGTCAGGTCCCGGACCGGGACCTGACCCGGGCTCTCCTGAACGTGAACCAGGAGGAGGAACTCCTCCGGCTCGAAGGGTGAGCCGGAGCGGATCGATCCGGGCCTGCCCTTCTCCCGCCCGGATCAGGAACTCAGCCGGTCCAGCACCTGTTTGAGCGCGTTCCAGAACCGACCGGCCGACTCGACATGCAGCCGTTCCTCAGGGGAGTGAGCCCCTTCGATCTGGGGCCCGAAGGAGACCATGTCCATCCCTTCGACCTTGTCGCCCAGAAGACCGCATTCCAGGCCGGCGTGGATCGCCGTCACCTCCGGGTCCTTCTTCCAGATCCCGGCGTAGACCTTCCGGACCACCTGCAGGACGGCGGAATCCATGTTCGGCTTCCAGCCCGGATAACCGACCTGGGTCTCGGAACGGAAACCGGCCAGGTCCGAGACGGAGAGGATGGTGGAGAGGATAGCTTCGATGGACGGCTGGATACTGCTTCGGCAACTGGTGAGAATCAGGTATTCCCCGTCCTGGATTTTCACGGCGGCAAGGTTGTTGGAAGATTCCACCAGCCCTTCCAGGTCGTTGCTCATGGCCAGGACCCCGTGGGGCAGGGCATCCAGCACCCGGAGGAGCCGGGACCGGTCTTCGGCGGTAAGGACCCTGCCGGAACTGTCCGTCGGCGCGAAAACGATTTTCAGGCCGTCGTCCACCCCTTTCAACTCTACCCCGAAATCGGCCAGGCAGCGGTCCACCACGGCCTGCATCCTCTCGGCGTCCTGGGCCGCCATGTAGACGATCGCTTCCGCTTCCCGGGGAATGGCGTTGTGCTTGTCGCCTCCGGTCAGTTCCATGATGTCGAACCGGATACCGGCCTTTTCGGCGGCCAGGAGGGTTCGGGTCAGCAGTTTCACGGCGTTGCCCCGGTTCTCGATGATGTTGAGGCCCGAGTGGCCTCCCCGCAGGCCGGTGATCTCCAGGTGGTGCGGGGTGGTGCCGGGGGCCGGATCGGTCATGGACGGCTGGAAGTGGGTATGAACGTCGGCGCCGCCGGCGCAGCCGACATAGATCACGCCGTCTTCCTCCGAGTCCAGGTTCAGCATGGTACGGGCGGTGATCAGGCTCGCGTCCAACTCCTTGGCGCCGGTCAGGCCGGTCTCCTCGTCCATGGTGAACAGCAGTTCCAGGGGCCCGTGGGCCACGTCCGGGTCGGTGGAAGCGGCCATGGCCGCCGCCACGCCGATGCCGTTGTCGGCGCCCAGGGTGGTGCCGGTAGCGTACACCCATTCCCCTTCGATCCTGGGACGGATCGGGTCGTTCATGAAGTCGTGCTCGGTGCCCTTGTTTTTTTCGCAGACCATGTCCAGGTGGCCTTGCAGCACCACCGGTGGCGCGCTTTCCCGCCCGGAGGTGGCCGGAACCTGGATCACCAGGTTTCTGATGGCGTCCTTCAGAACCTGGAAGCCGTGATCCTGCGCCCACGACTCGATATGGGCCGTGATCCGTTCCTCATGCTTCGAGGGGCGGGGGACCTGGGTGATACCGTAAAACGCGTCCCAGAGGGATTTCGGCTCCAGGCCGGTGAAAGGATTGCTCATGATTCGCTCCTCCGGTCGGCTCGCCGGGAGGCGAGCTGTGGGATAATCTTGGGTGTGTCAGGACTGTGGACCTTACTCCAGCCGTTGCACCGGCGCAAGAACGGGGAAATGAAAATGGCCCGACTGACCCATACCGATGAAAGTGGAAAGGCGAAAATGGTGAACGTGGGTGAAAAGGAGCCGACCCGCCGGCGGGCCGCGGCCCGGGGAGAGGTGCTGTTCGGTGAGGAGGCGTTCCGGCTTCTCCGGGAAAACCGCCTCGAAAAAGGAGACGCGCTGGCCGTGGCCCGGATCGCCGCCATCCAGGCGGGGAAACGAACGGACCAGTGGATCCCACTCTGCCACCAGGTTCCGCTGGACCACCTGGATGTGGCGATCGAGTTGACGGAACCGAACCGGGCGGTAGTCACCGCCGTGGCCGAAGCCCGCTGGCCGACCGGCGTGGAGATGGAGGCGCTGGTGGCCGTGAGCTGCGCCTGCCTCACGTTGTACGATATGGTGAAAGGGGTCGATCGGGGGATCCGGATATCGGAGATTCACCTCCTGGAAAAAAGCGGAGGACGATCCGGGACTTGGAAGAAGGGAGAAGATTCGTGAACGGTTCAACCGTCTGGGGCTTGGTGCTGGGATTGTTTCTCGTGTCGGCCGCTCCGGTTCAGGCCGGTTCGGCCTTCGGCGCGTACATGTTCAAGCAGGGGGTTGCTCTGGAGATCGGGGCGACCATCGAGGAAGGCTTGACCCTGGACAAGGTGTTGTTCAAGGACTCCGGGACCGGTCCCGCCTCTTTCTTCCGGAGCGGGAAAGTGATGAAGGTCGACGTGACCATCTCCAACCTGACCCAGAAAGGGCGGATGGTCGGCATCGCCATCGCCCTGTTCGACGAGAAAGGGAACCTGGTCGGCGTCGCCTCCGGCGGCAACAAGTTGCTCCCCCTGCGGGACGCGAGGCAGAGAACGTACACGCTTCTGATCGATCATGTGACCCGCCTGGCCGATACCGCCGCCACCTTCAAGATCACCGTGGAAACCAGGTAAAAAGGCGCGCCTCCACTTTCCGGAGGAAGCCGGGGGAGGTGACGTCCCCCACCAGGATCTCCCCCTTCGCTCCAGCCGCCTGAAGGTTGCGCAGGCCGGTCCGCCGTGTTTCCAGGGGATCCGGCCCGGTATTCAAAACTACCAGGTCGGCTGACGGCAGCAGGCGGCGGGCGGTCGGTTTGATCTCTTCCAGGACGGTCCGGGCCACCAGGATCAACCGGTCCGGCTTCCGGTGGAAGGTGTGGGAGTTTCCCTCCACCACCACTCCCGGCAGCGACTCGAAAAGAGGAAGGGCGGCGGCCATCCCTTCTCCCAAAGCGTCCTGGCCGGACCGGAGCCAGGCGATCGAGGCGGCGCCGGCCCGGTGGTAGCGCTCGGTATCCTTTTGCTCCACCAGCAGTTCGGCAGGGGATGTGATCAGCTCCCAGGCGCCGTCCGTCCGTCCGGGCCGCTCTTTCCTGCCGCTCCGGACCGAGGTTTTCAGGACGCCCCACCCAGGGAGAAGGGACAAAATCCGGCAGATCAACTCGGTTTTTCCCACACCGGAGGACATCCCGCCTATCGCCAGAATTTTCATAGGAACATGATACTTGTCTCCAGCCGGTTCGTGCCTAGATTTTCAAGGGAGAGGGAAGCCTCACCGGAAGGAGAGAATCATGCGAAAAGCGGGCACGCTTCGAATTCTGATCACCGTCGGCCTGGGGCTGTGCGCCGGCGCTTCCGCCATGGCCGGCCTGGACGTGGATTTCGGCGCCGACGTTCGGTTGTCCGACGACGCCAACCTGTATTTCCATATTTCGTCCCGGTACTTCGACAGGGATCCGAAGGTGGTCGGAACCCTCAGCGCCAGGTACTCCAACCCGGACGACCTTTCGGTCTCCCTGTTCCTATCCTCCAGGAGCGGCAGCGATCCGATGGAAGTCTGGCGGCTCCGAAACAAAGGACTCTCCTGGTTCCAGGTCGGCGCCCGGTGCGGCGTGCCGATGGACGCCTGGTTCGTGCCGGTGCGGCGGGATCCAGGGCCTCCCTACGGGAAAGCTTACGGCTACTGGAAACGCCACAAGAACGCCGACCGGTTGAGTGACGAGGATGCCCGGAACCTGGTGGCGATCCGGATGATCCACGAGTATTACGGGGTGCCGGTGGAGACCGCCATGGAGTGGCGGGCCGGCGGCGGAACGATTCAGCAGCTCGTTGGAATGGAATACAGGCACCGGCATGGAAAGAAGCACAAGGCCGGGAAGGCCCGCCGCCGGGAGAGGGAGCACGATCGAGAGGACGAGGACCACGACCGCGGAAACGGTCATGGCCGCGGCCACGGGAAAGGTCGAGGGCACGGGGACTAGGCCGGCCGGCCAGGACACGGCCACAGGTTCTTCCCCGCTCGCCGCAGGGACGGATCCCTTGCGATTCCGATCTCGAGGAATTACCCTTCGGCCTCCTGCTTTCCAGGAACCGGAGGAACCGAAACCGTGGCCGCTTCGAAGAAAAAAAGTAAGACCGAATCCAGAAAAGGGTTCGCCACCCGGACGATTCATGCCGGACAGGTAGCCGATCCGACCACCGGCGCGGTGATGCAGCCGATCTACCAGGTATCCACCTACCGGCAGCCCGGGCTGGGCTCCGACTGGCCGTACGACTACGCCCGGACGATCAACCCGACCCGAAGGGCGCTGGAGCGGAACCTGGCCGACCTGGAAGGGGGGAGGGACGCCCGGTGCTTCGCCTCGGGGATGTCGGCGATTCACGCGGTCCTCCAACTGTTCCAGGCAGGGGACCACATCATCGTCTCCCGGAACGTCTACGGCGGCACCTACCGGTTGTTCGAAGGGCTGCTACGGCAGTTCGGCCTGGAGTTCAGCTGGGTCGACAGTTCCGACCTGCAGGAGCTGGAAGGGGCGATCCGCAAGAACACGAAGATGATCTTCGTGGAGACTCCCACCAACCCGACCCTGACCCTGACCGACCTTTCGAAGGTGGCGAAGATCGCCGCCGCACACAGGCTGACCCTGACGGTGGACAATACATTCATGAGCCCGGCCCTGCAGAACCCGATCGCTCTCGGCGCCGACATCGTGGTCCATTCCACGACCAAGTACATCAACGGCCACAGCGACAGCGTGGGCGGATGCGTCATCACCACGAAGAAAAAGCATGCCGACCGGATCGCCTGGATCCAGAACACCGTCGGGGCGATCCTCTCTCCCATGGACTCGTTCATGGTCCTTCGGGGGATCAAGACCCTCTCCCTGCGGATGGAGCGCCATTGCAAGAGCGCCGGAAAGATCGCCGCCTGGCTGGAGGCCCACCGGAAGGTGAAGCAGGTGATCTACCCTGGGCTGAAATCCCATCCCCAGCACCGGCTGGCCCGGAAACAGATGCGCGGGTTTGGAGGCATGATCTCCTTCGACATGGGAAGCATGGCCCAGGCGAAGCGGCTGCTGGGGCGGGTGAAGCTGTGCGCCATGGCCGAGAGCCTGGGAGGGGTGGAGACCTTGATCTCCCACCCGGCCAGCATGACCCACTTCGCCGTTCCGAAGGAGGATCGGGAAAAGATCGGCGTTCCCGACGGGCTGGTGCGGATTTCAGCCGGGATCGAGGACCCTGAAGACATCCTCGCCGACCTGGAGCGAGCGCTCCGGTAGGGCGGAGGAAGGTACCAGGCGCCCCGTCAGTCCCCGGTGGCCGGTCCGGTGGAGGATCCGATCCAGGCCAGGTAGTCTTCGAGCCCGGCCTGCACCGGCAGCTGGAGAATTTCCGGGCATTCATACGAATGGAGTTCCAGGATCGTTTTTGCAATCTCCGGGTACAGCGCCGATGGCGCTTTGATCAGCAGCACCCGCTCCTCTTCGGTCTGCACCTTCCCTTCCCAGCGGAACACCGAGCAGATCGGTCCCAGGATGTTCACGCAGGCGGCCAGGCGGCGTTCCACCAGGGCGCGGGCGATGGAATCGGCCTGGGGGCCGGATCCGGCGGTGGCCAGCACCACCGAATAGTGTTCAGCGTCGGTCCCGGTCTCCCTTCCAGCCATGGCCTCTCCTTTCCTGAAACGATGTAAGCCGTTCGATTGTAACACCTTTAGGTGTTGTGGAGCAGGTTTGGGTGGAGTATAGTCGCACCGTGTCAGGCGGCCTGTGCCCGAAAGGGGCGGGTCTGCCTGGAAGTGAGCCTAACAGTTGGACTGAACTACTTGGAGCAACGAACATGGAAAACGATTACGGAGTCGCGGTTCACGATCTGGTCGCCCGGGAGATTCTGGATTCCCGGGGAAACCCTACCGTCGAGGTCGACGTCATCCTGGAGTCCGGCGTGGTCGGCCGGGCCGCCGTCCCGTCCGGTGCGTCCACCGGGAAGCGGGAGGCGCTGGAGCTGCGGGACAAGGACAAGAACCGGTTCGGCGGCAAAGGGGTCCGCAAGGCGGTGGACAACATCAACAAGAAACTGGCGCCGGCGCTGATCGGTTTCGACGCCACCAACCAGGTGTTTTTCGACAACGCCATGCTGGAACTGGACGGCACCGCCTCCAAGACCAAGCTCGGCGCCAACGCGATCCTGGCGGTCTCCATGGCGACGGCCCGGGCGGCGGCCGAGTACTTGAACCTGCCGCTCTACCGGTACCTGGGCGGCGTGAACGCCAAGACGATTCCGGTTCCCCAGCTCAACGTGTTGAACGGCGGCGCCCACGCCGACAACAACGTGGACATCCAGGAGTTCATGCTGGTGCCGGCGGGGAAAAAGGATTTCCGGGAGGCGCTCCGCTGCGGCGTCGAGTGTTACCACGCCTTGAAGTCGGTGCTGAAGGCGAAGAAGCTCAGCACCTCCGTCGGGGATGAAGGAGGGTTCGCTCCGAACCTGTCCAGCAACGAGGAAGCGCTCAAGAGCCTGGTGGCAGGGATCAAGAAAGCCGGGTACATCCCCGGCAAGGATGTGGTTCTCGCCTTCGACGCCGCCGCCTCCGAGTTCTACGTCAACGGAAAGTACAAGCTGGCCGCCGAGAAGAACCCGGTGAAGACCCGGGAAGAGCTGGTGGAGATCTACGCCGGCTGGGTGAAAAGGTATCCGATCGTCTCCATCGAAGACGGCATGGCGGAAGGGGACTGGAAAGGCTGGAAGCTGCTGACCGACGCTTTGGGGGACAAGGTGCAGATCGTAGGCGACGACATCTTCGTCACCAACCCGAAGATCCTGGCCAAAGGGATCAAGCAAGGGGTCGCCAACAGCATCCTCATCAAGCTGAACCAGATCGGCACCGTTACCGAAACCCTGGATTGCATTCAGATGGCCCACCGGGCCGGCTACACCTGCGTAGTGTCTCACCGGTCCGGCGAGACCGACGATTCGATCATCGCCGATCTGGCGGTGGCGATGAACCTGGGGCAGATCAAAACCGGCGCGCCGGCTCGCGGGGAGCGGACCGCCAAGTATAACCAGTTGCTTCGGATCGAGGAACAGCTCGGCGGCGAATCCGGGTATCCGGGGCTGAGCATGTACCCGTTCTTCAAAGCGAAGAAGTAGGCGGAACCAGGTTTGATTTTCCGTCGCGGTAAAAGCGCAGGGGAGGGAGGCGGCGCGGCGCCGTCTCCCGAACCGACCCCTGCGTTTCGCCGCGGACTGGCCGGTCTTCTGCTGGGAAGCCTGTTCCTGGCCGGTTGCGCAGCTCTCCTGTTCGGGGAGCGAGGCGTTCTGGACGTCCGGCGGAGCCGCCGGCAGCTGGCCGACCTGCGGGCAGAGGTGGCCGCGGAGACGGAGCGGGTGGAGCGCCTCACGAGAGAAGTGGAGCGGTTGGGGAAGGACCCGAAGGCCCTGGAGCGGGTCGCACGGGAGGAACTGGGGATGGCCAAGCCTGGGGAAGTGGTGATTCTTCTGCCCCGGGATCCTTCCTGGGGGAAACCTCCTTCGACCCCTTGAAGGGGATGGTTCCTCTGCTATAATCCCTTCGCTTTCCGTCGGAACAACTTGTCGCGGGGTGGAGCAGTCCGGTAGCTCGTTGGGCTCATAACCCAAAGGTCGCAGGTTCAAATCCTGCCCCCGCTACCAATTCAAACACAATCAAAACAAAACAACTTAGGCAGTCTGTTGCAGGCAGACGATAGAGGCTTCTAAAGCCTAAACAATGCAAAGGTTAAAATTCAAACATGATAGTTTATGTCTTAGTAGGTCTCGTTCTTGGTGCAGTACTTGTCGGCATTAACCGGTCGACAGTATCCGGGAGCAAGGGGAGTGGACTGGATTGAACCAGCACCGCCTGGACAGCAGGCCGGGACTCGATAGGAGGGAGCCCCCACGAGCATTTTTCACTAAATTTCGACTTTCGGAGTCCCAATTTAGAGACGGGCGCTGGCCTCGTATCAATTATATCTTTCAGTTTCCTCTCAGGGTGTCTTTGGGGCGTTGTGCTGACAAAAATGCACAAAACCCAAGAATCGCAATTGGAACACCAATCCCAAGATAGTGGTTAGTATCTTGTGCTATTTCCGCCCGAAGTTGCCATCCCTTCTCTTTCCAGCGAACAACTGGCACGTCTGATAAGGGAGGATATGTAATCTTTCTATCTGGGCAACCGCCTCGCTCCGGTTGATTGTCCCGGGAACAGGGTCTGAACCACGGACTCATCGAAAAGGCCACCCGGCGGGGCCAGTTTGAAGATCTTTTCGGTCAGTGTTTGCATGTCATTAGCTTACGATATTCATAACCTAACCAAACCCGGGAGATCCCCCGGCTTTGCCGGGGAGGCACACAGAGTTTGACAATTACGGGAGTCCAATGAGGTACTTCCTTCCGTGAGCCGCTGAAAGCATCACGAAAGGAAGCCTCATTTGAAAAACAGTGGAAGCTTAAACCATACGAAGTGGGAGTGTAAGTACCATGTCGTGTTCATCCCGAAATACCGAAAGAAAAGGATATACGGGTCGATACGGCGATATCTGGGCGACACTTTCCGAAAACTGGCCGAACATAAGGAGAGTTGGGTCGAAGAAGGGCACTTGATGCCAGATCACGTCCACATGATGTTTTCGATTCCTCTGAAACATTCAGTCGCCCAGGTGATTGGGTATATCAAAGGGAAAAGCGCGATACAGATCGCGCGGGAATTCGCCGGGAAAAAGAAAAACTTTGTGGGCCAGCATTTCTGGGCGCGTGGGTACTTCGTATCAACGGTGGGTCGAGACGAGGAAGTAATTCGAAAGTACATTCGTCAGCACGAACAGGAAGACCGCCGGCAAGACCAACGACGGTTGATTTAGGACAAGCCACCTTCAGGTGGCTCAAGTGACCGTCTGCGGTCACGTCCGTCGCCGCTTTTAGCGGCTCACAAAACTAAAGCCTCCGGCTTTGCCAGGGGATATTTACTAGCAAAATACTGACGATACGTTCCGCCCTACGGACAGATCGTGCCACCTCTCGCCGTGCCGGCGCTATCCGCACCTTTAGAGCCTTCCTCCTGGAGCCTGTTTTCCACGGTGACCAGGTAGAAGAACCCGCCGCCCAAGGTCACAGGGTCGGAGTCGGTGGCGGTGGCCGCCACCAGTCCCTGCTGACTGCACTGCCCGTACTCGCCGCCGGATACGGCGGCAATTGCATCCCGGTACAGGTTATAGCTGCCGGCGGACCGCTCCGGATCCCAGGACAGGGTGTCCCTCGTATCGAAGCGCAAGCCGGTGGTCTCCCCTGGCGGCAGATAGGCGGTGCCGAATCCGGAATCGATGCTGTAGGACGGCGAGGACATCGGTAGTCCCACAATGTTCTCGCCCAGGGAATCGAACCGGATCTGGTAGTTGGCGGAAGCCAGGACCGTTCCGTTGAACGGATGGCCTCCGCTGTTGAAGACCATTTCATCCAATTGATAGCTGGCACTGCTCTGGGCCATGGCCGCCGTCACGCCTGCCAGCAGCAGGCAGACCACGATGATGATCCTTCCCCTGCTCATCGCATCATCACAAGGACCTGGATCGTTCCGGTCCCGGCCTCAAGCGGTTCCAGCGCCTTCCCCAGCACCGTGCCCTGAGGCGCCGGATCGGCGGCCCGCATGGCGTGGCCCGCCGTGGGCGAGACGGTGAGCAGGTCGCCGACCTGGATCGACCCGTAACCGGCGTCCACCTTGCACGGCACGGTGCCGGACAGAGCGATGGCGGCATGGGTCCGTGCGAAACGCTGTTCCAACTCTGCCCAGAGCCTCGATTCCTCGGCGCGGTCGCCGGCAATCCTAGCGATCTCAAGAGCGGCGGACATTTCCGGATCTGCTTCGGCGATCCGCTTCAACCCGCTGCCCAGCAGAATGCCGGGATCAGTGGACACGATCCCGGTGACTGCCGGATCGGCAGCGAGCCGGCCCAGGGCCATATGACCGGGCCGTTCCCGATCCATGACCAGGACATCCCCGACCCCGACCGGCTCGCTCCCCCGGGGGGACTCAGGCCTGTCCAGGGCGGCAGGGGGGGAAGAGCACGGAGACGACGGCCACCGCTACCCGTACCGCCTCCGACTCGTAGAA
>CAZZIV010000031.1:0-18538 GCA_964654385.1 uncultured Acidobacteriota bacterium | reverse complement strand
AGTCATACGTTGTCTTACTCATAGTGCCCCTCCCCACTGTGTTGCCATCGGGGGCTCCGGGAGAGGATCGGGGGCGGGTCTGTCTTTCACGGCCGCCGGGGGGCCGCCGAGTGTTCCGGATGTCATCCGGACCATGCCGGGCGGGAGTTCGAACTGGTTCAGTGGGAAGACGGCGGGTGGGAGAAGTTCCGGCATCAGCGTGCCGGGTGGGCGCTTACAGGGAAGCACGACGGACTGGAATGCCGGAAATGCCACCGGCCGAAATTTCAGCAGGCGGAACTGCTGGAAGGGGAACCGGGCGGGGATCATTCCGAAAGCTGGCTCGGGCTGAGCCCGGACTGCCGGAACTGTCATCTGGACCCTCACGCGGGGGAACTGGGGACCGACTGCGAATCCTGCCATGGGACCGGGCGTTTCAAACCGGCGGTCCGGCTGGACCACGACAAGACCCGTTACCCGCTGACCGGAAAGCATCGGGACGTGAAGTGTGAAAAATGCCACCTGGTGCCGGGAAAACGGTTCAGCCGGGGAGCCGACGGCCGGGTCTATCCCCGGTACAGGAATTTCCCGTTCGGGGAGTGTTCCGACTGCCACAAGGATATCCACGCGGGGGCGTTCGGCCCGGTCTGCTCCGAATGTCACGGGACCGCCGGCTTCAAATTGGTCGACCCGGCCCGTTTCAACCATCGGAAAACAAGGTGGCCTCTTCTCGGAAAACACGCGGCGGTGAAGTGCGCCGGCTGCCACGACCCGGACAAGGCCTGGGGCAAGAAACCGCCGTTTCGCCGGTGCGACGACTGTCACCGGGACGCCCACAACGGCCAGGCGGCCCTGGCCGGCAGGAAGGTGGATTGCTCTGCCTGCCATGACGAGAAAGGGTTCTCTCCTTCGACCTATACGGCGGAACGCCACCGGGAATCGGCCTATCCGCTCAAGGGAAAGCACCGCCGGGTCGAATGCCGGAGTTGTCACGGAACCGTCGCTGGGACGAAACAGGTCCGGCTGCGCCCGGCTCACGACCGCTGCATGGATTGTCACCGGGACGCCCACGGCGGACAGCTTCGGACCCGGGAGGACGGAGGCGCCTGCGAATCCTGCCATACGGTCGACGGGTGGAAGCCGTCCACTTACGGACTCGCAGAACATGGAAAGCTGAAAGTGACCCTGGCGGGGCGCCATGGGAAGGTCGAGTGCGCGGCCTGCCACGGCATGCGAAGGAAGGGCTTGCGGCCGCTTCCGGCCGGAATTCGAACAGGAAAGGCGAAGACGGCGTTGACGGGGATCGAAACCGGGTGCGCGGGATGCCACCTGGATGTTCACGGCGGCCGGTTCGAACCGGCGGGGGAGCGGCCGTCGGAAAATGGTTGCGCCGGTTGCCACGACCAGGCGAAGTTTTCCCCTTCGAGGGTGGACGTGGCGGCCCATGGAAGATTTGCGTTCAAGCTGGAGGGAGGGCACAGGGCGGTTCCCTGTACCGGCTGCCACGAAGAGTTGAAGCAACCGGCTTCCGCGATCCGGCTTTTGGAGGCGCGGGGGAATCCACGAACGCTGGAGTTCAAGGAGCCCCACGATCGGTGCGCCGATTGCCACCGGACCCCCCACGGAACCGAGTTCGATCATCGGCCGGACCGGGGCGCCTGTGAAGGTTGCCACACGGTGAAGACGTTTGATGCGGCGCCCAGGTTTGACCACGAGCGGGAAGCCCGGTTCGCGCTGAAGGGCGCCCACAGGGATGTTCCGTGTGTCCAGTGCCACGGGATGGCGGACGGACGCCGTGTCTGGCGGCCCTTACCGAAGGATTGCAAGGATTGCCACCGGAACGGAACCCGGTGGAAGGAGGCGAAGGGATGAACGGAAAGATTGCGGTGGCTGTCGCCCTGGCGATCGGGCTTTTCGGCGGCGTTACCCTGGCCGCGAGGGAAGAAGCCGAATACCCCCACGGTGATTACGAGGCCGAGTGCTCCCTCTGCCATGGAGACGAAGGATGGCGTCCGGCTCGCGTCAGCCCGGAATTCCGGCACACATCCCGTTTCCCACTCACCGGCGCTCATGGGCGGTTGGAGTGCGTGGCCTGCCATGAATCCCTGGAGTTCGCCCGGGTATCCGACCAGTGCTCCGAGTGCCACGCGGACGTTCACCGGGAGGAGTTCGGTTCCGATTGCGCCCGCTGCCACTCGACCCGAAGTTTCATCGACCGGATCTCCATGGTGCAGTTCCACCAGGGCACGCGGTTCCCTCTGCGAGGCTCCCATCGTTCCCTGGATTGCGAAGACTGTCATACCCTGGTGCCCGAAGGACAACTGCAATACGTCAATCGAAGCACCGACTGTTCCGGCTGCCACATCGACGCCTACCAGGGGACGACCAGCCCGGATCATAGCTCCCTGGGATTCCCCACCGATTGCGAGGAGTGCCACACGCCGATTCTCTGGGACCTGACCCCCGGAAGCTTCGATCACGCCTCGGTCGGCGGACTCGCCTGCGAAACCTGCCATATCAACGATTTCAACGCCTCCAGCGATCCGAACCATCTTCAATACGGCCTTCCCACCGATTGCATGCTCTGCCATTCCGGGACGAAGACGTGGGATATCCAGGGTGGATTCGACCACTCCCAGGTCGCCGGGATCGATTGCCAGGCGTGCCACCAGGACGATTACGATGCAACCACCGATCCGAGCCATACGGTTCTGACCTTGCCGACCGACTGCACCCTTTGCCATTCGAGTACGACCTCCTGGACGATACCCGGTGGATTCGATCATTCGGTGGTGGCCGGCCGCGCGTGCGAAGCCTGCCACCTGTCCGATTACCAGGCGACCACCGACCCGAACCACCAGGCAGCCAACTTCCCGACCGACTGCATGGCTTGTCACACATCCACCACGACCTGGCTCGGGGCGACCTTCGATCATGACGGCATGTATTTTCCGATCTATTCCGGGAAACACAACGGGAAGTGGAGCGACTGCAGCGATTGCCATACCAACCCGTCCAATTACGCCGTGTTCAGTTGCATCGATTGTCACGAGCACAGCAACAAGTCCAAGGTCGATGACGACCACTCCGGTGTCAGCGGCTATACCTATGAGAGCAACGCCTGTTTCAATTGCCACCCTCAGGGGAGGAACTGAGGATGAGATGGCTTCGATGGCTCGTGGTTTGTCTTCTGCCGGCGATATCCCTGAACGCGCCGGGCGCTTCCCCGGAAACGGCACAGGCGAAGGTGACCTACATCGCCGGAGAATCGATCTACATAGACGCCGGCGTCCAGGAGGGGATCACCGAGGAGACGGTCCTGCAGGTGGTCCGGGGCGGCGCTCCGGTGGCGACCCTGAAGGTGCAGTTCCTTTCGGCGCACCGGGTTTCCTGTCTTGCCGTGGAGGAAAGCGGCGAGATCCTGGTGGGAGACACGGTCACGTTCACACCTGCCGCGCCCCGGGAGGCGGAGGCGGTCCAGGGCGGCGAAAGCCGGAAAATGAAGACGTCCCGGGAACAGCCGCGCGACCGGAGATCCCGGCGGCGACGGGGACGGCCGGTCCGTGGCCGGGCCGGCGTCCAGTTCCTGTCGGTTTCCAATGGGGGCGCCGGCCAGACCGATTACAGCCAGCCGGCCCTGGATTTTCGTCTCGAGGGCCACGACCTGGGGAATTCCGGCCTCGGAGTGAATGTGGACGTGCGTGCCCGGCAGACCCGCCGGACGTTGAGCGACGGTACCCGGGACGATGACAGCCGGACCCGGATCTACCGGATGGCGGGGGAGTGGCAGGGAAGGGAGATGCCGCTGCAGGTCACGTTCGGGCGGCAGTTCCAGCCGAACGCGGCCGGGATCAGCATTTTCGACGGAGTGGCTGCCACATGGCGGCTGGAACGGTGGTCGTTCGGGGTCCTGAGCGGAACCCAGCCCGATCCGGTCGATTTCGGTGTGTCCGGTGAGATCCAGGAACACGGCCTGTACGCCAGGTACCGGACGGCAGGGGAGAACCACCGCCGCCTGTCGTTGACCACCGGCCTGATCGGTTCCTACGAGAATTCGGAAATCAACCGGGAATACGCTTACGTGCAGGCCTTGCTGGGCGGCCGCCGGACCACGGTCTACCTGACCCAGGAAGTCGATTTCAACCGGGGTTGGAAGAAAGCGGCCGGCGGCGGCGCTCTGGACAGCACGTCCACGTTCCTGAACCTTCGCTACCGGGCGACCGACCGTCTCGATTTTCAGGCGGGGATCGACAACCGGAAAAACATCCGGCTCTACCGGGACCGGACCACGCCGGAAACCGAGTTCGACGACGCTTACCGGACCGGTGTGTGGGCCGGGGCCGGGTACAGGTTCCTGGATCACTACCGTGTCGGCTTCCGGTACCGGACCAGCAGCGGCGGGACCCGGGGGACCAGCGACAACCTGACCGGCCGGTTCGGCCTGTACGGGTTCACCGGCCGGAATGCGGGCGGCAATCTGCGGCTGACCCATTACTCCAGCGACCTGGTGGAGGGGGATCTCCTCTCTCTCTCCGGCGGCCTGGATCTCACCTCCAGGCTGCGCGTGGAGCTTTCCGGCGGCGTTCGGGATGAGACCGATGTGTTCGATAACACCTCCCGGGCCCAGACCTGGTACGGCCTGGACCTGGATTACCGGCTGGGCCGCCGCTGGTACCTGATCGGATCCTGGCAGACCGAATCGGGCGATCTGGAGCGGATCGACCAGGTTTTCACCAGCCTCTCGTACCGTTTCTGACCAGAGCGGGCCGGGGAAGCCGCCGAATTATGGAGTATGAAGATCCGTATTCGGTGGAAACCGGCTTGCGCTGACCACCCGGCAACCTCCCTAATAAGCATTCGCCTTGAAAGGGGGATCCGGTGAGAGAACAGATTCGGAGATGGGTGGGGCCGATACTGGGCGTCGGGCTGGCGGCCGGCGCGGTGGCCGCCGTCGCCGCCGACGTGGAGTTGAGCGAACGGTGCAGCCGCTGCCATGAAACGATTTACAAGACCTGGAAAACTTCGGTGCATGCCGATTCGCTCCGAAACGACAACTTTCTCCCCGCCCTCCGGGAGACCCAGGAAACCGACGGGAAACGGCAGGCAGGTCTCTGTCTTCGCTGCCACGCACCGATTCACGAAGTCAATGGGGACGACGACCTGATCTACCACCTGACCTGGGAAGGAGTGAGCTGCGATATCTGCCACTCTCTCAAGGCGGTGAAAAAAACACGGACAGGTTTCGATCCGGTCTTCGAGTCGGGAGGCGTCAAGTTCGGCCCGTTCAAAGACGCTTCAGACGATGCTCACCCGGTCCGGTATTCCCCTCTTCACAACAGCTCCGAGTTGTGCGCCTGGTGCCACGAATACACCAACCCGGAGGGGACGCCGATCCTGAGCACCTGGTCCGAGTGGAAAAAGAGCAAGGCAGCCGAGAGCGGCAGGCCGTGCCAGGCCTGCCACATGGGGAGCGGAAACGACGCGGTGATCGACCCCCGGTTGGACCGGGATCCGTCCGCTTCGATCAATCTCCACGCGGCGCCCGGCGGTCATTCCCTGGATCAGCTGCACAAGGCCCTGTCCGTCAGTCTTCGGCCGAAGCGGGACGGGGAGGCGATCGACTTGGCGGTGCAGATTCGGAACAAAGGCGCGGGACACGCGGTGCCGACCGGGATGCCCGGGCGCCGTGTACTCCTGGACCTGGAAGTTCGCGTGGCGGGGAAGATCGTATTCGACCGGCATATTCTTTACGGGAGGGTGCTGGAAAACGCCGCCGGGGAAGAGATCCGGCTGGACAAGGATTACTTCAAGCCGGGGGTCCACCTGAGATCGGATACCAGTATTCAGCCGGACGAGACCCGGGTGGAACGGTTCCGGATCCTGGTGGACAAAAAGGCGACGGCGACCCTTGTCGGGAAGATGTATTACGAACATACCCAGTCCGGCAGCCGGGAAGATCCGATCCGCATCCTGTTCTTCTCGGAAAAGAGGACCGTGCGGCCTCTCAGGTGACCTTACCTGTCGGCCAGTAGCAGCATGGCGTTGGTCCTGGGGGACCCGGCCGCCTTCGAATGCATTCGTCCGAACAGGTCCACGAGCGCTTTCCCCGGGCCGACGGCGCAGGGATCCGGGACGAGGGTGTTCACGGTGAACCCGGCGTGGCGGACCGCCCGCGCCAGTGCTTCCGGACTCCAGTGGAAGAGGTGCTGCTCCCGGTCATCGGATCGGTAGAGGAGAAGCGGGCGCCGCCGGACCAGAAGATAGAACATACGGAAAAACCGGTTGCTCCGGTTCGGGACCGCGATCGCCAGGCGGCCTCCCGGACCGAGGAGCCGGAATGCCGCTTCCAGCACACGACCCGGTTCGGTGGTGTGTTCCAGGACGTGCCACAAGGTGATCAGGTCGAACCGGCTCTCCGGGGGATCCAGATCGTAGAGTTCCCCCGCGTAAACCGGGACGCCCAGTTTCTTCTCCGCCTGGGCGGCGCCGTACTCGGAGAATTCGGTGCCGGCGCACCGGAACCCGGCTTCCGCCGCCCCCTGCAGGAAATCTCCCTCGGCGCATCCAACATCCAGCAGGCGTCCACGGGGAAGATCCCGGAGCAGCCGAAGCCGTCTGCGCCAGAGACGTCGGCGCTGGAACTCCTGCCCGCGCCAGGGCTCGTAGTAGCTCCCTTCGTAGAACTTTCGTAGAAACTCGGGCGTCGGCAGAGGATCGACCAGCCAGACCCTGCAGTCGGCGCAGGAGGCCAGGGGATGTTCTCCCCGGGGACGGTTCGGCACGGCGGAGAGATTCCCGCCGCCGCAGACCGGGCATGAGAGCGTGGCCGTCATCGGTTCGGATTATAGAGCAGATCCGCCGGTACTCAGGGGATCGGAAACAGGAACCGGGTGAAGAAGGTAATCAATAAGGTGCCGATTACGATCAACCAGGACCCGGCCCGGACCATCTGGGGGAGGGTGACATACCCGGAACTGAACACGATGGCGTTGGGCGGTGTGGCGACAGGCATCATGAAGGCGCAGCTGGCGGCCAGCGCCGTGGGGAAGAGGAGAAGGTACGGATGGATTCCCAGGCCGGGGGCCAGCCCGGCCAGGACCGGAAGGAGGGTCGCGGTGGTCGCCGTGTTGGAGGTCAGCTCGGTCAGCAGCACTACCAGGCCGGTCACCGCCAGGATCAGTACCAGGTCCGGAAGCTTCGGGAGCGAACCGACCAGGCTGCCCAGGAAGTCCGCGACTCCGTTGCTTTCCACGGCGTGGGCCAGGCTGAGCCCTCCGCCGAACAGCACCAGCACTCCCCAGGGGATCTTCCGGGCGATCCGCCAGTTCAGGGCGAAGATCCGCCGGCCGGCGTCCACCGGAAGGAAAAACAGCGTCATCGCTCCGGCCATGGCGATCCCCGCGTCGCTGAAACGCCCCAGCACCGGGATTCCCGCCAGGAGCGGGCGGACCATCCAGAGGGCGGCGGTACAGAGGAATACCGTCAGGACGATCCGTTCGCCCCGTCCGACCGGCCCCAGTTCCCGGAGCTTTCCGGCCATGAGCTCCCGGCCGCCGGGGATCGACCGGATCTTGACCGGGTAAAGGACCCGCGTGAGAAGGAACCAGATGATCGGGAGGAAAACGAGGGTCAGCGGCAAGCCGAATCGAAGCCAACCGGCGAAGCCGATATCCATCCGGTACGGTTCGGCGATCGATTCGGAAAGGAACCCGACCAGCAGGGCGTTGGGCGGAGTGCCGATGATCGTGGCGATCCCGCCGACCGACGCCGCGTAGGCGATTCCCAGCATCAGGCCGATCCCGAAATTGCCGGCCCACGCCGCCGTTTCGCGGCCGGGGTCCGGTTGGACCAGGCGGATCACGCTGATGCCGATCGGCACCATCATCGCCGTGGTGGCCGTGTTGGAGACGAACATGCTCAAAACGGCGGTGGTCGCCATGAACCCGGCGATCATGCGGGACGGTTTGGAACCGACCAGGAGAAGCGCTCGGAGGGCGATCCGTTCTCCCAGCCCCCAGTACTGCATCGCCCGGGCGATCAGGAAGCCTCCCAGGAAAAGGTAGATCAGGGGGTGGGCGTACGGCGCCGCGACGGTCTTCATGTCGGCGATTCCAAGGAGTGGGAAGCAGACCAGGGGAAGGAGCGCCGTGGCGGGGATGTCGATCGCCTCGGTCAACCACCAGGCCGCCATCCAGACCATCATCGCCAAGGTCGCCCGGCCTGCTCCGGTGAAGGGGACCAGGGAGCCGGCATGATCTCTGTAGGTCGAGGGGAGAACCAGGTAGACCAGCAAGGCCAGGACCGGCCCGGAGAACAATCCCCACCATCGCAAGCTTCGGGACGATTCCGATGATGACGATTCCGGCGATGCGGTCATTCCCGAAACACTCCTCGTGCCGAGCGTACCCTCTCCGCTTGGAAAGGGGAAGAGTGAATCGGGCTTGGTCCGTTCGCGTAACCGCGATTCCGCCGGATCTCCCCGATTACTCCACCGGCCGGGTTTCGATTTCCGCCGCCTCGGCGATGTCGTCGCCGTCGCCCGCTCCCAGGTCCTTGAACTTCCGCGCCGACACCAGGACACGGGTTTCGAAGGAGCGGACGCTCTTGTTGTAGGAGGCCACGGTCCGGTCCAGGTTCCTGCGAAGGTCGGCGAAGTGCTCGGCCATTTTCCGGATCCGTTCGTGGAGTTCGCGTCCCAGGTCCCGGACCTTTATGGCGTTTTCCGCCACCTTCTCCTGCTGCCAGCCGTAATAGACCGCCCGGAGGAGGGCGATCAGGGTGGTCGGGCTGGCGGGGATGACGTACTTGTCCACGCCGAATTCGATCAGGCCCGGATCGTTCTCCAGGGCGGCGGAGAAGAGCATTTCACCAGGGAGAAACATGATGACGAACTCGGGCGACGGGTCGAACTGGGACCAGTACGACTTCTGCCCCAGGCTGACCACCCGCTCCCGGACCTGCCGGGCGTGTTCGGCCAGTCTTCGTTTCCGCTCGTCGGCGTCGCCGGCCTCCATCGCTTCCAGGTAGGCGCCCAGGGGGGCCTTGGCGTCCACGACGACGTTTTTCCCGCCGGGGAGGCGGATGATCATGTCCGGGCGGAGGCGTCCAGTCTCGTTGCCGGTGGAGCTTTGCTCGGTGAAATCGCAGTGTTCCTGCATCCCGGCCATTTCCACCACCCGGCGGAGTTGGATCTCCCCCCAGCGTCCCCGGCTGGAAGGAGCCCGCAACGCCTGCACCAGCCGTGTGGTTTCGGTCTTCAGTTCCTGCTGGGTGCCCGCGAGCAACCCGATCTGCTCCCGGAGAGCGGTGTAAGACTCCGTCCGGGTCTTTTCCACTTCCTCCAGCTTCTTTTCGACTTTCTGGAGAGACTCGGACATCGGACCGACCAGTTGATCGACCGCTTTGCGCCGTGAGTCCAGGTCCTCCACCGCTTCCTTCTGAATGTTGTCCAGGAGGGGCCGAAGCAGGCCGAGGAAGGAAGCCTGGTTTTCCTTGAGGGAATCGGACGAGAGCGCCTTGAATGACTCTTTCAGCCGGGCTTCGGCTTCCTCGAGGAGCCGGATTTTTTCGGCGGCGGCGCTTTGTTCGTTGGCCAGGTTCGCCTCCAGGACCGCCTTTTCGGTTTCGAGGCGCCGGGCGCGCGCCGTTTCCATCTCGATGCGCCGCCTGGTAACCGCCCAGCCCAGAAGGAAACCGACCGCCAGGCCCGCGCCGGCCGGGATCAGCACCATCGGAAATGAAAACAGGGTCTCGGAGGACATCTTCCGCCTCTCTCCCAGGTGAATCAGGATCCGATCGGTTTCATGGTAGCATTCGCACTTGGCCTAGCTGTTCTTTTTCCCGTGTCCAAGCCGGTTTTCCCGGTCCGTGGAGGCCCTAATTCGATGATGACCTGGATCGAACAAGCGGCCGGCGCCCTGGCCGACCAGATCAACGGTTTCCTGGGACCGGTGGCCCACTTCCTGGAAGGCTATGTCTGGAACTGGCCCGAGCAGGCGCCTCTCCTGGCGATCATCCTGCTGGGAACCGGCCTGTATGTCACCGTCCGCCTGGCGTTCGTCCAATTGCGGGGATTCAGGCACGCCGTCGATATCGCCCGGGGTGTGTACGACGATCCGGAGACCGCCGGGGACTTGAGCCACTTCCAGGCGCTGACCACCGCCTTGTCGGCCACCGTCGGTATCGGGAACATCGCCGGCGTGGCGATCGCCATCCGGCTGGGCGGTCCCGGCGCCCTCTTCTGGATGTGGCTGACCGCCTTCTTCGGGATGGCGCTGAAATACGCCGAATGCACCCTCGCCTTGAGATACCGGCACATTCACAAGGACGGTTCGGTTTCCGGCGGACCGATGTTTTACATCTCCAAAGGCTTGGGCGGGCGATGGAAGATCATGGCCGCTTTCTTCGCCGCCTGCGCCGCCATCTCCTCCTTTGGCAGCGGCTGCATGAACCAGTCGAACACGCTGGCGGTTCGGATCGAGACCCAGTTCCATATCCCGGTGGTCTGGACCGGGCTGGTGTTCGCCGCCCTGGTGGCGGTGGTGATCATCGGCGGGATCAAGCGGATCGGCCGGGTCACCTCGATCCTGGCGCCGTTCATGGCGATCCTGTACGTCGGCGGCGCCCTGGTCATCCTGTTCATCAACGCCCGGCATATTCCGTCCGCCTTCGGTACGATTCTCACCCAGGCGTTCGCCCCGGAATCGCTGGCAGGCGGCGCCGCCGGATCGCTTCTGATGACCGTAATGTGGGGGATTCGACGGGGACTGTTCAGCAACGAGGCGGGGCAGGGAAGCGCGCCGATCGCCCACGCCACCGCCAAGACCGAGGAACCGGTGCGGGAAGGGCTGGTCGCCTCCCTGGGGCCGTTCATCGATACCCTGGTGATCTGCACCATGACCGGCCTGGTGATCGTCATCAGCGGGGCCTGGCTGGACAAGGTGCCCCAGACGCTCGGTCTGAACGATGTAGCCGTGAGATCAGGGATCCTGGAAAAGGCATCGGCGCCGATGGCCGAACTGGATGTCCGGGACGGGAGGTTGCCGGACGCTTCGGTGGAGTATTTCGATGTCCCGGTGGATCAGGCGTTGCTCGTGGATGCGGAAGGGGCTCCCTGGAGCGGGACTTTGCTGGTAGATAAAGACGGTTCCGCCTCGGCGCGGGAGGGGGGGCAGGTCACCGTGAAAGGAGACGCCCTGCTCACCGGCGCGGACCTGACCGCTTACGGATTCGGAAAGGTGCTGGGGAAATCGGGGTACACGCTGGTGACGTTCGCGGTGATCCTGTTCGCCGTCTCCACGGCGATTTCCTGGTCGTATTACGGCGACCGCTCCACCGAGTACCTGCTGGGCGCCCGGTGGATCCCGATCTACCGCTGGTTTTTCGTCCTGGCTTTTTTTATCGGCTGCATCTTGCCGTTGAACGCCGTCTGGACCTGGGGGGATGTGGCCCTGGGACTCATGTCCCTGCCGAACCTGATCGGCCTGGTGCTCCTGTCCGGCAAGGTGAAGGAGATGACCATCGATTACTTTTCCCGGGAGCATGTGCGTCCCGGCCGTCGCTGAGAAAGGGATGATGATGTCAGGGTTCAGAGGGAACAACAGGTTCCGGTCCGCCGCCGTCCTGGCGGTTCTGGTGTTAGGGTCACTCGGTATCCCGGCCGTGGCGAACGGGCCTCGGCCGTTCACGGCGGAAGATCTCCACGCCATGCAAAGGCTCTCCGATCCGCAGGTATCGCCGGACGGATCGAAAGTGGTCTTCACCGTTCGGACCACCGATTTCGAAAACGATCGCGGGCGCACCGATCTCTGGCTCGTTCCGGTGGACGGAGGGGCACCGCTTCGATTGACCACCGACCCGGCTTCCGATTTCTCGCCCCGGTGGTCTCCGGATGGGAAGAGCGTGCTGTTCCTGTCCTCCCGCTCAGGCTCCAGTCAAATCTGGAAGATCGACGTCGGCGGCGGCGAGGCGGAGCAGGCTACCGATCTCCCCCTGGATGTGAGCGGCTTCCTGCTGTCCCGGGACGGGAAGCGGTGGTTGGTGGCCATGGACGTGTTCCCCGACTGCGATTCTCTCCAGTGCACCGTGGATCGATTGAACGAACGAAAGGCGGGGAAAGTTACCGGGCGGCTGTACGACGCCCTGTTTATCCGCCACTGGGACACGGTCATGGACGGCCGACGAACCCACCTGTTCGTTCTGAAATACGGCGCCGCCGACCCGGTGGACGTGATGGCCGGCATGGTCGCCGACTGCCCGGGGAAGCCGTTCGGCGGGATGGAGGAGGCGATCTTCACGCCGGACGGAACCGGAGTCGTGTTTTCCGCACGGTTGGGGAAGGGGGAGGCATGGTCCACCAACTTCGATCTCTACCTGGCGAACGCCGACGGCACAGGAACGCCGGTGAACCTGACGGAAGGAAACAAGGCCTGGGACACGGCGCCGGTTTTTTCCCCGGACGGAACGACCCTGGCATGGCTCGCCATGGAAAGGCCCGGGTTCGAAGCGGATAAGTTCCGGATCGTGACCCGTTCCTGGCCTGACGGCGAAAGTCGGCTTCTGAAGACGAAAAAATGGGATCGCACGGTTCGCAGCATGCGATGGACGCCGGATGGACGGGCTTTCTACGTCACTGCCGACGACCTGGGGGAACACGCGCTGTTCCGTGTCGAACGGAAAAGCGGCAAGGTGTCCCGGCTGATCGGAGGGGGGCACGTACGCTCCCCGTCGCCGGCGGGAGACCGGATCGTCTTCGGGCGGGACAGTTTCAAGTCCCCTGTGGAACTGTACACCGCCGCCCTGGACGGCTCGGACGAACGTCCACTGACCCGGTTCAACGCCGACCGGCTGTCCGAAGTCTTCATGGGCGATTACGAGCAGTTTTCCTTCAAGGGCTGGAACGACGAAACGGTCTACGGGTACGTGGTGAAACCGCTGGGCCTCATGCCCGGCCGGAAGTTTCCGGTCGCCTTCCTGATTCATGGAGGCCCGCAGGGATCCATGGGCAGCAGCTTCCACTACCGTTGGAACCCGCAAAGTTACGCCTCGGCCGGTTACGGCGCGGTGATGATCGATTTCCACGGCTCCACCGGTTACGGGCAGGCGTTCACCGATTCGATCAGCGGGCACTGGGGCGACCGGCCGCTGGTCGACCTGCAGAAGGGGCTGGCGGCGGCGCTGGCGAAATACGACTTTCTGGACGGCGACCGGGTGGCGGCGCTGGGCGCATCCTACGGCGGATACATGATCAACTGGATCGCCGGGAACTGGCCGGACCGTTTCCGCTGCCTGGTGAGTCATGACGGCGTGTTCGACACCCGGGCCATGTACTTCGAGACCGAGGAGCTCTGGTTCCCTGAATGGGAAAACGGCGGGACCCCCTGGGCCGCTCCGGCCGGGTTCGAAAAGTTCAATCCGGTCCGATACGTGAAGAACTGGAAGACGCCGATGCTGGTGGTGCAGGGCGCCCGGGATTTCCGAGTGCCCGAATCCCAGGGGCTGGGAGTGTTCACGGCGTTGCAACGGAAAGGGATCCCGTCCCGCTTCCTTTACTTCCCCGACGAGAATCACTGGGTGCTGAAACCGGCGAACAGCATTCTCTGGCACCGGACGGTCCTGGATTGGCTGGACCGCTGGACCAAGCCGATGCCCTGAATCCGCGGAGCCGGATCATGAAATCGTCGAAGGCGGAGAGGAAGCGGTTGGGTGCCCGGGATCGGCTCCTGGTTCTCTTCCTCCTGGTCTGTCTCGGAAGCCTCTGTTGGCCCGGCTGCAAGTATTTCGCCGGGCGGGTGGAGCCGATGGTGCTCGGGATTCCGTTCTCCCTGGCCTTTGTGGTCGGATGGGCGATCGCGTCATTTTTCGCGCTGCTCGCGTACGATGTTTCCCGGCCCCGCTGAGATGAGTTGAGATGAACGCGACCTGGCAGATCCTGGCGGTGGCCGCCTCGTACCTGGTCAGCTGCCTGATCCTGGGCATCATCCCCGGCCGGCGGGCCAGTGCCGGCGCCACCGGGTACGTGGCCGGCGACCGTTCCCTCGGCCTGGTCCTGATGTATTTCATCACCGGGGCGACGA
This sequence comes from uncultured Acidobacteriota bacterium, assembly GCA_964654385.1. GTDB lineage: Bacteria > Acidobacteriota > Polarisedimenticolia > Polarisedimenticolales > Polarisedimenticolaceae > Polarisedimenticola. Next base: position 4,484 of record CAZZIV010000031.1, on the reverse strand, counting down.
TCTTCAGCGCCTTCGCCTTCCTGGGCGCCCCCGGCTGGGCATATTCCAGGGGAGCGGCGGCGTTTTACATCCTGGCCTACGGTGTGCTCGGGATGATCCCTTTCTACTTTCTCGGGCCGAGGGCGGCCCGGGTGGCCCGGACCTTCGGTTTCGTCACCCAGGCGGAGATGGTGTCCCGGCGATACGGGTTCCCGCCGATCGCGGGGGTCATGGCCCTGGTCAGCCTGGTGGCGTTCGTTCCGTACCTGGCGATCCAGATGAAAGGCGCCGGCTACGTCCTGTCTGCGGTGACCCACGGAGCGGTCGGCGAATGGCAGGGGGCGGCGCTGGTCTACGGCGTGGTCCTGGTTTACGTGCTCCGGAGCGGGGTCCTGGGCGTCGGCTGGACGAACACGTTCCAGGGCGTTTTCATGATGGCCCTGGCCTGGGGGCTCGGCCTGTACCTTCCCTGGAAGCTGTACGGCGGGGTCGGCCCGATGTTCCGGGAGATCGCCGCCGTCCGCCCGGACTTCCTGGTGCCGCCGGGGTGGACCGCTTCCGGCGCGCCCTGGTCCTGGGGGGAGTACAGCTCGGCGATCCTGGTATCGGCCATCGGCTTTTCCGCCTGGCCCCATCTGTTCATGAAGGCGTTCACCGCCCGGAGCGACCGGACGATCCGGAGAACGGTGGTGCTCTACCCGACCTTTCAGATCTTTTTGTTGCCGTTGTTCTTCATCGGGTTCGCCGGGGTTCTCTATCCGACCGCTCCGGACCGGCCGGACCAGGTGTTGCTGCATATGATCCTGGACATGCGGATCCCGGCGGCGGCGGTCGGCCTGTTCTGCGCAGGCGCCCTGGCCGCCTCCATGTCCTCCGGAGACGCCATGGTCCACGCGGCCGCTTCGATTCTGGTCCGGGACGGGTGGGTCGCCGCCTTGAAAAAGCGGCTGACGCCTACCCGGGAGCGCACCTTGATCCGGTGGATGGTGGTCGGCGTGATGATCATCTCCTACCTGACGGCGATCGGTTACAAGGGGTCGCTGGTGGCGTTGCTTCTTTCGGCCTATGGCGCGGTGGTCCAGTTCATGCCTGCCCTGGTCGCCACACTGTACGTCCGGAGGGCTTCCGGCCCGGGGGTGCTGGCCGGACTCCTGGCAGGATCCCTGGTGACGCTTCTGCTGGTGCTGTGGCCCGATCTCCGCCCCTGGCCTCTTCACGCCGGACTCTACGGACTCGCCGCGAACGTGGGAGCGATGATCCTGGTTTCCCGGTTCACCCGGCCGGTGATTGGCGTGGAGGAGGAGGCGTTTCTGCAGGAGGCGACGGAGTGACCGATCCGGACCTTTACAAGGTTCTCGGGAACGGTCCCGAAACGGAGATCAAGATCAAGGGATCCAGGTTCCTGGGGCAGGCGTTTCACGCACCCGACCTGGAGACCGGCCGGAGGCGGCTGGAAACCGTGCGGAAGAAGTACCACGGGGCGACCCATCACTGCTGGGCCGCGAGGGTCGGAGAGCCGGGCCGGGTGGAGGAGAGATCCGATGACGACGGCGAGCCTTCCGGAACCGCCGGGGCGCCGATCCTGGCGGTGCTCAGGGGAGGGGAATTTCACGACGGCCTGGTGGTGGTCACACGGTATTTCGGTGGGGTGAAGCTGGGCACCGGCGGGCTGGGGCGGGCCTATTCGGAAGCGGCCCGGGCCGCCTTGGACCGGGCGCCGGTGGTTTCGGGACAACAAGCGGTGATCCTGGCGGTGGAAGTCGGCTGGGACGACCTGGGCGCCCTGGAAACGGTCCTGGCCCGGTCGGCCAGGGACCTGTTCCAGGTGGAGCGGGATTTCGGGGAGAGACCCCGATTGAGCCTTTCCGTCCGAAGAAGCCGTGCGGCCGGGTTCCGGGAAACCCTGCTCGAAGCCCTGGCCGGAAGAATTCATTTTCCCGAATTGTAAACAAAAACAGTCCGCTTTCCCGGGACTATTTCCTGTGCACCGGGATGGGATGGTGTTATCTATACAGGTGCTTAGAGTTTGCCGGGGCGGAAAACTTCGTTCTCGTTTTTGTGAGGGCCTTAAGACCGAGTGATGCGCGACATGGAAATCATCCGGTAGCATCGGCGGCCTGATGATTCAAGTGAGTGCTCTAGTGATGCCGATGCAACGGGTCCTCGCGAAGTAGAGAACAAGCTCCCCTTTCTATCCCGTCGTCCTTTCCGCCCCGGCAGCGTTTCTCCCCATCCAGGACACCAGGAAGACCAGGACCGCGCTGATCAGCACGGCGGCCGCTTTCTTGTCCAGGAAATCGTTCAGCGAGTCCAGGTTGTTCCAGAGGATGGTGGCGGTCATTCCGCCGACCATGCCGGCCAGGGCGCCATACAAGGTCGTCCGCTTCCACCAGAGAGAGAAGAGGAGGGGAGGGCCGAACGAGGCCCCCAGCCCGGTCCAGGCGTAAGAGACCGTGGCGTCTACGATCCTCGAATCGTGGATCGAGATCCAGGCCAGGTAGAGAGAGGTGCCGGCGACGAACATCGTGGCCAGGCGCGAGTAGGCCAGGAGGCGCCCCGGGGTGGCCCGGACGCCGAAAAGGCGGACGGCGACGTCCTCCACCACGCCGGAGGAAGCGACCAGCAGCTGGCTGTCGGCGGTGGACATCATCGCGGCGGTGGCGCCGGCGATCATCAGGCCGGCCAGCCAGCCGGGCATGAGCGCCTTGGCCAGGAGCGGCATCACCTGTTCCTGGTCGGCCAGTCCCGGTCCCAGAACCGCCAGCCCCACGATTCCGATAAAAGGGGCGCCCCAGTAGGAGACCAGGGTCCATCCCATGGCGATGGCGCCGCTCTTGGGAACTTCCTTGATTTTCCGGATCGCCATGTATCGTGTGAGGAGGTGGGGCTGTCCCAGGTATCCCAGCCCCCAGGAGAGGTTCGCGGCCATGACGCCGAACAGGAACGCGGCGCCTGTTTTTCCTCCGGTCATGGAAAAAAAACCGGGTCCCTGGTCTTCCAGCGCCCGGGCCAGGGGGCCGAAGCCGCCGATGTGGATCAGGCCTGCCAGGGGGAGAACCACCGCGACGGCGGTCATCAGGATCCCCTGGATCAGGTCGGTCCAGGCGACGGCGAGGAAACCGCCCATCAGGGTGTACAGCAAGATCACCGAGGCGCCGATCAGCAGGCCGTATTCGACCCGGATGCCGAAGGTGGCGTTCAGAATCTTGCCGGCGCCGTTTAACTGGGCGGCGACGTAGGCGGTATAGAAAATGAGGATGGCCAGCGTGGAGAACAACCGGAGAAGACGGGTCCTGTCGGAGAACCGGAGTTCGAAGTAGTCCGGAAGGGTCAACGCTCCCAATGCGGCGGTCTGCCGCCGGAGGGGGGTGGCGATGAAGGTCCAGGAGAACAGGATGCCGGCGGCGATGCCGATCACCGACCAGAACTGGATGAAACCGAGCCCGTAGGCGGCGCCGGGAAGACCCAGAAGGAACCAGGCCGATTCGCCGGAGGCCCGTTCGGAGATGGCGGCGACCCAGGGACCCAGCCTGCGCCCTCCCAGAAGATAGTCGTCCATCGATTTCATGAAGCGAGCGGCGAGCACACCGACCAGTACCATCAGCAACAGGTAGAGAAGCAGGCCGGCGAGGATGGCTCCGTCTCCGTTCAATCTCCGCTCCGGGCCTTGGAAAAACGGTAGGAGAGGAGGGTCAGCACCACCAGCGCCGCCCAGGATCCGAAGACGATGAATAGGGTCCAGCCGTTCACGCCGGAAAGTATAAGCTATCCGGAACCCGGCCGGTACAGGCTAAAAGCTGAGAGGGCTCGTCTCCGGCCGGAAGGTGGTCGCCTCCCGGTCGTGAAGGAACGTGTCGATGGCCAACTGATCTTCCGGGCCGCCGAACTGTTCGAATTCGACGCCCATGCCGGGAATCGGGATCTCCGGCGTGGTGACCGGCGACATTTCCGGCGGCACCGAGCGGACCACCTTGCCGATCACGTGGACATGGCCGTTCTGCCCGGGCAGTGGAAAGTTCAGGGCGCACCGCATTCCGATGTCGATCGGCGCCGAAGTCTGCACGAAGACGCCGCTGGGAGACAGGTCACGGGTATAGCCGACCAGCAGGCTCTCGGACCCCTCGAAATAAACGGGAACCTGCAAGGGAACCCGGGGGCGGCGCAGGTAGCACCAGACCCGGTTCCGGCCCAGGGCCCGTGCTTCTTCCAGCGCTTCCCGGGCCCGGCCGAGAAGGGCCTGCGGGTTGAGGGCGTCGGCGGGGAAGGAGGCGGCCCCGATCGAAACGGTGATCCTGCCGACCCATTGCTTGTCCGGGAAAAACCGGTATCGTTCCACGTTGGAACGGATGCCTGCGGCAACCTGTCTTGCATCTCCCCGGCCGGCGCCCCGGAGGAGAATCGCGAAGTTGTCGTCTTCCTGCCGACCCAGAACGTCCCGGTCGTCGGCGGCCACCCGGAGAATATCGGCGATTTTTGACAAGGCCGAATTTCCCGCTTCGTAGCCA
>CAZZIV010000030.1:0-18585 GCA_964654385.1 uncultured Acidobacteriota bacterium | reverse complement strand
CCTTGAAGTTCCCCGGTCCGGCGGTTTCCCCACCTTTTGAACCGTTTCCCGGCGTCGCCGCCCGCCTTTACCACCGGACCGAAGCGTGGAGACGACTTGTCCTACCCTGCCGTTGCGAGGTTGGCGGGGAGGCGATACAGTTTCGCCCACGCCGTTGATAGCTGTCGAATCCCGGCAAGGAGCAGAACATGGCCACCATTGAAAGCACCCCCGCCTTCGTCGAAAACGCCTATAAAAAGATGGAAAAGAACCTGGAGATCGTACGGGGACGGCTGGGCCGCCCGTTGACCCTCGCGGAGAAGGTTCTGCTCGGCCATCTTCACGACCCGTCCGGGGCCGACCTGCGCCCGGGAGAGTCGTACCTGCAACTCCGGCCGGATCGGGTCGCCATGCAGGACGCCACCGCCCAGATGGCGCTCCTCCAGTTCGCGCAAGCCGGGATTCCCCAGGTGGCGGTCCCTTCCACGGTCCACTGCGACCACCTGATCCGGGCGTACAAGGGGGCGGGCCAGGACATGCAAACCGCCTTGGGCGAGAATCACGAGGTGTACGAATTCCTCCGCACCTCCGCCGCCAGGTACGGGCTCGGCTTCTGGAAGCCGGGAGCGGGCATCATCCACCAGGTGGTCCTGGAGAACTACGCTTTCCCCGGCGGCATGATGATCGGCACCGACTCTCACACACCGAACGCCGGCGGACTGGGGATGTTCGCGTCCGGCGTCGGAGGCGCCGATGCGGTGGACGTGATGGCCGACTTCCCCTGGGAGGTGAAGTACCCGAAGATCATCGGCGTCAAGCTGACCGGTTCCCTTCAAGGCTGGGCGGCGCCCAAAGACGTGATCCTGAAGCTCCTGGGCATCCTGACCGTGAAGGGCGGCACCAACGCGGTGATCGAATACTTCGGGCCGGGGACCGAAACGATCTCCTGCACCGGCAAGGCGACCATCACCAACATGGGGGCGGAACTGGGCGCCACCACCTCGATCTTCCCGTTCGACGATTCCATGGCCCGCTACCTGGCCGGCACCGAGCGGGCCGGACTGGCCGAACTGGCGAACCGATACAAACACCTCCTGGGCGCCGACGGGGAGGTCGCGGCGGAAGCGGAACGGTACTACTCCCAGGTGATCGAAATCGATCTTTCCACCCTGGAGCCCCACTTGGTCGGCCCTCACACCCCGGACCTGGCCCGGCCGGTCTCCACCATGGCGAAAGCGGTGGAAACGGAAGGATACCCCGACCAGGTCTCGGCCACGCTGATCGGCTCCTGCACCAACTCCTCCTACGAAGACCTCTCCCGGGTCACCGACCTGGTCAACCAGGCGGCGGCCAAAGGGTGCAAGGCGAAGATCCCCCTCTGGATCTCCCCCGGCTCGGAACAGATTCACAAGACGATCCAGCGGGACGGGCAGATGGCCGCCCTTTCGGCGGTAGGCGCCACCGTCCTGGCCAACGCCTGCGGGCCATGCATCGGCCAGTGGCGGAGAGACGGCATCGAGCCGGGGAAGGCGAACACCATCGTTTCGTCGTTCAACCGGAACTTCCCCAAGCGGAACGACGGCAACCCGGGAACCCTTTCGTTCATCGGAAGCCCGGAGATGGTCGCCGTCTACGCCTTCTCAGGCAGCCTCTCGTTCAACCCGATGACCGACTCCCTCACCGCCGCGGACGGCGGCAAATTTCAACTGAACGCTCCGGCCCCGGCCCCGGACCTTCCCGCGGACGGATTCGTCCGGGACGAAGACGGGTACCTGGATCCGCCGGAGGGCGGCGGAAGCGTGGAGGTGGCGATCGATCCGTCCAGCGACCGGCTGGAAGTGCTGGAGCCGTTCGCCCCCTGGTCCGGGAAAGATTATGAAAAGCTACCCCTTCTCATGAAGACCAAGGGGAAGTGCACGACCGATCACATCTCCCCGGCCGGTCCCTGGCTGAAATACCGGGGACACCTGAACAACATCTCCAACAACATGCTGATCGGAGCGGTGAACGCGTTCACCGGTGAAGCAGGAAAGACCCGGAACCTGGACACCGGCGAAACCGGCCTGGAACCCCAGGCGGCGGCCCGGGCGTACAAGGCGAAGGGGATCCAGTGGGTGATCGTCGGGGACGAGAACTATGGCGAAGGGTCCAGCCGGGAACATGCCGCCATGTCTCCCCGGCTCCTGGGCTGTGGCGCGGTCATCGTTCGTTCCTTCGCCCGGATCCACGAAACGAACCTGAAGAAACAGGGGGTACTACCGCTCACGTTCGCCGACCCGGCCGAATACGACAAGGTGCAGGAGAAAGACCGGGTGAGCATCCTGGGGCTGGCCGGCCTGGCGCCGGGAAGCGAGTTGACCGCCGTCTTCCACCATGAAGACGGAACCGAAGACACCGTCACCCTGAAACACTCCCTGAATGCCGAACAGATCAGATGGTTCAAGGCCGGGTCGGCGTTGAACGTGTTGAAGAACGTTTAGGAAGCAGCCCGGCAGACCGTTTCAACCCGGCTCCCGGCCCACGCGGGCGAGGAACGTGGACCGTTCGGGAGGCTCAGCGATGCTTCGCCGCCAGGACCGGGTTTTCCTCGGCCCGGTCGCCGGCGGCCAACCGGCAGAAATCCAGGGCGGAAACGATTCCGACCAACCGCTCCTTTTTCAGGACCGGCATGTGGTGGACCCGGAACCGCCACATCATCCGGGCGGTGTCCTCCACGGAGGTGGTTTCGGTGACCGACATGGCCGGAGAGGTCATGATGTCGCCTACGGTGGTCTTCTTCTCTCCGGATCCGTTCCCGAGGCTGCCGAACATGACGTCTTCCTGGGAGACGAAGCCGACCAGGGCGCCCTGTTCGTCCACGACCGGCGCCCCCTGGATGTGGGCGGCCTGCAGAAGGTCGAACAGGTCCGAAACCGGCTGATCGGCCCGCACCGTTACCACGTCCGTGTTCATCAATTCTTTCACCTGCATGAATCCAGTCCCTTTCCCCAGTCGGCCGTTCCAGAAGGAGGTCGGGAACGATCCACAGGCTCCCGATCCGACCTTACTGAGAGAATACGACGGGTTTCCAAGGGCCGCAAGATCGAAAATTGCGCGTTTTTCGTAAATGCCTCTCAAGTTTTCCCTTCCGCCGCCGATACGCAGGAAAACAGGCCGTTTCCATGAAACGGAAGGAAAGGAGAATCGCCATGGCCGATACCGGAGCGATCCCCGGCGCAACCCGGTCCCTCTCGTCCCTGATGCGACAGTTCGACCGATCCGCCCGGAAGGTCGGACAAGCGGCGGTCTCCCCGGAAGGCGACCTGCCGGAAGCGATCGTTCAAATGAAGCTCGATGCTCACGGGGTGAAAGCGGCGGCGGCGGCGGTCCGTGCCGAAGACGAGTTGATGGAAGACCTGCTGAATATCCTGGCCTGACCCTGCCCCCTTCCCAAGGTGGACGGGAAAATGTTGGTAACTTCTCTTAAACGATTGTAAGTACAGGGGTAACTCCGTTTCCAGGAAGTATGCATGCGAAATCGGGCTAATCGACAGCAGGAAAAAATGGTTACCCCCGCAGGACCAACATTCTCCCGTCCACCTTGGGATCCTCGCCCCCGGTGAAAAACAGGGAATTCGAAAACCGATCCTGATCGATGCTCTACCCCGCCTCACTGGTCAGCGTAAGCAGTACCGCCTCCGGCGGACAGAACATCCGCAACGGAAGGCCGACCGCCCCCAGCCCCCGGCTGATCACCAGTTCGGCGCCGCCGGCACGGTACCGCCCCTCGTCCAGGTGATACCGGCTCATCCGCACCAGCACACCGGACCCGGGAAGGCGGATCTGCCCGCCGTGGGTGTGGCCGGAAAGAACCAGGTCGGCGCCGGCCCGGGCCGCTTGGAAAAACAGGTCCGGGTTGTGGGAAACCAGGATGGCGGGCGAAGCGTCCGGCCTCCCGTCCAGCGCCCTCCCGAGATCCGGCTCTCCGAAGGTCATGTCGTCCACCCCGGCCAGGATCAGCCGGCCGCTCCCCCGGCCGATCTCCACGCGGGCATTCTGGAGCAGGCGCACCCCTGCGTCCTGGATCCTGCGGATCAGCGCGCCGGTGTCCTCGGTGTAGTGATCATGGTTTCCCAGGACCCCGAAGACTCCCAGGGGAGCGGAAAGCTCCTGGAACGTTCCGGCCTGGGGAGGGAAATCGGAGACCCGGCTGGTCACGAAATCCCCCGCAAGAACCACCAGGTCCGGCTGAAGGCGCATCAGCTTCCCAAACGCCTCCGCCAGGGTGCCGGGAGAGAGAAACGGTCCGCAGTGAATATCCGAGACCAGCAGCAGCTTCAACCCTTCCAGTTCCTGCGGCAGGTTCCGGAGAGGGATCGTCCCCTCCGCCAGGGTCAACCGGTGGCGCAACTGGAAATCGTAGATCCGGTGCATCCCCGGCACCCTGGGATAGACCTGCCGGCTGATGCAGTGATTCACCGCCCGTTCGAACCTGCGGAACCAGCCGGTCACCGGGTTCAGGAGGCGGCGGATCCTTTTCTCGGCATGGACCGGTTCGGGCAACCGGTTCCGGAGAAGCTCGGTCCGGTCGCTCGGCCGGGATAAAGGGTGCCTGCGCATGGCGCAACCATAGGGACCCGGGGGAACCGGCGCAAGGGCGAACGGTCAGGGGCGGCCGGCTGGCGGAATCCGTCGCACTCGAACCAGCGCGGCGCGCCTGCCTTCTGGATCGGTGTACGGCGTGGCGTATTCCCAGACCGTCTCCCCCGCAGCCGTCACCTCGAACGCCCGGCCGTTGTCGCTTTCCGCGATCAAGGTATCGCCGTTGGGAAGGCGCTGCGCCGATCCCTTGGACAAGGTGAAGAACTTGTGCCGGTCCGGGTCACCGTATTCCCAGACGATGCCGCCGGTCTCGGGGTCCAGTTCCAGCACCCGGGACCAGCCCCGGGCCATTCCGTTGTCGAACACCAGGAGATGACCGTTCTTCAGCCACTGGGCGTCGTGAGGCCCGGACAGGACCCCCCTCCCCCAGGACCAGGCGGCTGTCCAGCCGGGAAGGTCGATCACCGCGATCCGATCCTGGTGGCGGAAGCAGATCAGTAACCGCCGGCCGTCCTCGCTGAGCACCAGGGAGTTGGAATGGAACAGGTCCATCCACGGCCTGCCTCCCAAACGGTTTGGCCCGACCGGCTGAAAGCGGAATACGTCCGGCCGGGCCGTGAAGATGTCCAACAGGGAGTGGCGTTCGAGAACCTTCCCGTCGCCGTCCAGAACGGTCACCTGGTCGTCCCGGGTCTCGATGGTGGGATGAACGGCGGGGACCGCTCTCCGTCGATAGGTCAGGACCATGAACCGGCCGCCGGGTGCGGGGACGATGTCGTGGTGCGCATGCAAAGGTCGTTTCCACAGAAGGTTTCCCCCGGCGTCGAACCGGGCCACGTACCGGGCACGGTCCGGAATATAGGGGACGTTCACCGGGTCCACGCCGACCACTGCCAGCCCCCCATCGTCCAGGAGGCGAGCCCGTTCCCACCGGCCGCCCCCCTCCATCGCCCAGCTTCGAAGAACCCGGCCGTCCATGTCCAGGAGGTCGGCCCGGGCCGACATCTGGATGGTGACCAGGTTCCGGCCGTTCCAGGCCCGGTCGGCGTCATGAAGGAGAACCCCTGCCGGCTCCCCTTCGCTGTCTGCCGCCGACCCGGCGTACGGCAGGCTGCGCAAGGCGTCCAGATCCTGTTGCACAACGGCCGGCTCCTCCCCGCCGCCCCCGCACCCTCCCAGGCAAAGGAGGATCGCCGGGAACACAACCTGAAGGAGTGTTCGTCTCTTCATCGTTCGTTCGCCTCCCGGAGCCTTCGCCGGGCGCGGGAGGCCGCAGCTCGCACCGACCTGTCCGCCTCGCCCCGCTGTTCCAGCTTGTGGCAGACCGCCAGGAGACCCTGTTGGGCTTGCAGGTTCTCGGGCAGCCGGTCGGCCGCCTCCACCAGGCTCCTGAACGCCCCGCGATAGTCTCCTAGCTTCGCCTGCACCGCCGCCCGCTCCAGGAGAACCTTCGGAGACGGTTCGGTCCCATTCCTCCAGGCCTGTTCCCGTTCGGCCCAGCGCCGGGCCGGTTCCAGGTTCCCGGCCTGCAACTCCACCAATGCGTAGCGGAGCGCCGAATATTCGGGGCTGGTTTTCGCCGCCAACGGTACCTGGATCAGGAAGCTGAAGAGAACGGCCGCTCCCGCCGAAAACAGCCCGCCTGCGATCTTTCTCCATTCCCGCCTCAGGGAGGAATGTACAAGGGAAGCGACACCGCACCCGGCCATCGGGAGTAAAGCGGCCCAGATCGGGAGCCTCAATCGTCCGTTCACGAAGAACACGGTGCAGGTGGCGGCACCGGTGAGAAGAACGATGACCAGCACCCCGGTGCGGTACCGGTTTTCCCGCCGGAGCAGCACCGGAGTTCCTGCGGCCGCCAAGGCGAAAATGAATACGAAGCCGAAAGGAGCGAAACGGTACCCGGCCGATTCCATCCTGGCCAGCCGGTAGTGTTCCATCTGGGGAATCTCCCGGTGGGTCCAGACCAGGAGAAACTTTCGGAACCAGAGGGAAAGGGTGGCCGCCGGTTCGGAACGGATCCGATTCAACGCCAACCGAAACCAGTACCGGTTGACCTGCCGGGAATCCAGGCCCGGCCCGAGAACCTGTTCCGGTTCGCTCCTCCCTTTCGGATCCTCCAGGGAGGCGATCCGGCCATCGAGATTGGTGTAGAGCCCGGTGGATGCGGCATTGTTTCCGATATAGAGATTAATTCCAGAGTTCTGACTGGCGGGAGACCAGATCCCTTCGGCGATCCCGTTCAGGACGGTGATGCCGGCCGCCGCCAGCAGGATCGGCGCGACAAACGCGAGAGCGTTTTTCCAGGGGAAAACCGGGCGTTCGGAACGGTTCCTGCGCACGAGGATCATCAGCCCCAGGAACAGCCCTGTGAGAGCGACGTTGGAGCGAAGAGCGATCGCCAAGGCGAAGGCCAGGCCTGCTCCGGCATACCGGCGCAAACGACCGGCACTTGTGGCCACGGCCTCCGCCATAGCCAGAAGGCCGAGACCGATACCGATGCACGCAAGGGTGGGGCCGTCCGGGAGAATGCTGGTATCGTAAAGCACCAGCGGCCCTGCGACGGCGCCCAGCGCCAGTGTCGCCATGCAGGCGACCGGCCCGGCCGACTTCCCGGCAAAATAAGCGAGACCGAACAGGCCGGCTACGCCCAGGACCGCCTGCGCCAGGCCGGCAAGAAGCAGGTTCGGTTGCCCGGCGCCAGGAAAAATCGAGAGAAAATACGAGTAACCGGGGCTCATGAAGAAAGCGGCGTCGGGAACGAAGGCGCCACCCAGGATTCGCGCCGCCCGTTCCCGGTAGAGCTCGCTGTCCACGAACAGCCGGAAGGTTCCCAGGTCGAGCCGGTCCAGGAGGACCCAGATCCGAACGGCCAGGGCGTACACACCGATCCCCCCGGCAAGAATCCTGGCTCGACCGGTCATCGGAGACGACCGGGAAAGAGGATCGAAGCCCGGCCCCCATGGGACAAGAACGAAGGACCATCGATCATCAAAAGCTTTCTCCCCCCGGCCCCTGCGAGCCGGTACAGGGAGTTTACCCCCAATGGGACAATCATTCGCGAGTGAAAACGTGTCAGAGTGCGCCAGGCCCGGTCGCTCACAGACCGCGCCATTGACGAAAGCGGGAGGAGTCCGCATCCCTTGCGACCGTTCTCCTGGACGCGTCGCTTCCGCTCCAGGACCGGATCAAACGTCTGGAGTGCGGGGATCTGGTATAAAGTGATGGCATGGTCAACCTGCTGGAATCGATCCCCCGCCTCGTAAAAAATTATACACGGTGGCTCCACACCGGCTGGCCTGCCGGGACGCTGGAAAAGCTGCCTGTGGTCGATGAGAACGGCGCCACCAACGTTCCAGGCGTATACATCAGCGGCGACCTGACCGGGATTCCACTGCTGAAATTCTCCGCCCAGACCGGCGTCCAGGCGGTTCGCACGATCCTGGCGGATCCGAAATTCCCGGCGGAGAGGAAGGCCCGGGAGGCCGACATCCACGACCTGGTGATCGTCGGCGCCGGGGTCTCCGGAATGGCGGCGGCGCTGGAAGCGAAAAAGGCCGGCCTGGACTTCTCGGTGTACGAAGCGAAACGGAAGTTCCAGACTCTTTACGACTTCCCGGCAGGGAAACCGATCTTCACCTACCCGAGAAAGATGACGCCCGAGGGCGACCTGCAGTTCCGGGAGAAGGTGAAAGAACCGCTCCTGGATGACCTGGAGAAGCAGACCGGGGAGATCCCGGTCACCGAGGGGCGAGTGCGGACGATCCGCCGGAAAGGAGGCGTCCTGGAACTGGATCTGGACGGCGGAACCTCCGTCCGCACCCTTCGCGTCCTGGTCGCCATCGGCCGGAGCGGCAATTTCCGGAAGCTGGGTGTCCCGGGCGAGGAACTGGAGAAAGTCCACAACCGCCTCCTGGATCCGAAGGAATTCATCGGCCGGAAGGTCCTGGTGATCGGCGGAGGCGACTCGGCCCTGGAAGGGGCGATCGCCCTGGCCGGCTGCGGCGCCGAGGTCGCCCTTTCGTATCGGAAAAAGGAATTCTCCCGCCCGAAGCCGGATAACGTGGAAAAACTCCAGAGGCTTGTCACCGATCCGTCCGACCGGTCGGTGCAGGTGGAAGAACCGTCCTCGGAACGGGTCGGCGTGGCCACCGGCCCATACCTGGGAGAACCGGATGGGCCGGGCTCCCTCCGGCTGGAAATGGGAACCAACGTTCGGGAGATCCGCCCGCAATCGGTGGTCCTGGCACGGGAAGGGGAAGAAGACCGGGAGATCGAGAACGACGCGGTCTTCTCCATGCTCGGCAGGGAAGCGCCCCTGGACTTCTTCCGGAGGGTCGGCATCCGGCTGCAAGGAGAGACGCGGGGCCTGGCCTGGATCCCGGTGATCGCCTTCTTCATCGCCATCTTCCTGGTCTACGACTGGAAAAACGACGGGTTCCTCTGCCAATGGCTCCTCGGGCTGCGAAGCGAATCGGTGTTCCCCAACAACGTACCGGCGTTCATCGCCTCTCTGGGCGACGGGTGGGGACGACTGGTCGCCGATCGTTCCACGTTGGTCGGCACACTGGCGGTCTCCATGAAAGGGCGCAGTTTCTACTACACGCTTGCGTATACCATGGCGATCGGGGTCTTCGGCATTCTCCGGGTCCGCAGAAGGAAGACGCCCTATGTCCGGTTGCAGACATGGACGTTGTTCCTGGTGCAGTTCCTCCCGCTGTTCCTTCTGCCGGAACTGATCCTGCCGTGGCTCGGCTACAACGGTTTTTTCGACCATGGGATCGGCGCCTTCCTGGCCGACAACCTGTTCGAGAAATACATTCCGGCCGCCGACTACCTGGCCCATCACTGGCCCGAATGGGGGCACCCCCGGGCCTACTGGCGCGCGTACGGTTTCATCCTGGCCTGGCCGCTGATGGTCTACAACGTCTTCGCGAGTAAACCGATTTTCGGTTGGCTGGTGATTTCCTTCGCCCAGACCTTCGTCCTGATCCCATTGATCGTCCGGCGCTGGGGAAAGGGGGCGTTCTGCGGTTGGATCTGCTCCTGCGGCGGGCTGGCGGAAACGATGGGGGACGCCCTTCGGCAAAAAATGCCCCACGGCCCCCGGTGGAACCGCTTGAACATGGTCGGGCAGTCGATCCTGGCGGCGGCGTTCGCCCTGCTTGCGATCCGGATCCTGGGTTGGATCTACCCGGAAACCTGGATGAACCGGTCGTTCGACATGCTCCTGGACGGCAAGAACGAAGCCGGCCTCACCGTCAATCCTCTCTCCTGGAAATGGACCGTGGACGTGCTGATCGCCGGCGTCCTGGGGGTCGGCCTGTATGTGAAAGCGTCCGGCCGGGTCTGGTGCCGTTTCGCCTGTCCCCTTGCGGCGCTCATGCATATCTACGCCCGCGGGTTCGGCCGGTTCCAGATCTTCTCCGAAAAAAAGAAGTGCATCTCGTGTAACGTATGCACTTCGGTCTGCCACATGGGGATCGATATCATGAACTTCGCCAACAAGGGGATTCCGATGGCCGACCCGGAGTGCGTGCGCTGCTCGGCTTGCGTCGCGTCGTGTCCGACCGGGGTATTGACCTTCGGCCGAACGGACGCCGCCGGCAGGCCGGCCGCCACCGACCGGCTCGCCGCCAGCCTGGTCCAGATCCAGGAGAACTGAGACGTGACCGGCTACCGTCGTACCTTGAGCTGGATCGTGATCCTGCTCGCCACCGGAGGGATCATCGCCGGGCATCGGTACCTGAACCGGGCGGCCGAAGAGCAGGACGACACCGGCGCGAAGATCCTCTGGACCCTGCAGGCAAAAACCCTTTTGGCCGCCGACGCCCTGATGTCCGGCACGCTGAGGAAGGAACTCCCCAGCCAGGACGCCATGATCGGAAGCCCCCGCATGGCGCGGGGACAGGCGCTGCTGTACGGCCTCATCGACGGCGACGACCGGGAGTACGGCCGGGACCGGGCCCGGGAGATCCTCTCCCTGTACGCTCCGGACTCGAGCCTCCCCGGCGAGGAGCGGCTCCACCGGCTGACGGCGGAGGCGGTGGAAGACCCGTCGACGCTGTCGGAGGAAGAGAAGAACGACCTTCTCCAGGATCAGGGCTGGATCGCCCGGGCCGCGCTGACCCGGGATCTGCCCGAAGACGACCCGGCCCGGAAGGCGCCTCGCAGGGAGGCGTTCCGGGTGCTGGTGGGGATGTTCGGTCTCCTGGGGGCGGCGGGGCTGGGGCTGCTGGCCGGATGCGGGCTGCTGGCCCTGGCGCTGATCACCCGGTCCCGGGGCGGCCTGCGGCCCGGCCTGGGCGTCCCGGTTCACAACGGAACCTTGTACGTGGAAGCGTTCGCCGTTTACATCGGCCTCTTTTTCCTGCTGGAAATCCTTCCCGCCCTGCTGGGGCTGGAGAGCCTGATCCTCACCTTCGGCGGCCTGGTCGTTCTGTCGATCCTGGGCGTTCTGTGGCCCCGGCTCCGGGGACTTCCCTGGAAGGACGCCTCCCGGGATCTAGGCTTATACGAAGGCGAAGGCTGGCTCAAGGAGATCCGGGCCGGGCTGGCCGGGTACGTGTCGATCCTTCCGATCGTCGCCATCGGGTTCGGGGTCACCCTGTTCCTGATCACCGTTTCCAGCCGGCTCTTCCCGGCGTCTCCCGGGGAGAACCCGGAGATGATCAGCCATCCGATCGTTGTCTGGATTTCCCAGGGCACCGTCTGGATCCGCCTCCTGGTCCTGTTCCTGGCATCCGGATTCGCCCCGTTGTTCGAGGAAACGATGTTCCGGGGCGCCCTGTTCCGGGACCTTCGACGACGGTTCGGACTGATCCTCTCCGCGGCGATCATGGCGGTGGTGTTCGCCGCGATCCATCCCCAGGGACCGGCGATGATTCCGGCCCTGGGAAGCCTCGCGTTCGGGTTCGCCCTGATCCGGGAATGGCGCGGATCGCTGATCGCGCCGATGACCGCCCACGCCGTGCACAACGGCATCCTGGTCTGCGCTCTCTGGTGGATCCTCTCCTAACCTAGGTAGGAGGACTCCGATACCCGATCCCGGCCTCGAGGCCAAAGCACGATTCCGACGGCGATCATCACGAATCCGACCAGGTAGAAGGTGAGGAAGCTTCCGGCCAGAACCAGCGCCACCGGCAAGACCGGTGGAGGCGAAATCTCTCTCGTCCCGGGAAACCGTCCGCTTTTCCTGTGAGACGCCATGAAACTATGTTAATAAACCATTGCTGTATCAGCAAGATCAGAGTAGTTTTTCTTTTTCTCGGCCCTAGCCCGCTTTATGCGTGAGGGACCGTAGCGGGTGCCCGAGATGACGGCAATTTCGGCTCCGCAGTAGGTACTTCATGCATGAAGCGGGCTAGAGTGCGCCGTTACGGGAGTTCGCTTGAAAAAATTTCTCCTTCCCCTGATCCAGCATCCGTTCGCCCTCCCGCTGGTTTCCGGTTGCGCCATGGTCCTGGCCTATCCGCCCTGGTCGGTGCCGGTTCTACCTTTTCTCGGCCTGGTTCCGCTGTTTCTCTTCTTCTCGAGGCCGAGGACCTTCAGGGAAGTCTCCTGGAGCGTCGCCGCCTTCGGCCTGCCGTTCTTCCTGGGCAACCTCTATTGGCTGTTTCTCCTGGCCCGCTTCACACCTGCCGGCACCGGGGCGGGAATCGGCACGTTCCTGATGCACATGGGAACGTTCCTGCTTTTCCCGGTGGGAATGAACTTCCTCAACCTCACCCTCCGCCGGCCCTTCTTCTGGGCGGCGCCGATTCTCTGGATGGCCACCGAGTACGCCCGGACCTTCGCCGACTTCGCCTTCCCATGGGTCACACTCGGTTACACCCTCTCGAGCCACCCCCTGCTGATCCAGCACGCCGACCTGGTGGGGGTCTCCGGGATCTCCTTCTGGATTCTCTGGATCAACAGCCTGGTCGCCTTCTTGCTGCTGCCGGATTTCGGGCGGAAAGTCCGGGCGCTCGCCGGGCTGGCCCTCGCCCTTCTTCTGGCCCTCCCCCTGGCGTATAACCTCCACCGCTGGAAGGAAATCGAGAACCGGGTGGCTCACGCCGACACGGTCTCGGTCGCCGTGGTGCAGCCGAACATCGGCCAGAGGAGGAAATGGGACCTGGCGGCCCGGGACGACAACCTGGCCCGGTTGAACCGTCTGATCGGGGCGGCGGATCGGTTGTCCCCCGACCTGGTGGTCGGGCCGGAAGCGAGCCTGCCGATGATCGCGAGTTCGGAAGAAACCCGCCTTCCCGAAAGCATTCGAACCGGGACCTGTCCCCTCCTCCTGGGAATGGTGCGTGGAATCGGCAAACCGGAGGGTGGGCGCTATCGCACACATTACAACTCCGCGGTCCTCACCGACGGCACCAGGCGATACCTGGGCGTTCACAACAAGCGGTTCCTGGTCCCGTTCACCGAATCGATTCCGTTCAAGGCAACCCTGGGCTTTCTCCTTCCGTTCATGAAGAAGCAGTTCGGGCGGTTCGTGGAGGCGGACACGGTCGACGTGCTGGTCCTCCCGGGCAAGCCGGAAACGCCGTTCGGCGCCCTGGTGTGTTATGAATCCCTCTTTCCCGATCTATCCCGGCGGATGACGAACCTGAACGCCGCCTTCCTGGTGAACATTACCAACGACGCCTGGTTCGGCCGGTCGGTCATGCCCTACCAGCACCTTGGGTTCTCGGTTTTTCGGGCGGTCGAAAACAGGCGGGCCTATGCCCGGTCCGCGAATACCGGCTTCTCCGCGTTCATCGATCCCCTCGGACGCGTCACGGCGCGAAGCGAACTGTTCCAGGAGGGCGTTCTCAAAGAAGACCTCCCGCTCCTGCGGTTGAAGACGTGGTACACCCGCACAGGAGACCTGTTCCGGTGGCCGGTCTTCGCAGGGACGTTCCTGTTGTTCTTCCTGGCTTTTCGCGCCCGTGGGAACCGCCAAAAACGGCAACGGTCCAGGGGAAACGGCTGAAGCGCCGGAGAAAGGCCCCTACCGCTCCCGACAGAGCAGCATGGTGGTTGGATCCAATTCCAACTTCAGTTCGGACACGTCCGGGTTTTCATGATCCTTCTTCAGGCCGACATGGACTCTGTTGCCGTCGTGGGCCATGGTGAGCACCACATCCAGTTCTTCCTCCAGGCGGGCGACCGGCTCGGGAATGCCTCTTCCGCTCACTTCCGCGTCCCGGTGGGTCGTCGCCGACATCCAGACCTCCGCGGGGATCTCTCCGGCGATCGCTCGAACCTTCCGGATTTCTTCGGGGGTCTTGTCGGCGAATCCCCATCCGTCGATCACGATCACCGACGGCTCGAATTCACCGAACTCCTTCATGAACGCCACCGCCTCCTGCAGTTTCTCCACGGAAAAGCGACCGGGGGTATAGCAGTGGATCCTCCGGTTCCTTTCCATCTCCAGGCGGACCTTCCAGACGTCCTCCAGTTCCCGCTTATGAGCGATTTCCGCGTAAATGTCGTCGTAATAACGCCGAACCTTCTCCACCGAGTGTTCGAGGGAGACGTGAAGCACTTTTTTACCATGCAGCAGGTCGTCCAAGGCCACGCCGACCAGGAAAGCGGTCTTGCCCAGGCCGGGCCGCGCGATCACCACGCCGAGGTTCCCCAGGCCGAGCCCCCCGTGAATCGAGTGCTCCAGGACCCTCATCGGACTCCGTTCGTTGACTTCCTTGCGATGCATCCTTCTCGCCCCTCCTGGATCAGGCCTTCGCCTTCGACCCCTCGTTGTACTGTTGGATCAGGTCTTCCGAAATTTCCCCGGGCACCGGGGCGTACCGGGAGAACTCCATGGTGTATTCCGCCTTCCCCTGGCTCGCCGACCGGAGAACGGTGGAATAGCCGAACATCTCCGCCAACGGTACGTCGGCGTCGACCCGGACGAACCCTTCCTCTTCGGTGGTGCCGACGATCAGGCCCCGGCGCTGCATCACCGTCTTGACGAACGCGCCCTGGAACTCGTTCGGCCCCTCCACGGACACCCGCATGATCGGCTCGAGAATCTGGGGCTTCGCCTTGCGGTATACCTCGTTGAACGCCCCCCGGGCCGCCGCCTGGAACGCGTTGTCCGACGAGTCCACCGTGTGGGTCTGGCCGTCCTGCAGCACCACCCGGAGGCCGGTGACCGGGAAGCCGATCAACTTCCCTTTCTTCATCATCGTGTGGAACCCTTTCTCCACCGATGGGATGTATTCCTGGGGAATCACGCCGCCCCGTATCTCGTTGACGAACTCGAACTCTCCACTCTCCAGCGGTTCGATATAACCTTCCACGCGCCCGAACTGCCCGGATCCGCCGGTCTGTTTCTTGTGGGTATAGTTGAAATCGGCCCGTCGGCTGATCGCCTCCCGGTAGGCGACCTGGGGACGGCCGGTCTCCACCTCCGCGTTGTACTCCCGCTTCATCCGTTCCACGTAGACCTCCAGATGGAGTTCTCCCATGCCGGAGATGACGGTCTGACCGGACTCTTCGTCGATCCGGGTTCGGAAGGTCGGATCTTCCTTGGTGAACCGGGCCAGGGCCTTGGCCACGTTCGCCTCCGCCTTCCGGTCGACCACCTGGATGGAAAGATGGATCACCGGCTCCGGCACGTGCATGGAACTCATGGAGACCCGCATCCGGTCCTTGGTGAACGTATCGCCGGACGCGCAATCGATTCCGAAAAGGGCGATGATATCTCCCGCGGAGGCGGAGCCGATGTCTTCCATCTCCGCGGAGTGCATCCGGACCAGCCGGCCGACACGGACCTCTTTCTTGGTGCGCGGGTTGTAGATGGTGTCGCCCTTCTTCAGGGTCCCCTGGTAGATCCTCACATAGGTCAGCTGGCCGAACCGTCCTTCTTCCAGCTTGAACGCCAGGGCGATCATCGGCCGGTCCGGATCCACCTCGATCGGGAAGGGCTCTTCCCCTTTTTCCAGGTCCATCGCTTCGTTCTCAATCTCGGTCGGGTTCGGGAGGTACCGCACCACGGCGTCCAGGAGCGGCTGCACGCCCTTGTTCTTGTAGGCCGACCCGAGGTAGACCGGGGTCAGTTCCAGGGAGAGCGTCCCCCTGCGCACGGCGTCATGGATCATCTCCTCGGTCGGCTCTCCGTCCAGGACCGCTTCCATCAGTTCCTCGGAAAACATGGAGACCGCTTCCAGCATCTCCTCCCGCTTCTCGTCGGCCCGGGCCTGGAGTTCTTCCGGAATCTCCTCGATCCGTACGGTCTCTCCGTTGTCTCCGTCGAAGTAGATCGCCTTCATGGTGATCAGGTCGACAACCCCCTGGTGATCCGCCTCCAGGCCGATCGGGATCTGCATGAGGACGGCGTTGTGCTTCAGTTTCTCCCGGAGATCCTCGGTAACCTTGAACGGATTGGCGCCGGACCGGTCCGACTTGTTGATGAACGCGATCCGCGGCACGTGGTAACGTCGCATCTGCCGGTCGACGGTGATCGACTGGGACTGGACCCCCGCCACCGCGCACAGCACCAGGACCGCGCCGTCCAGGACCCGGAGGGATCGTTCCACCTCGATGGTGAAGTCCACGTGGCCGGGGGTGTCGATGATGTTGATCTGGTGTCCGTCCCAGGTGGTGTAGGTGGCGGCGGAGGCGATGGTGATTCCCCGCTCGCGCTCCAGTTCCATGGAATCCATGGTGGCGCCCACACCGTCCTTCCCCTTCACGTCATGGATCGCCCGGATCCGGTCGGTGTAAAAGAGAATCCGTTCGGTAAGGGTGGTCTTCCCCGAATCGATATGGGCGCTGATTCCGATGTTACGCAGCTTTGTCAGGTCGGAGGTCATAGCTCTTCCTCTAATCCATCCATTCTTCGGATTATGTTCCTGGGTTTCGCCCGCTTCAAGAGGTACGCGGAGCAAAAGCAAGCGGCGACTTTAGCAGAATCGCAGGGAAACTCCAGCCACCGACCTCCGGAATACCTGGAAATTCCTGAATTTTGCCGGATAAAGTCGATTTTTCAGTCGATTCGAACGGCACCGGCCCCCGGTGGGATCAAAAAGCGGCATGCCCGGTCAGTTCCCGGCCGATCACCAGCTGGTGCACCGTCTCGGTCCCTTCATAGGTGACGACGCTCTCCAGGTTCAGCATGTGACGGATCGAATGGAACTCCACGCTGATTCCCGCGGCGCCCAGAAGATCCCGTGCGTCCCGGGCCACGTCCAGGGCCATCCTCACGTTGTTCCATTTCGCCATGGAGACCTGGGCGTGGTGCATGGTTCCCTGATCCTTCAACCGGCCGACCTGGAGCGCCAGGAGCTGGGCGGTAGTGATCCGGCGGCACATGTCGGCCAATCTCAGCTGGACCGTCTGCGTCTGGGAGAGAGGCCGGCCGAACAGGATCCGGCTCCCGGCATAATCCCGGACTTCCTCGAAACAGGCGATCGCCGCGCCGATCACTCCCCAGGAGATGCCGTACCTGGCCTGGGTCAGGCAACTGAGCGGTCCCTTCAGACCCTGGACGCCGGGAAGCCGGTTTCCATCGGGCACCTTTACGTTGTCGAAGAACAGCTCGGAGGTGATGGAGGCCCGAAGGGAGTATTTCTTCAGGATGTCCCGGGTTTCATACCCCTTCATCCCTTTTTCCACCAGGAACCCCTGGATACCGTCCTCGGTGTCGGCCCACACCACCGCCACATCGGCCAGACTGCCGTTGGTGATCCACATCTTGGCGCCGTTCAGGATCCAGTGGTCGCCCGAGCGGACCGCCCGGGTCTTCATGGCGCCTGGATCCGATCCGCCGTCCGGCTCGGTCAGGCCGAAACAGCCGATCTTTTTTCCCGCCGCCATCTCCGGCAGCCACCGTTGCTTCTGTTCTTCGGTGCCGTAGGAATGAATCGGGAACATACAGAGCGAGCCCTGCACCGAGACGAAACTCCTCAACCCGCTGTCGCCCCGCTCCAGTTCCCGGCAGACCAGCCCGTAGATCACATGGTTGAGGCCGGCGCAGCCGTATCCGTCCAGGTTGCAGCCGAGGAGGCCCATCCCGGCGATCTCCGGGATCAGTTCGACCGGAAAGCGGTGCTCGTCGAAGGCGTCGGGAAAAACCGGGATCGCCTTTTCATCCACGAACCGGGCCACGGTATCCTGGATCTGTCGCTCCTCCTCGCTCAGCAGCGATCGGAGATTCACGAAATCGGTCGGGTCGGGACTGGACATGATCAATCGCCCTTTCGTTTAGTTCGTTTCCAGACTTTTCAGGTATCGACGCAGCACCGGGTCATCCGGCCTCGTTTCCAGAAGCTTCCGTAAAACGCTCCGGGCCTCTTCGTCCCGGCCGGCGTACAGAAGAACTTCGAGCATGGCGTCCAACGCTTCTTTGCTGGACGGCTGAAGGTCCAGCGCCTTCCGGAGCGCCTCCATGGCTCCTTCCTGGTTGTCCTGCCCTGCCAGCGCCCGGCCCAGCTGCACCCAGGAAGAGGAATCGTCCGGGTGCGCCTGCAGGTGGGCGCGCATCCTGGCCTCCGCCTCGGCGAACCGGCCGGCCTTGTTTTCGGCCCGGGCGATCCGGGCGACGCTGCCCACGTAGCCGGGCAGCCGCTCCGCCAGCCGCAGCCACAGGTCCCGGGATTCCAGGGGCCGGTCCCGGCTCTCCAGGAAATCGCTGAAGGAGCGGAAACCGAGGTAAAAGGTCGGGTGCTCATCCACCAGCGAGCGGTACAACCGCTCGGCCCCCGGATCGTCTCCCGTCTTCTCGGTGGCGCGGGCCAGCTTCAACTGGACCTGTGGATTCTCCGGATCGGCGGCTCGAAGGGCGGCCAGGATCCGCCGGGCGTCCTGGAAACGACCGGCGCCGATCAGGGCGCCGGCCTGCCGGAGCCGGACCTCGTCCTGCATCGCCTCGACCGGGTTCCGCCCTCCCACCGCGGGAAGGGCGTCGGAAGATTCCGGATCGGCGAGCCCGCCTCCTACGTACCCGAGGCTCTCCAGCCGATCCAGAGCCTCGGCGTCCACGCTTCCGCTTCCCAGGCCGGCGGCCGGAGCCAAGCGTGCCCGGGTGCACACCCGCGCCCCCTCTCG
>CAZZIV010000029.1:0-18645 GCA_964654385.1 uncultured Acidobacteriota bacterium | reverse complement strand
AAAAACACCGGCGTCTCGTCGCCGGGCTGCTCCTCGAACCGGGCCAGGTCGACGCTGTCCTTCCGGATCCTGGGCGGCGTTCCGGTCTTGAACCTTCCGATGCGGAAACCAAGCCGGTTCAGGGAAAGGGACAGCTCGTTGGCCGCCTGCTCCCGGTACCGGCCACCGGGCGTGGTGGTATCGCCGGTATGCATCAGTCCTCGAAGAAAGGTGCCGGTGGTGACCACCACCTTCCGGGCGGTCAGTTCCCGGCCGCTTCCCAGGCCGACGCCCCGGACCGCTCCGCCTTCCACGTGCAGGGAGACGACTTCGTCCTCCAGGAGATCCAGCCGGTCCTGGGCCGTCACCTCGGCCAGCATCGCCTGGTGGTACAGCTCCTTGTCCTGTTGGGCCCTCGGTCCACGCACCGCCGGACCCCGGCTCCGGTTCAACAGGCGGAACTGGATGCCGCAGGAATCGGCGATCCTGCCGATGGCGCCGCCCAGGGCGTCGATCTCCCGGACCAGGTGGCCCTTGGCGAGACCTCCGATCGCCGGGTTGCACGACATCCGGGCCACGGCGTCGAGTTTCAGGGTGATCATCGCCGTGGAGCAGCCGATCCGGGCCGCCGCCAGGGCCGCTTCGCACCCGGCGTGGCCGGCGCCGATCACGATCACGTCGTACCGGTCTCTTTCCATTCCCGCGTCCTTCCTTCCGCCGGCTACTTGCCGATGCAGAAAGTGGAAAAAATCCTGTCGAACAGCTCTTCGGTGGTGAACCTGCCGGTGATGGCGCCGAGTCGGTTCATCGCCTCCGCCAGGTCTTCCTCCACCAGCTCTTCCGGGAAGCCGTCCGCCACCGCCTTCAACGCCCGCTCCAGGGCGGCGTCCATCTCCTCCAGCGCCTCGGCGTGGCGGGCGTTGGTCACCACCGGGTCTTCCAGGCCGGAAACCGAGCCGACCAGCTTCCTGTGGATCGCTTCTTTCAACCGGTTGCACCCTTCGCCGGTCAGGGCCGAAACCGGGATCAGACCGGCAGGGGAATCGGAACCGGCCGGTATGCCGGCCGGCGGCGGGAGATCGATCTTGTTCCGGACCACCAGGGTCCTGTCCGCCTGTTTCGCCGCTTCTTGCACCGCCTCCCGCTCCATCCGGTTCAGCGGCCGGGAGCCGTCCAGGACCAGGAGAACCAGGTCAGCCCTCTCCCGGGCTTCCAGCGCCCTCCGGACCCCTTCCCTCTCCACCGGCCCGGCAGTCTCCCTAAGCCCGGCGGTGTCGGTGAGCCGGGCCGGGATGCCGTGCAGGTCGAGGCTCTCCTCCAGGGTGTCCCGGGTCGTGCCGGGGGTGTCGGTGATGATCGCCCGCTCCCGGACCAGCAGCTTGTTGAACAGGGAGGACTTTCCCACGTTCGGCGCGCCGGTGATCACAAGAGAGGCGCCTTCCCGCACCAGCCGCCCGGTGCGAAAGCCGTCCAGGAGTTTCCGGGCCCTCCGCCGGACCTCTCCCACCGCCTCCTCCAGCCACCGGTCCGGCAGATCGGTTTCCGTTTCATCTTCGAACTCCACCGCCGCCTGTACACGGACGATCAGGTCTCGAAGACGGTCCCGGATCGGGGCCAGCGCCCGGGAGAGGGCGCCGTCGGCCTGGGCATGGGCCAGGCGGGCCTGGTAGCGCGTGGCGGCGTTCACCAGGTCCCGAATCGCCTCAGCCCGGGCCAGGTCGATCCGTCCGTGGATCATCGCCCGGTAAGCGAACTCGCCCGGTTCGGCAGGCTCGGCGCCGTGATGAACGGCGGGCTCCATCAGGGCGCCCAGCACCGGTGGACTGCCGTGGCTCCACAACTCGCAAACCGGCTCGCCGGTAAACGACCGCTCCCCCGAAAAGCAGACCAGGTAGCCGTGATCCAGGACCCGGCCGGCGTCGTCCAGGAATCGGCCGAACCGTGTCCGACCGTGCTCCGGGGCGGGATCCGAAGCGGCCCCGGCACCGGCTTTCCTCAGCCGGAACATCGAGGCGCCGATGGCGTGGGCCCTGGGACCGCTCAGGCGGATGCAGCCGACGCCTCCCCGGCCGGGGGGCGTGGCCACCGCCGCCACCGTCAGGTCGAGGTCATGCATCGTCCCGCGCAGGGGAGATGGTCACCCGCTTTCGGAACCCTTCCCCTTCCGACTCGCTGACCAGCCCTTCGAACTCCCGCACGGTCAGGTGAACGAGACGCCGTTCGTACGGGTTCATCGCCTGCAGGGATTTCGGTTGGCCGGTATGGGCCACCTGCCCGGCGACCTCTTTCACTTCCTCCACCAGTTCTTCATCCCGCCGGGAGCGATGCCCTTCGCTCACCAACTGGATCCTGCCGACGTTGGGCCATGCCCGGCGGCTCATCCGGTTCAACAGGAACTGGAGGGAGAAAAGGAATTCCCCCTCGTCCTTCGAAAGCATTTCCTGGTCGCCGCCGGTCAATTCCATCCGAACGCCGCTCCGGACCACTTCGCAGGTCACTTCCATGTCGTGGTGCAGAAACCCCAGCATCTCCCGGAGGGTGCCGGCCATCTTCTCCATCTGGGCCTCGTCCACTTCCACCGGTTCCTGGGACCGGGACGGACCCCGCCGGGACCGCCGGTCGTCGGAACGGGAGCCGCGCCGACCGCCCCGGTTGCCTTCCCGTCGTCCTCCCCGGTTCTCGCCGCCCTGCTTCTCGCCGCCTCTCCGGCGGCGGTGGCGATTCCGGCTCCGGCCGGTTCCGCCCCTTCCCTCGCCGGACGGCTCCCGGGTCTCGCGGTTCGACTCCCTGCCGTCGCCTTCTCCGGACGCCTGGGGCTGCCGGCCGTTCCGATTCCGGCTCCGGCCGCTTCCCCGGGAGCGGGAACGCTCCCTCCCGGCCACCGGGGTTTCCCCTTTCATCAGCACGTTGTGGCTGTCGGCCGCCGGCTGTTTCAGGGGGGGTTCCACCACGATCACCACGTCCCGGGCGCCCATGCCGAGAATCCCTTTCCGTCCTTCGTCGATGAACCGGTAATGGATGTCGTCGGTGGTGATGCCGAGGTCGGCGGCGGCGACGTTCAAGGCATCGTTCAGATCTTTCCCATGGTACTGTTTTTTCTTGCTCATAAGGTTATGCCTTCTTTCCGGCAGCGGAGGGGCTCAGGTGACGGTTCACCAGCCATTGCTGCCCGATGCCCAGGAGGTTGTTGGCGAACCAGTAGAGAACCAGTCCGCTGGGCATGCTCGTGCAGATCCAGGTGAAGAAGAACGGCATGAACATCATGATCTTCTGCTGCTGTTTCTGCTGGGGGTCTATGGATTTTCCCATGGACATTTTCTGTTGGGCGAACATGGTCACGCCCATGAGAAGAGGGAGAATCCAGAACGGGTCGGCCAGGGACAGGTCCTGGATCCAACCGAAGAACGGTCTGCCGCGGAGTTCGATCGCGACCGTAAGCATGTTGTAGAACCCGATCAGGATCGGGAACTGGATCAGCATCGGAAGACAGCCGACCATCCCGCCCATCGGGTTGATCCCTTCCTTCTGGTACAGCTCCATGGTTTCCTTGTTCATCTTGGCGCGGCTTTCGGCGTCTTTATTCTTTTTGTACCTGTTCTTGATCGCCTTCAATTTCGGCTGAAGCCGCTGCATGTCGATCTGGGTCTTTCGCATCCGTACCATGGAAAACTGGTTCAGGGGGAACAGGATCAGGCGCAGCAGGATGGTCGCCAGGATGATCGCCACACCGTAGTTCGGGAAGGTATGCTTCTGGATCCAGAGCAGGGAGAAGAACAGGAACTTGGAGATCGGGTAGAGGAGCTTATAACTGGAGAACCAGACCGTTTTCTCGAGCTGGTAGCCGAGTTGTTTTTGCAGGGAGTATTTCTTGGGGCCGATGAAAAGAAGGGAACCGTCCTCCGGCACCGAAACCGCCACCGCCGGCGCCAGGGTCGGACCGTCGTCCTCTTCTTTCTCCTCCTCACCTGGGACCGGGCAGGCGTGAATCTCCTGGGGCCAGAAATGCACCGATCCCTTGCCGGTGGTCGGGATCTGGAGCGCGGCGAAGTACTCATCGCCGAGACCGGCCCAGATCAGTCGGCCGGCCGCGGTTTCCTCGTCGATCTTCTTCCCTTTCTTCCGCGTGACTTCGCCGTCGAGATTCCACAGGACCTTATTCTTGTAGTTGTAGTAGGAAGCCCGTCCGCCGCCTTTGCCCGGGTTGTGGGCGGCGAAACCAGGACCCCAGACCGAGCGGGCCGGGAGGCGCCGCCCCCGGTCGAACACGTCCAGCTTGTATCCGACAAGGTAATCGTGATCCCGGAAGGTGAGGGACTTGACCACCTCCAGCCCCCTGCCGTCGGACCAGGTGAAACGAAAGCGGGTGCCCCCGGCCAGGTCTCCTTCCGGGAACGCCTCTTCCCGGGTCACCATGAATAGAGCCCGGTTGATCGTCCCCGCCAGGCTCGTATCCTCCAGGTCGACCGCCAGGGAGAAGTAGTCCGGATCGTCCAGCAGGCAGGCCGCCATTTCCACAGGCTCGTCCTGGGCGCTGAGATACTCTTTCAGCCGCCACGAGAGAACCCGTCCTCCACGGTTGGAGAAGGTGACCTCGAACAGGTCGTTCTCGAACGCCACTTCCCGCTGGGCCGTTTCGCCGATCGCTTCCGGCAGCTCCTCCGCCGCCGGCTGTTCCGCCGGGGTGGTGCCGGGCCGGCCGGAATCGAACGGCGGGGTGGATTCCGGCTCCGTCTCGGTGGACGGAGTGGACTCGACGGCGGGCGCCCCGTCCGGAACCTGGGCCGGTCCCGGTTTCGGAGCGAACCAGGACTGCCAGGCCAGCATGATCAGGAAGGAGATTGCGATGGCGATCAGGGCGCGTTTTTCCATCGGGATTCGTTTCTCGCTCGGCCGGTTCCTGCCTTCGAGGACAGGCCCGGCGCTAGGTTAGCGACTGGAACTCACGTCAGTGGAGCCGGCAGGGGGCACCGGATCGAACCCGCCCTTGTGAAACGGGTGGCAACGGAGCAGTCTGCGTAATGCCATGAAACCGCCTCGGATCATGCCGTGTTGCTCCACGGCTTCGGCGGCGTAAACGGAACAAGTAGGTTCATACCGGCAGGCGGGAGGCAGGTAGGGGGAGATCGCCGCTTTGTAGAAGCGCAGGATCCCGACCGCCGCATTCCGTACTTTCACATCCGGTACCCTCGGGCCAGTCGCCGGAAGCTGACCAGGAACTCTTCTTCCAGCGAACGATACTGGCTGGCGTCGATTCCCCGGTGGGCGTTGATGACCAGGTCCAATTTCGCGTCGAGCAAGTGGCGGTTCTTTCGGAAAATTTCACGGAACCGGCGTTTGATCCGATTGCGCCGGACCGCGTTGCCCACCTTCTTCGTAACCGTAATCCCGAGACGCGGCCCGTTCGGGCTGGGAAGGCCGAACAGGGTGAAAGAGAAGGTGCCGGTTCGATGTCCCTTGTTGTACACCGCCAGGAATTGCCGGCGCCGGGTCAGCCGGCAGGCTGCGGGAAACGACTCAGAGCCCGAGACGTTTCCGTCCTTTTCTTCGGCGCCTCGCAATGACACTTCGGCCACCCTTCTTCTTCATCCGACTCAGGAAGCCATGGTTCTTATGGCGCCTCCGGTTGTTGGGCTGAAACGTACGCTTCATGATTCTATATCCCTTTCAGGTTCGATGATCGGCAATTTTCCCCGCACGCAAACCGACATCATATTTAACGACCGGAGGGCCGTCAAGGCAGGCCCGAGGGAGGGACCTACCGGCGCTGAACCGGCCTCCGGAAGCCCTCTGGAGGAGAGCAACCCTCGGTGGACACGGTTTTCGGAGGAAGAGGAAAAAATTTTTTCCCCCGGTATCGGATCGGCGGAAACCGTAAAATCTTTGTTAGCAACAAGCTACAAATTCTTACGAAAGATGCTATTTTTCTGTGGCGTATCGATCCGCTTTTTCTCCGTTGAATCCCGTTTCCGCGGTGTGTTAATCTCCATCGTCTTCTCAAGACAATACGGGTCGGGAAAAGATGGACGGCATCCGTTGGCACGGGGTGTCCATACCAGGTCGAGCAGGGGCGAAACAGCTGTGGTCAATGCCATTGCTACATTAACAAGTCCTTTATTTTCTACGAGTTGCTCCCTTATCCACAGAAAGTTGACATAACTTATGTTCACGGTTTTCGAACAGTGTCCAAAACATGAATCGTGTCTTTTATTTAGGCGAAATCACAGTTTTCCACAGGTGTGGAAAATCTGTTGGCGGATATTTATTTAAAGAGCTGTTGCACATCGGTTGCGCCGCGGGCGACGACCTACTCGATCGGGAGAGCGACATTGGAATCGGCAACCCAAACCAATACCTGGAACCAGATCCTCGACCGCCTGCAGAAACGGGTAAACTCCCATTCTTTTAATACTTGGTTCAAGCCGACCCGGTTCATGCGGGAAGACAGTTCCAGTATCTCGGTCCGGGTACCGAACAACTGGTTCGCCGAATGGCTGAAAACCAACTACAGCGGGATCATCCAGAACGTTCTGAACGATTTGAAACGGCCCGGCCTGAAGGTGCAATACCTTCCCGAACCGGCCGAAGCGATGCGAAAAACTGCCGGTCGTAAACCGGCGGCCGGGACAACCTCTCCGGACCGTTCCCGGATAAAGACACCGAAATTCAACAGCCGCTACACTTTCGACAAGTTTGTCGTCTCCTCCTGCAACCAGTTCGCCCACGCCGCGGCCATGGCCGTGGCGGAA
Organism: uncultured Acidobacteriota bacterium; assembly: GCA_964654385.1. GTDB lineage: Bacteria > Acidobacteriota > Polarisedimenticolia > Polarisedimenticolales > Polarisedimenticolaceae > Polarisedimenticola. The sequence goes on along the minus strand of CAZZIV010000029.1, from coordinate 11,920 downwards.
AAGCCGACCCACAATTACAACCCTCTCTACATTTACGGCGGGGTCGGCCTGGGCAAGACCCACCTGATGCAGGCGATCGGCAACCAGGTCTCGAAGAGGAATCCTTCCTCCAAAATGGCCTATCTTTCGTCCGAAACGTTCATGAATGAGCTGATCAACTCCATCCGTTTCGAAAAATCGATCGACTTTAAGCAAAAATACAGAAACATCGACCTTCTCCTCATCGATGATATCCAGTTCCTGGCAGGGAAGGAACGGACCCAGGAAGAGTTTTTTCACACGTTCAACGCTCTTCATGACGCCGACAAGCAGATCGTCCTGACCAGCGACGTCCCTCCGAGAGAGATTCCAACCCTTGAAGAGAGGCTCCGAAGCCGGTTCGAATGGGGGCTGATCGCCGACATTCAGCCGCCCGACCTGGAAACCAAGGTCGCCATTATTCGGAAAAAAGCGGAAGAAGAGCACACGGCGGTCCCTGACGACGTGGCGCTTCTGATCGCCACCAACTGCAAATCGAATATCCGGGAACTGGAAGGGGCGTTGATCCGGGTGATCGCCTACGCCTCCATGACCGGCCGGGAAGTCGACTTGGAACTGGCCCGGGAGACCTTGAAGGAATTCATGGTTCCGGACTCCCCCTCGGTCACCGTGGACCAGATTCAACGCACCCTCTGCGCCTATTACAACCTGAAACTCAACGAGATCAAATCCAGGAACAACAGCCAGCGGATCGCGTTTCCCCGACAGGTCGCCATGTTCCTCTGCAAGCAGATGACCGACTGCTCCCTCCCGGAGATCGGCCGCCGGTTCGGGGGGAAGCATCATTCCACGGTGATCCACGCCATCCAGAAAATAGAGATCCGGAGAAAGAAAGATCCGGAGTTCGAACGGCTCCTGGAGAGCTTCGAACTGAAGATCCAGTGAAGAATCAACATCTCCACGGGTCCTTGTGTGGATCCGCTGTGGACAGAACGAGGAACCTGCGAAAGAATGGTCCGACGTGGAACCAACGGAATCCTTCCACAATCGATCCGCAGGGTTTGGGAAGCGTAAGCGAATGATTTCCCGGTGGGTTGTGAAGGTTTCCGCAGTTTCCACGCCGTTACTGTTTCTACTATTTCTCTCTCTCGAAAGATCTCTTTCAGGAGAGTAGCGGAAGAAAAGGGTCAGCCATGGAATTCGTGATCCGCAAAAACGATCTCGTTCACGAATTGCAGACCATCGCCGGAGTGGTGGAGAAGCGGGCGACGCTTCCGATCCTCTCCAACCTCCTTCTGGAGGCGAAGGAAGACGGTCTTCATATCCGCGCGAGCGACCTGGAGGTGAGCATCCGGGGAGCGGTGCAGGCCACGGTGGTGAGCAACGGTGAAATTACGTTGCCGGCCGCCAAGCTCCTGGAAATCGCCCGGTCCCTTCCTGACGCCGAAATCCAGTTCAAGCTGGGAAAGGACAACCAGATGGCGGTTTCCTGCGAGCGGTCCCGGTTTAAGCTGGCCGGCCAGGGAGCGGAAGACTTCCCTGATTTTCCCGAACCGGAAACGGTTCCGATCTCTCTTCCCGGCAAGGTTCTCCGGGACTTGATCGAACGGGTCCAGTTCGCCATCACCGTGGAAGACCCCCGATACTCTCTCAACGGCGCCCTGCTCCGGCTGGAGAAAGACGGCATCACAGTGGTGGCCACCGACGGTCACCGGCTGGCGTACTGCCACAAGGCGATCGACATGGATCTTCCGGACGGCCCGGTGAAGGTGATCGTTCCGAGAAAGGCCCTGTCCGAGGTGTTCAAGCTCAGTTCGGAACTGGGTGAGGACGATCCGGTCGAGTTCGGGGTCAAGGGAAACCACATCTTCTTCCGGCTGGCCGGCCATGAACTGGTCTCCACGGTTCCGGAAGGCCCTTTCCCGAGCTATGAAAACGTGATGCCCGCGTCCAGCAGCATCGTGGTCACCCTCCCCAGCGGCGATCTGTTCTCGGCGGTGAGAAGGGTCGCTCTCATGGCCAGCGACCGGTTCGGAAAGGCGATGAAATTCTCTCTCTCCTCCGGAAAGCTGGATCTGAGCTACGAAGGAGACCTTGGGAACGCCCAGGAGCAGATCCCGGTGGATTACGACGGCGAACCGGTGGAGATCGGTTTCAACGCGCGCTATTTCCAGGATTTCCTGAACGTGGTCGGTACTCCGAACGTGCTCATGGAACTGGGACCTGTGAAGGATGGGGAAGAGGCCTCCGGGAACGCCGGGGACAAGCCGGGCCAGCTACGGCCTGAACCGGCCGGGGACCTGGACTACCGGTACGTGGTCATGCCGATGCACCTCCTGTAGCCTTCATCGTGTGGCTCAGGAAGATCGAGTCCGATCGCCTGAGAAACCTGAAGGCGGTTTCCCTGAACCTGGAAGCCGGGATGACCGTCCTGGCCGGCAGGAACGGACAGGGGAAAACCAGTCTCCTGGAATCGATCTACTTTCTCTCCACCGGCCGATCTTTTCGGACCCGCAAACCGGAGGAACTGCTTTCCTGGGAAGGAGGGATTCTCCGGGTGGCGGGAAGCTATTCCTGGAGGGGCGGGGAATCGAAGCTGGCGGTGATCCATGACGGGGATCGGAGGGCGATGCTGGTCGATTCCCTGGAACAGCCGTACGAGGAATACTTGGGCCGTCTCGCCCTGGTCGACCTTACCGCCGAGCGGATGAAGGTGCTGCGGGGCGGCCCGGAAGAGCGGCGCCGGTTCCTGGATCGAGGGATCCTGGTCGTTCATCCTTCTTTCCTGAAAGTGCTGGGAGAATACCGCCGGGCCCGTGCCCAGCGGAACGCCCTGCTCCGGCGGATGCTCGGCTCCGGCGGGCGATCGGGGAACCGGGAACTGGAGGTCTGGGACCATCGCCTGGCGGAGGCCGCCGGCCGAGTCCACCGGAAGCGCCGCGAGTACTCCGTGCTGCTCTCTTCCCGCCTGGGAGAGCCGACCCGGCGTCTCTACGGCGAGGACGCGGTTCTCTCCCTCCGCTATCTCCCGTCCCCTTCGGCGGCCCGGGACCAGGAGCCGGACCGGTACGAGGAGATCTTGCTGGAGGCTCTTCAAAAAAACCGGGAGAGGGATATTGGGCTTGGATACACCGCCACCGGCCCTCACCGGGACGACCTGATCGTGGAACTGGATGGGATCGACCTTCGGAAGTTCGGCTCCGCCGGGCAGGTCCGAGGGGCGATGGTCGCCCTCAAGCTGGCCAAGCTGACCCGGCTCCAGGAGGAGAGGGAGGAATCCCCCATTTTCCTGATGGACGATTTCGATTCGGACCTGGACGAGGAAAAAGCTGAAATCCTGGCTAATTACCTGCACGAGAGCCGGTTTCAGACGGTGGTGGCGACCTCAAAAGAGGCCATGATCCAGCGTCTCCAGGTTCCGTTCCGGAAGGTCCTGGTGCGGGACGGCCGAGTTGGCTGAAAACCACCGAAAAATCTCGATTTGTACTAGAATGTATCTTCTTTAGATCATGCGCTGCATGCACATGAGATCTATTGTCGTCGGCGGGAATTCCGTGTATCGATCCGAAGGGGTCATCGATGGGGTTTTGCGCAGCGGAAAGAGGTTCCATGGAAGATTCCCGGCAGTACGACGCGAGTAAAATCAAGGTTCTGGAAGGGCTGGAAGCGGTTCGAAAGCGTCCGGCCATGTATATCGGCTCCACAGGGACTCCCGGCCTGCACCACCTGGTCTACGAGGTAGTGGACAACTCGGTGGACGAGGCCCAGGCCGGCTACTGCACCCAAGTCGACGTCATTATCCATATCGACAACTCGGTGACGGTGGTGGACAACGGCCGGGGGATCCCGGTCGGCATCCATGCCACAGAAAAAAAACCGGCGGCGGAGGTGGTGATGACGGTCCTCCATGCCGGCGGAAAGTTCGAGAACGACGCCTACAAGGTTTCCGGCGGCCTGCACGGCGTCGGCATCTCGGTGGTGAACGCCCTTTCCGAACGGGTCGACCTGGAGATCTGGCGGGAGGGGAAGACCTGGCAGCAGTCGTACGAGCGCGGCGTCCCGGTGGCGCCGTTCGAGGAAGTCGGCGATTCCGACCGCCGGGGCACCAAGATCACGTTCAAGCCCGACCCCCAGATCTTCGAAGACCTGGTCTATTCCTACGACACCTTGGCCCACCGGCTCCGGGAGCTGGCGTTCCTCAACAAGGGCCTCAAAATCTCCCTCCGGGACGAGCGGGGCGAAACCCCCCGGGAAAGCGCGTACCGCTACGAAGGGGGGATCACCGAGTTCGTCCAGCACCTCAACTCGGCCAGGCAGCCGCTTCACCCGGAACCGATCACCATCGAAGGGGTCAAGGAAGACGTCTACCTGGAAATCTCCATGCAGTGGAACGATTCCTACAACGATACGGTCTACACCTTCGCCAATTCGATCAACACGGTGGAGGGCGGCACCCACCTGGCCGGATTCAAGGGAGCGCTGACCCGGACCATCAACAACTACATCTCTTCCGCCGCCAACCTTCCCAAGGAGCTGAAAGGGATCTCCATCACCGGAGACGACAGCCGGGAAGGGTTGACCGCCGTGATCTCGGTGAAGATCCCCAAGCCCCAGTTCGAGGGGCAGACCAAGACCAAGCTGGGGAACTCGGAAGTGCGAGGCCACGTGGAGGCGATGGTCAACGAAAACCTGGGCGCGTTCTTCGAAGAGCATCCGCAGGTCGCCAGGAAAATCATCCAGAAGGTGGCCGATGCCTCCCGGGCCCGGGAAGCGGCCCGGAAGGCCCGGGAACTGACCCGCCGGAAAGGGGCGCTGGACTCCGGCAGTCTTCCCGGCAAGCTGGCCGACTGCCAGGAGCGGGATCCGGAACACTGTGAACTGTACCTGGTGGAGGGCGACTCGGCCGGCGGCTCGGCCAAGCAGGGACGGGACAGGAAATTCCAGGCGATCCTACCCCTTCGGGGCAAGATCCTGAACGTGGAGAAAGCCCGGTTCGACAAGATGCTCTCCCACGAAGAGATCCGGACCATCATCGCCGCCCTGGGCACCGGGATCGGCCATGACGACTTCGACATCGCCAAGTTGCGCTACGGCAAGATCCTGATCATGACCGACGCCGACGTGGACGGCGCCCACATCCGCACCCTCCTCCTGACCTTCTTTTACCGGCAGATGCGGGAGCTGATTGAGCGGGGGAACATCTACATCGCCCAGCCGCCTCTTTACAAGGTTTGGAAAGGGCGGGACGAGGCGTACCTGGCCAACGACCAGGAGCTGACGGACTACGTCATCCGGAAGGCGACGGAGAAAAAGACCGTGACCGTCCCCGAGACCGGAAAGGCGTACGAAGGGATCGAACTCCACCACATGCTGCAGAACCTGATCGAATACGACCGGCTCCTGGAAACGCTGGAACGGTACGGCGTCAGCCGGATCGTGGTGGAGGCGGTCCTGGACCTGGAGGATTCCGGCGAACGGGAATTCTTCGAGGACCGGGGCAACCTGGACCGGATGGCGGCTTCCCTGACCCAGAACGGCCTTACGGTGCTCGCGGTGGAGAAAGACACGGAAACCGGGCTGTTCGAACTTCTCCTCCGGGACGAGAACCGGCGCAGGAAGGAGTTCCGTCTGAATTTCGGAACGGTCCAGATGGTGGAGTTGCGAAAGCTCCGTCTGCTGCGGCAGAAAACCGTGGAACTGGCGGTCCCATCGATCCTGGTCCGCCACGGCGACGAGGAAGACGAGGTCGGATCCAAAGAGGAACTGCTGGCCCACCTGATGGAGACCGGTAAGAAAGGCTTGAATATCCAACGGTACAAAGGCCTGGGGGAAATGAACCCGGAACAGTTGTGGGAGACCACCATGGACCCGGACAAGCGGGTCGTGCTGAAGGTCGGCATTGAAGACGCCGCCGAAGCGGACATCCTTTTCTCCATCCTGATGGGAGACGCGGTGGAGCCCCGCAGGAACTTCATCGAGACCAACGCCCTGGACGTTCAGAACCTGGACATCTGAACGGGACGGAAGGAATATGGAAGCACAAGAACGACTCCTGCCGGTCAGCATCGAAACGGAGATGAAACGCTCCTACCTGGACTACGCCATGAGCGTGATCGTGGGGAGGGCGTTGCCCGACGTACGGGACGGGCTGAAGCCGGTGCATCGACGGGTGTTGTACGCCATGTACGACACCAACAATACCCACGACAAGCCGTACAAGAAATCGGCCCGCACCGTCGGGTCGGTGATCGGCCGGTTCCACCCTCATGGCGACACCGCGGTGTACGACACCATCGTCCGGCTGGCCCAGGATTTCTCCATGCGGTACCCGATGGTGGACGGCCAGGGGAACTTCGGTTCGGTGGACGGCGACCGGGCCGCCGCCATGCGGTACACCGAGATCAAGCTGGAAAAGCTGGCCGCCCAGATGGTCCGGGACATCGAAAAGGAAACCGTCGATTTCATCGAGAACTACGACGGCTCGGAAGAGGAACCCTCGGTCCTTCCGGCGGCGATTCCGAACCTGCTGGTGAACGGTTCCGCCGGCATCGCCGTCGGCATGGCCACCAACATCCCTCCCCACAACCTGGGAGAGGTGGTGGACGCCTGCAAGCTGTTGATCGACAACCCGGAGATCGAACTCCGGGAGCTGATGGAAGTCCTGCCCGGACCGGACTTTCCCACCGCCGGTTTCATTCACGGCCGGGCCGGGATTCAGCAGGCGTATACCACCGGCCGCGGAAGGGTCAAGATGCGGGGCCGGGCGGAGATCGAGCCGCACCCGGGCAAGAAAGACCGAGAGCGGATCATCATCCGGGAGCTGCCGTACCAGGTGAACAAGGCCCAGCTGGTCATCGACATCGCCTCCCTGGCGAAGGACAAGAAGATCGAAGGGATCAGCGACATCCGGGACGAATCGGACCGGGACGGCATCCGGGTGGTGGTGGAAATCAAGCGGGGCGAAAACGCCAACGTCATCCTGAACCAGCTTTACAAGTTCACGAAACTCCAGTCCACCTTCGGGATCAACGCCCTGGCGATTGTCAAAGGGAAGCCCCAGACCCTTCCCCTCAAGGAGATGCTCCGGCACTTCATCGATTTTCGGAAGGAAGTGGTGGTGCGGCGCACCGTATTCGACCTGCGGAAGGCCGAAGACCGGGCCCACATTCTGGAAGGGCTCAAGATCGCCATCGACAACCTGGACGAGGTGATCGCCCTGATCCGCGCCTCCGGGAGTCCGGCGGAAGCCAAGGAAGGGTTGCGGCGAAAGTTCAAGTTCAGCGACCGGCAGGCCCAGGCGATCCTGGATATGCGGCTCCAGAAACTGACCGGCCTGGAACGGCAGAAAGTCCTGGACGAATACGAAGAGGTGATCAAGCTGATCGCCCGTCTTCGGGAAATCCTCGGAAGCGACGCCCTGCAGTTCCGGATCATCAAGGAAGAGCTGGATGAGGTTCGGGAAAAATTCGCCGATCCCCGGCGAACCGAGATTGAAGAAGACACCGACGAGATCTCCCTGGAGGACCTGATCCAGGAAGAGGACATGGTGATCACCGTTACCCGGTCCGGGTACGTCAAGCGGACGCCCCTTTCCACCTACCGGGCCCAGAAGCGAGGCGGCAAAGGCCGCAGAGGGATGACCCCCCGTGCGGAAGACGTGGTGGATTCCCTGTTCGTCGCCTCCACCCACGACTACATCCTGGTCTTCACCCGCAAAGGCAAGATGCACTGGCTGAAGGTGTACCGGATTCCCGAGGTCGGAGCCGACGGGAAAGGGAAGGCGCTGGTCAACCTGATCCAGATCAGCCCCCAGGAATCCCTGGCGGCGATCCTGGCCGTGCGGGAATTCGAGGAGGACAAGTACGTCGTCCTGGCCACCCGCCGGGGCTTCATCAAGAAGACCTCCCTCTCGGCGTTTTCGAAGCCGCGTTCGGCCGGGATCATCGCCATCCACATCGAGGAAGGGGACGAGGTGCTGGACGCCGGGCTCTCCAACGGCGGCAACGAAATCTTCATCGCTACCGCTTCCGGGAAGTCGATCCGTTTCAAGGAGAGCGACGTGCGGCCGATGGGCCGGACCACCCGGGGCGTCATCGCCATTCGGAAGGCGGAGAGCGACCGGCTGGTTTCCATGGAGGTCCTCTCCGGCCGGCCGGACATCCTGACCATTTCCAGCCTGGGGTACGGCAAGAGGACCGACAAGAAGGAATACCGCTGCCAGGGCCGGGGAGGTTCGGGAATCCTGAACATGCGCACCACCGCCAAGAACGGCGAGGTGGTGGCCGCCATGGGGATCGAGGAAACCGATGATGTCATGGTGATCACCGCCAAGGGGAAAATCATCCGGATGGATGTGGCCGGGATCAGTCGGATCGGCCGGGCCACCCAGGGGGTGCGTGTGATCCACCTGGATCAAGACGACAAGGTGGTTTCCGCCATTCGTACCCAGGAAGAAGAAGAGGAGGTCGAAGAATGAAGTTCTTTATCGACACGGCCAACATCGACGAGATCCGGGAAGCGGCGGGCCTGGGCATCCTGGACGGGGTCACCACCAACCCGAGCCTGGTGGCGAAGGAAGGCCGGGATTTCCACACGGTGCTCAAGGAGATCTGCAGCATGGTCAACGGCCCGATCTCCGCCGAGGTGACCGCCCTGGACAAGGACGGAATGGTGGAACAGGGGTTGGAGCTGTCGAAGATCCATCCCAACATCACCATCAAGGTGCCGCTGATCAAGGAAGGGCTGCAGGCCTGCAAGGTGCTGTCCGAAAAACAGATCAAGGTGAACGTCACCCTCTGCTTCTCTCCCTCCCAGGCGCTCATGGCCGCCAAGGCCGGCGCCACGTTCATCAGCCCGTTCATCGGTCGGCTGGACGATATCTCCCACGACGGCATGGACCTGATCCGTCAGATCCGGATCATCTACGACAACTACGGCTTCGACACGCAGATCCTGGCCGCCTCGATCCGCCACCCGATGCACGTGGTGGACGCGGCGCTGGCCGGCGCCGACGTGGCGACCATCCCTTACAAGGTGGTGATGAAGCTGATCCACCACCCCCTTACCGACATCGGCCTGGAAAAATTCATGGCGGACTGGAAGAAAATGTCCTCCTGAGGAAAGCGCACCATGGAAGCGAAGCGGCTGGAAGAACTGCGGAAACGGTATGCCGACGCCCGGATCGGGGGAGGCGAGGCACGGATCGAAAAGCAGCATGCCGCCGGGAAGCTGACCGCCCGGGAACGGGTGGAGGCGCTGCTGGATCCCGGCTCGTTCCAGGAGTTCGACGCCCTGGTGGTCCACCGGAGCCGGGATTTCGGCATGGACGGGAAGAAGATCCCCGGCGACGGCGTGGTGACCGGCCACGGGCGGGTCGACGGCCGGCCGGTGTTCGTGTTTGCCCACGATTTCACCGTATTCGGCGGCTCCCTTTCCGAAACCTTCGCCGAGAAGGTCTGCAAGCTGATGGATATGGCGATGCAGGTCGGCGCGCCGATTCTCGGCCTGAACGATTCCGGCGGCGCGCGGATCCAGGAAGGGGTGGTCTCCCTGGCCGGGTATGCCGACATCTTCCTCCGGAACACCCTGGCCTCCGGGGTGGTGCCCCAGATCTCGTCGATCATGGGCCCTTGTGCTGGAGGCTCGGTCTATTCGCCGGCGATCACCGATTTCACCGTGATGGTGAAAGACAGCTCCTATATGTTCATCACCGGGCCGGACGTGATCAGCCAGGTAACCCATGAAGAGGTCACCAAAGAAGCGTTAGGCGGCGCCATGACCCACAACAGCCGGTCCGGTGTGGCCCACTTCGCCGCCGATGACGACAGGGACGCCCTGCTGCTGATCCGGGATCTCCTGTCGTTCCTGCCGTCGAACAACATGGAAGATCCGCCATTCCTCCCAACCGACGACCCGGACGACCGGCGGGAAGACACGCTGAACTCGGTGGTTCCCCTGAACCCGAACCAGCCGTACGACATCAAGAAGGTCATTCACGCCGTGGTGGACGACGGCCGGTTCCTGGAGGTCCACGAACATTACGCCCGGAACCTGGTGGTCGGATTCGGCCGCCTGGGCGGGAAGCCGGTCGGCGTTGTGGCGAACCAGCCTGCCGTACTGGCCGGCGTGCTGGATATCGACTCGTCCAAGAAAGGGGCCCGTTTCGTCCGGTTCTGCGACTGTTTCAACATTCCGCTGATCACCTTCGAAGATGTTCCCGGGTTCCTCCCCGGCACCGAGCAGGAATACGGCGGCATCATCGTCCATGGCGCCAAGCTGCTGTACGCCTTCGCCGAGGCGACGGTGCCGAAGATCACCGTGATCACCCGGAAAGCGTACGGCGGCGCCTATTGCGTCATGGCGTCCAAGCACATCCGGACCGATTTCAACTTCGCCTGGCCGACCGCCGAAATCGCGGTGATGGGGCCGGACGGCGCCGTGAACATCATCCATCGCCGGGAGATCGCCGACGCCGACGATCCGGAAGCGAAGCGGAAAGAGCTGGTGGAAGAGTACCGGTCCAAGTTCGCGAACCCGTATATCGCCGCCGAGCGGGGGTACGTGGACGAGGTGATCGAACCTTCCACCACCCGCCCCAGGCTGATCGCCGCCCTTCGCCTGCTGGAAAACAAGCGGGACCGGAACCCGAGCAAGAAACACGGAAACATTCCCCTGTAGAGGTCGCGCCATGCCCCCATTCAAAAAGATCCTCATCGCCAACCGGGGAGAGATCGCCGTTCGGGTGATAAGGGCGTGCCACGAAATCGGCGTCCGATCGGTGGCGGTTTACTCCGACGCCGACCGGGAGGCGCTGCACGTTCGAATGGCGATGGAAGCGGTTCGGATCGGTCCGCCGCCTTCCACCGAGTCGTACCTGCGGATCGACCGGATCTTGGAAGCGGCCCGACGGACCGGCGCCGAAGCGATCCATCCCGGCTACGGGTTCCTGTCGGAGAACGCCGAGTTCGCCCGGGCCTGCGCGAAGGCCGGGCTGGTGTTCATCGGTCCGACCGGCGAAAGCATGGACGCCATCGGCGACAAGGTGCGGGCGCGGGAGTTGATGGTGGATGCAGGTGTGCCGGTGGTTCCCGGTACGCCTCCGCTGCCGCCCGACCCGGCGAAGGTGATTCCCCTCGCCGAGAAGATCGGATACCCGGTGCTGTTGAAAGCGTCCGCCGGCGGCGGCGGCAAGGGGATGCGGATCGTCCGGTCTGAAAAAGAGCTGCCTTCCCTCCTGGACCAGGCCCGGGGCGAAGCGGCCACCGCGTTCGGAAACGATACGGTGTTCCTGGAAAAATATATCGAGCGGCCAAGGCATATCGAGGTGCAGGTGCTGGCCGACGGACACGGGAACTGCGTTTACCTGGGAGAGCGGGAGTGCTCCATCCAGCGGCGCCACCAGAAGCTGATCGAGGAATGCCCGTCGCCGGTGATCACACCGGAAGACCGGGAGACCCTCGGCAAGTTGGCGGTGCAGGCGGCCCAGGCGGCCGGCTACGTGTCGGCGGGAACCGTGGAGTTTCTCCGGGGCGATGACGGGTCGTTCTATTTCATGGAAGTGAACGCCCGGCTCCAGGTGGAACACCCGGTCACCGAAATGGTCACCGGCATCGACCTGGTGCAGGCGATGATCGACGTGGCCGCCGGGAAGAAACTGCCGTTCACCCAGGACGATATCCAGATGAACGGCCACGCCATCGAGTGCCGGATCATCGCCGAGGATCCATCGAAGAACTTCATGCCCGCTCCAGGAACGATCCGGGGACTGCGCCCGCCCCAGGGACCCGGCATCCGGTACGACGGCGGCACCTACCCAGGCTACGAAGTCCCGATCTATTACGACCCGATGCTGGCCAAGTTGATCGTCTGGGGCGCCGACCGGGACCAGGCGCTGGCCCGTATGCGCCGGGCCCTGGACGCGTAGCGCGCGCGCGGAGGTTTT
>CAZZIV010000028.1:0-18691 GCA_964654385.1 uncultured Acidobacteriota bacterium | reverse complement strand
AGTAGCGGGGGAGGCCTATGCGGGGGCGCGGGTTCGGTGCTGCTGGCGGCGGTGGACTTAATGCGGAGGGCCGGCGCGGATCCGCTGGTGCTGGTAGGGGCGGACCTGGCGATGACCGGAGGAAAGGGCCACGCGGCCGGCGCCGGAGACCGGGCCGGAGCCGGGGACGAAGGGGTGCAGGACGCCGCTGTCTGCAAGGTCGCCACCGGTTCCGCCGCACCTCATCAGGTGCCGGGGAAGCAGGGCGGAACGGTTCCCGCTTCCGAAAGTCTCTGGCGGCACTGGCGCCGGCTGAACCGGAGGCTGCGGGACGAGCGGTTCGGCCGTGTCCTGGATGCCTCCGCCGGCGGGGCGAAGATCGAGAACGCATACCAAGTCGACCTGGACGCCTGGTTGGCCGAATGGGGATCCGTCGAGGGAGCCTATTCGGATGAGGCGAAGGAGATCGGCGCGGCGATCCGACGGTTGGCGGAAGAACGGGTCCAGGCCGGAAAGGCGGAAGGGGAGGTCATGGCGGAGGCGGTGCGGCGAGCGTTGAAGGAAGCGAGAACCGCCCGGGCAGGCGGCACGGCCGGTTCGGCCCGGGCGAAGGGGACGACTTCGGCCACAGGGAACGCCGGGGTGTGGGAAGCATCCACCGGCAGCGGAGGGAGAAGGTCGTGAACGGTCCCGGCGACCTGTTCGGGATCCTGGATCTGCTGGCTCGATCCCCGGGGCTCGCCTCCCTCCGAGGCCGGGCCGGGAGGGCGCCGGTCTTCGTGTTTCATGGGGCCGGTTCGGTCCCGGCCGGGGGCGACCTGGAGCCGCTTCGGCGGCGCGGCCTCTTGGTCGCTGACGGCGCGGCTGCCCTGCGGCTGGACACGGGATCGGTCCGGCCGGATCTCCGGCTGATCCTGCCGAAGGAGCCCGATTGCCCGATCCCCGGCGGCGGAGTTCTCCGCCTGGCAGGGGCCGACATCCCGGTCCTGCTGTTGCCCGAGAGCCGGACCTGGCTGGCGGAGATCCTGGGCCACGGTTCGTGCCGGCTTCCCACCGCGGGGGACAACCTGCTCCTGGCCGCCCTGGCCCTGGGAGAGGGGCCGGTGGTCTGGGCCGGCCCGGCCCCACGGGGCCGGCGGGAGATCCTGGCGGGAGCGGCGGCGGCCGGCGCCGGAGACGGGCAGGGCCGAACGGTGCTGGTGGAGAAACATTCGCCGTCCTGGTTCCCGGGGCAGAGGCAGGTCGACCTGGAGGTGGTCGGACGGGCCTGGAAGGAGATCGACCGGGAAGCGGCGCTAGGCGCCTTGCGGGAGGCGGTCCTGGAAGGCCCGTCGCCGAGGATCGACCTGGTTCCGGGAACCGTCGCCCGGGCCGCCCTTCCGGAGAACTGGCGGACCGGGAACTGGGTTTCACCGGACCATGGCGGGTGGCTCCGGTTCGGCGCCGCCCTGTATGAATCCCTCCAGGGAAAAGGGACGGTGCAGACCGACCAGGAAGAAGCGGAGAAGTACCAGGTGTTCTGGGATGACGGCCACAGCTCCGGGCACACATCCCCCGGGGAAAGGGTGTACCCGCTGGTGCGGGAGTTCATTCGCGCCCTCGGCTGCCGCGACTTCCTGGAAATCGGCTGTGGAGCCGGGGAAGTGCTGGAAGCGGCGGAGAGGGACGGCCTGACCCCTCACGCGCTGGATATCGCCGACGGCCTGGTTCACACCTCCAGGGCCCGTTACCGGAAACGGCTTGCGCTGGGATCCGCGTGGAAGATGCCGTTCGCCGACCGGTCGTTCGATTTCGTCTTTTCCTCGGACGTGTTCGAGCACCTGCCTCCCTCCCGGCTTCCGTCCACACTGGATGAACTGGCCCGGGTTTGCCGGAAAGGGGCGGCCCTTTCCATTTCCGCGCGGGCCGATTTCACCGGCCTCAAGTGGGGGGCGGTGCTGCACCTGTCGGTGTTCCCGATCGAGTACTGGAAGCGGGAACTGGGGAAGCGGTTCGAGATCGCCTACGCGGTGGAGGCGGGGAAGGGGGAGAACCCCCATTACATTTTCCTGCTCCAAGCCCAGGCGGAAGGCGCCGCTACGGCCAGGGCTTCGTAAGGAAACTGGACCGACCCGAGACGTTCTCCGATCGCGCTACAATAAGGCTATGCGAGCGATGATGCTGACCGAGCCGGCTTCCGGCCGTGTGACGCCGGTGGAAGTCGAAACGCCGGAGCCCGGGCCGGGGCAGGTGCTGATCCAGGTTTCCGCTTGCGGCGTTTGCCGGACCGACCTGCACCTGGTGGACGGGGAACTTCCCGACCCTGTGATCCCGATCACGCCCGGCCACGAGATTGTCGGCATGGTGCAGGCGGTCGGGGAAGGGGTGGAGAGCCTCCGGCCGGGAGACCGGGTCGGCGTGCCCTGGCTGGGCGGTTCCTGCGGAGAGTGCCGCTACTGCGTGGAAGGGCGGGAAAACCTCTGCCGGTCGGCGCGGTATACCGGTTACCAGGTTCCCGGCGGGTACGCCGAGTACACGGTCGCCGATGCCCGGTACGCCTTCCGTTTGCCCGACTCCTATTCGGACCTGGAGGCGGCGCCGCTCCTGTGCGCCGGGCTGATCGGGTACCGGTCGTACCGGATGTCGCTGGAGGGGTGCGGGGAGGTAGGCCGGATCGGCCTGTACGGCTTCGGCGCCGCCGCCCATATCATCGCCCAGGTGGCGGCGCACCATGGCCGGGAGGTGTACGCGTTCACCAAGGAGGGGGACGAGGAAGGGCAGGCGTTCGCCATGGGACTGGGGGCGGCCTGGGCCGGCGGGTCCCTGCAACGTCCACCGGAGGAGCTGGACGCGGCGATCCTGTTCGCCCCGGTGGGCGGCTTGGTGCCGGCGGCGCTGCAGGCGGTTCGCCCCGGGGGGAACGTGATCTGCGCCGGGATTCACATGAGCGACATCCCTTCCTTCCCGTACCGATACCTGTGGGAGGAGCGGACCGTCCGCTCGGTGGCCAACCTGACCCGGCGGGACGCGGTGGAGTTCCTGGAACTGGCGCCGAAGGTGCCGGTGCGGACCCATGTGCACCGGTACCCTGTGGAAGACGCCAACAAGGCGCTGGACGACCTTCGTGCGGGGCGGTTCAGCGGGGCGGCGGTGCTGGAGTGCCGGCGCGGTTGAGGGATCCTTGGATGCCGCGCGGCTGGATGGCGCCGGCATGCGCCGGCGTCGAGGAACTTCGGAAAAGGCGCCCGATGGAGCGATCCTCCCGAACAGCCACAGCGAGAAAGATGGGACCCTCGGGGCTCTCCGGCCGGGGTGGGCCGTGGAGGTGTGCGTGGGGCGGTGTGTCCTCTGTGGGGGACGATTTCTTAAAGGTCGATATGGGTGTGTTACGTGCGAGAAAGCATTGTAAGTCATTGATATATAAAGATATAAAATAAATCTGACCCCATTTTCGGGGGTTGGCAGGCTTCCTGCAGTATGGAGGGGTGAGATAGGAGGCTGTGCCATGAAACAGAAAAGCTTATTCGCCAGAGTCGTTACTGTCGCCGGGATCGTTGCTCTCTCCCTGACCTTGCAGGCGACCGCCGCCGAGGCCGGGCACAAGCACGCCCGGAAGCATCATAAGAAGCACTACAAGCAGGTCCGCTACGTGGGACCGGTCCGGCATGTGGAACGGCACGTGGAACGCCATGCCCGTGTGGGCGTGCGGGTCGCTCCTAGGGTGGTGCGGTACGGCCCGTCCTACCGGTACGCAGAACGCCGCCGGAACGCTCGTTTCGTCATTCCGGCCTACATTTCCGCCGGTGTTTCCTATGATTACCGCCCTTATTTCTATGGAGAGCGGTATTCCCCGATCCATCATCACGTGCACCAGGTGTACCGGTTCCCGGTCTACACCGACTATGGCGTCGAATACCGGGCCGTGACCTACTGTGATGGTGAGCGATACCGGAGCGGTCGGTTCGTCTACCAGGGCCCGAGGTTCGGCTTCGATATCCAGTTCTGATCCACCTTTCGCCCCTGCCGCCCCCTGGAGAATCACCGCATGCTCAGACGGTGATCCTCCAGGGGGCATTTTCTTGGGCAGGCTCCCGGCGACGGGTTCCCTTTTCGGCCGATTTCCCCTGCATGGAGAACCGCCGGGCGGTTTCTTGGAGATTCGGTTCCTGATATTCTTGGGAGCGCTTCCCTCCGGGGGGAGCGGACGGGTCGGATCGCAAGGGAGCGCCAACAGGAGAAGGAGAGGGGATGTCCTTTCGGCAGGAATATTACGGGTACCGCCTCACCGAAGTGGGAAAACCGCTGGAACGGACCGAAGGCGTCATGGAGGCTCCTGGTAAAGGGGAGGTGGTGGTGCAGGTCGCCGGTTGCGGCGTCTGCCAC
Source organism: uncultured Acidobacteriota bacterium (assembly GCA_964654385.1). Taxonomy (GTDB): domain Bacteria; phylum Acidobacteriota; class Polarisedimenticolia; order Polarisedimenticolales; family Polarisedimenticolaceae; genus Polarisedimenticola. The sequence continues at coordinate 14,350 of CAZZIV010000028.1, read as the reverse complement.
ACCGACCTGGGATTCGCCCTGGACGGCGTGCCGACCCGGAAGCCGCTTCCGCTGATCCTGGGCCACGAGATCAGCGGCCGGATCGTGGCGGCCGGGGAAGAGGCCGAAGCCTGGATCGGCGCCGATGTGATCGTTCCGGCGGTGATCCCATGCGGCGATTGCCGTGCCTGCAAGACCGGCCACTCGGCAATCTGCCGGACCCAGTTCATGCCGGGGAACGACGGCGACGGAGGGTTCGCCTCCCTGGTGAAGGTGCCGGCCAGGGGGCTGTGCAAGGTTCCGTCGACCCTGCCGGACGGGGTGGAGCTGACCGACCTTTCGGTGGTGGCCGACGCGGTGACCACTCCGTACGAGGCGATCTCCAGGAGCGGCTTGGGGGACGACGACGTGGCGGTGTTCGTCGGCGCCGGCGGCGTGGGAGGCTTCGGCATCCAGATCGCCGCCGCGTTGGGGGCGGCGGTAGTCGCCGTCGACGTGGACCCGGACCGGCTGGAGTCGGCGGCAGCCCACGGCGCCGGCTTGACCCTGAACGCGAAAGAGCTGGACTTCAAGGGGATCAAGTCGGAAGTGAAACGGTTCAAGAAGGAGTCGGGGCGGAACGGGATCGGCCTGAAGGTGTTCGAGACCAGCGGCACACCCCAGGGGCAGACCACCGCCTTCGGCCTGGTGGATTTCGGCGGTACCCTGGCGGTGGTCGGCTTCACGCCGAAGAAGGTGGAGATCCGGCTGTCCAACCTGATGGCGCTGGACGCCACCGCCCGGGGCAACTGGGGTTGCCCGCCGGAGCAGTACCCGGCGGCGATGCGGCTGATCCTGGACGGGAAGGTGAAGGTCGGCCCGCTGGTGCAGCGGTTCCCCCTGGACGAAGCGGTGCAGGTGATGGAAGCGGTGGCCGGGCACAGGCTGAAGAAACGGCCGGTCCTCGTACCGTAGATCGGATTCATTCATAAGAAGAGGAAGGTGAAAGCGCGATGCAGGATACGGAAACGATGGCCAATCACAACCTGGTGGACACGGCGCCGGAGAGCATGATTCTCGTGGAGCGGAAGCCGGCGATCGACGCGGCGGGGAAGCCGGTGGACGGCCTCCACAACGTCTGGATCACCCTGAACAACCCGAAGCAGTACAACAGCTACACCACCGAGATGTTGAAGGAGATCATCCTGGCGGTCCGGGCGGCGAGCAACGACCGGGCGGCAGTGGCGGTGGTGTTCACCGGCGCCGGGGACAAGGCGTTCTGCACCGGCGGCAACACGAAGGAATACGCCGAGTACTACGCCGGGCGGCCGCTGGAATACCGGCAGTACATGCGGCTGTTTAACGACATGGTCACCGCCCTGCTCCACTGCGATAAGCCGGTGATCTGCCGGGTGAACGGCATGCGGGTCGGCGGCGGCCAGGAGATCGGCATGGCCTGCGACTACTCGGTGGCCAGCGACCTGGCGATGTTCTCCCAGGCCGGGCCGAAGCACGGTTCCGCACCCGACGGCGGCAGCACCGACTTCCTGCCGATCATGATCGGGATGGAGAACGGGATGGTCAGCGGCACTCTGTGCGAATCCTGGTCCGCCCACAAGTTTTTCCGGCTGGGAGGGTTGACCCAAATCGTCCCGGCGTTGAAGGTGGACGGGAAGTGGACCGCCAACCCGATGGCGATCACCGACCGGTACCTGGACGAGTTCGGCCGGCCGATCCTGGGCGAGTACAAAACCGGCGCCGACCGGGCGGCGGCCAAGGAACTGCTGAAGAGCGGCGAAGTCGATCTCTCCCTTCTGGATCAGGAGGTGGAAACGCTCTGCACCAAGCTGCTCTACACCATGCCCGACTGCCTGATCAAGACCATCGAAAGCCTCCGGAAGCACAAGCTGGAGCACTGGGACCGGAACCGGGAATCCAACCGGGCCTGGCTCTCGTTGAACATGAACACCGAGGCGAAGGCCGGTTTCCGGGCGTTCGCCTTCGGGACGAAGGAGACCGGCCGGGAGACCGACTTCATTCTCCTGCGGAAGCGGCTGGCCGAAGGGGCCCGGTGGAACGATGACCTGGTGAAGGAAATCGCGCCCTGGGCGGAGATGAAGTGAGCGGGATCGGCGACATGAACGGCCGGGTCGTCCTGGTTTCCGGCGCGTCCGGCGGGATCGGATCGGCGATCGTGGAGCAGCTCCGCGCCGCCGGGGCGAAGGTGGCCGGGTTCGATACGGCGCCTCCGCCGGAACCCGATCCGGACTTCGTGCAGGGAGACGTCGGCGAGTTGGAAGACGTCCGCCGGGCGGTACAGGAGACCGCGGAGAGGCACGGCCGGCTGGACGCGGTGGTGCATTCGGCGGGGATCACCCGGGACGGCGTTCTCTGGAAGCTGGACGAGGCCGACTGGGACCTTGTGCAGCGGGTGAACCTGCGCGGCGCGTTCCTGCTCCTCCGGGAGTCGGTGCCGGTGATGCGCGGCGGCGGAAACGGGGGAAGCGTGGTGCTGATCGGCTCCATCAACGGCTCCCGGGGGAAGTTCGGCCAGACCGCGTACGCCGCAAGCAAGGCGGGGCTGATCGGCCTGGCGAAAAGTGCCGCCCGGGAGACCGGCCGTTTCGGGATCCGGGTAAACGTGGTGGAGCCGGGCATGGTCCGGACGGCGATGACCGAAACCCTGCCGGAAGAGATCCGGCAGGCCGCCCTGGCGGAAGGAGCTCTCGGCTCCCTGGTGGAGCCGGTGGATATCGCCCGGGCGGTGTTGTATCTCTGTGGGGATGGAGGCGCCCGGGTGACCGGGCAGGTTTTACGAGTGGACAGCGGTCAGTACATGTAAGGAGATCGACCGATGCGATGCGAGCGATGCGGACACCAACCCTCCGAAAACGACAACTACTGCGCCGAGTGCGGGCACCTGCTGAAAGATCCCCACGTGGATCAGCGGATCCTGCTGGCCCTGGCCGACGTCCGGGACGGCCGCCAAAAAGAGGCCAGGCAGGAACTGGTTCGCCTCCTGGAAGGAGATCCGGGGAACTGCCTGGCGAACCACCTGCTGGGCACCCTCTATTTCAAGCAGGGAACGCTGGACCTGGCGATCGAGTGTTACCAGAAAGCCCTGGAGAAGGCGCCGTCGTTCATCCTTGGGATGTACGACCTGGGGGTGGCCTGGTACCACCGGGGAAACATGATCGAGGCGATCCGGGCGTTCCGGAGGTGCCTGGAGATCGACCCCCAGTACAACGCGGCCCATTACCGGCTGGGTGTCGCCCTGTACCATGCCGGGGAACTGAACCTGGCCATGGAGCACTTCGAACAGTGCACCACGCTGACGCCCGAGTACCTGATGGCCCGGTATCATATCGGCATCATCCATGAGCGACTCGGAGACAAAGATGCCGCCGCCCGGGAATTCAGCCGGAGCAGCGAAGGGGTGATCGGGGAGGTCAGTTCCCTCTATCACCTGGCCCGGATTCGCAAGGCGGAAGGAAATCACGGGGAGTCGGACGAGCTGATGGAACGGGTTCGGGAGTTCGGGAAGGCCCTGATCGACGGCGCCGGAGCCGGGAAGTGAGCGGGCAGGACGAAAACCGGCTGGTTTATGACTGGGCGGAGGACGGCCCGAACCGTTTCGAAGCCTCTTCAAGGGTCATGCTGGACGACGAAACGCTCCGGGACGGGCTGCAGAGCCCTTCGGTGACCGATCCGGAACTGGAAGACAAGGTCAAGATCCTGCACCTGATGGACAGCCTGGGGATTGAAACCGCGGATGTCGGCCTCCCCGGCGCCGGCCACCGGCAGCGGGAGGCGGTGGAACGGCTGTGCCGGGAGATCGTGGAGAACGAACTGAACATCCGTCCCAACTGCGCCGGACGGACCCTGCTGGTCGATATCCAGCCGATGGCCGAGGTGTCCCAGAAGGTCGGCATCGGCATCGAGGCCTGTGTGTTCATCGGCAGTTCTCCGATCCGGCAGTACGCCGAGGAGTGGGACGTGGAGCGGATCCTCCGGCACACCCGGGAAGCGGTCCGGTTCGCCGTGAAAGAAGGGCTGGACGTGATGTATGTCACCGAGGATACGGTCCGCTCGTCTCCGGATCATCTCCGGGTGCTTCTGGACGGGGCGGTCGACGCCGGCGCCAAACGGGTTTGCCTGTGCGACACGGTCGGCGCGGCGATCCCCGAAGGGGTGAAGAACCTGGTCTCCTGGACCAAAAGTTTTCTCGAAAAGATCGGCGCGTCCGATGTTGGGATCGATTGGCACGGGCACAGCGACCGGGGGCTCGGCCTGGCCAACACCCTGGCCGCCATCCAGGCGGGGGCGACCCGCGTCCACGGTACCGCCCTGGGGATCGGGGAGCGGGTCGGCAATACCCCGATGGAGCAGATCCTGGTGAACCTGAAGCTGATCGGCCTCCGGGACGACGACCTGACCGCCCTGCCCCGGTACGTGGACGCGGTGGCCGAGGCGGTGGAAGTGCCGGTCGCCGTGAACGCGCCGATCGTCGGCGCCGACGCGTTCCGGACCGCCACCGGCGTCCATTCCGCGGCGGTGATCAAAGCGAAGAAGAAAGGGGACGATTGGCTGGCCGACCGGGTGTACTCCGGGGTTCCCGCCGGTTGGATCGGCCGCACCCAGAAGATCGAGATCGGGCACATGTCCGGCGCCTCCAACGTGATCCACTACCTGAAATCCCGGAATCTTCCTCACACCCAGGAGATCATCGACGCGGTGCTGACCGAGGCGAAGAAATCGGCCAGGGTGATGGAAGAGAGCGAAGTCCTGGCGGCCGTCAAGAAGGCGAGCCGAAAGATGAAGTCATGAAGGCCGGCTTTACGCCGATCGGCGTGGTCCACAGCCCGTTCCCCGAACCGGTCGGTGTGCCGATCCAGCCGTCCCGGGCCGAGGGAGTGGAAGGGACCGTGGAACTGCTTCCCGAGTTCCAGGAAGGTTTGAACGATCTGGACGGGTTCTCCCATATCGTGCTGCTCACCTGGCTCCACCGGTCCGAAGGATACCGGCTGAGGACGGTCCCGTTCCTGGACACGGAGAAGCGGGGGATTTTCGCCACCCGGTCGCCCCGCCGCCCGAACCCGATCGGCCTGTCGGTGGTGCGTCTCCTGTCGGTGGATGGATGCGTTCTCAAGGTGGCCGGCCTGGACCTGGTGGACGGCACACCGGTCCTGGACATCAAGCCGTACATCGAAGAGTTCGACCGGCGTCCCGGCAGCAGGTCCGGCTGGGTCGGCCGGTCGAAGGTGCGCCGGAACGTGGCCGACGACCGTTTTGTTGAGGAAGAGAATGGGAAGGGGTGAGGAGCCGCTCCACGGAACCGTTTCCCGAAACCCCAACAACCGGACCTAGTGTCCGACTTGATGACGATCTGTTTCCGCGGAAGGTCGCGCCGATCGAAACCGGCCGGCAGCCTCTCCGTATACACATCCCTTAGGAGGGATCGACGATGATTCGTAAATTCATGATTCTTTTTGTAGTTCTGCTGGCCGCGGCCGGGCTCGGGACCCTGGCCGAGGAAGGCGCGCTGACCCTGGACCAGGTCCTGGCCAAAAACCTGGAAGCCCGAGGCGGCCGGGAGGCGCTGGACGCCGTGACGTCGATGAAGATCACCGGGAAAATGTCCGGCGGACCGATGGAAATTCCGATGACCATGTTGCGAGTCCGGCCCGACAAGTTCCGCGTGGATTTCACGTTCCAGGGGATGACCGGAAGCCAGGTGTTCACCGGGGAAGGCGGCTGGAAGCTGATGCCTTTCGGCGGCAAGACCGATCCGGAGCCTCTTTCCCAGGATGAAATCAAGCAGGCTGCCGAGCAGGCCGATTTCGACGGCCCGCTGATCGACTGGAAGAAAAAAGGGTTTCAGCTGGAGCTGGCCGGCCTGGAAGACCTGGACGGTTCCCAGGTCTACAAGTTGAAGCTGACCCGGAAGAACGGTGACGTGGAATACCATTACCTGGACGCCGAATACTTCCTGACCGTCAAGACCAGCGCCAAGAAAACGATCCAGGGGAACGAGATGGAATTCGAGTCGACCTTCGGCGATTTCAAGCAGGTCGGCGACCTGGTTCTTCCCCACCTGATGGAGGCCGGCGCCAAGGGAATGCCGGGGAAACAGAAGATGGTGTTCGAATCGTACGAGTTGAACCCGGAAATCCCCGAAGATGTTTTCAAAATGCCGGAGGTCAAGGCGGAGCCTGAGGCGGCCGGCGGAGGTTTCTAGCGCCGAACAGGGAATGTCTCCCGGCAGGGGGGACTGATCCGGCCGGCCGGGATGGCGCAGGCTGCGTCTCCCCGGGTCCGTCCCGCTGGAATGGAGGGATCTCCCTCCCTGAAAGCGCTTGCGCAGGTTTTGCAGACCGGTTCCTGCCCGGTTCATCGGATTTGGAGGGAGAGATGCGATCCAGGCTGTTCTTCGTTGGGCTGTTCCTGTTCTGTCTGTTCTGGGGGGCCGCTTCCGCCGCAGGGCCCCGCTTCGATTCCAGCACCTTCGGAGGGTTGAAGGCCCGTCCCATCGGTCCGGCGGTGATGGGTGGACGGATCGCCGCCATCGACGCGGTTCACGAAGACGGCAAACTCCGGATCTGGATCGGGTCCGCAGGCGGCGGCGTCTGGCTTTCCAGGAACGGAGGAACCACCTTCAAACCGGTGTTCGATGAGCAGACCATGTCGATCGGCGCGGTAAAGGTCGATCGCTCCGATCCGGACCGGGTCTGGGTCGGCACCGGGGAACCGTGGACCCGGAACAGCGTTTCCATCGGCACCGGCGTGTACAAGACCGAGAACGGCGGCGACGACTGGATCCACGTGGGGCTGGCCGATACCGAGCGGATCAGCCGGATCCTGATCCATCCGGAAGAACCGGACACGGTCTGGGTCTGCGCCACCGGCCACCTGTGGGACGGCAATGAAGAGAGGGGCGTGTTCAAGACCGTCGACGGCGGCAAGAACTGGGAAAAGGTCCTGTACGTGGACCGGGACACCGGTTGCTCCGACCTGGTGATCGATCCGCAGGAGCCGGACATCCTGTACGCGGCGATGTGGGACTTCCGCCGCCGGCCCTGGGATTTCCGGTCCGGCGGGCCGGGGAGCGGCGTGTACAAGTCGCTGGACGGGGGCGCCACCTGGAAGGAGATCCGGAGCGGGCTCCCGGAAGGAGATCTAGGGCGGATCGCCCTGGCGGTGGCGCCGTCCCGGCCGAACGTGCTCTACGCCACCGTGGAATCGGAGCACACGGCGATGTACCGTTCCGAGGATATGGGGGAAACCTGGCGGCGGACCGGGACCACCGACGCAGTGGAGTCCCGGCCGTTTTACTTCTCTCTCCTGGTCCCCGACCCGACGGACTATAACCGGATCTACAAGCCGGCCTCTTCCCTGGCGGTCTCCGACGACGGCGGGAAGACTTTCACCGGCCTGGGCGGCGGCGTTCACAGCGATCTCCACGCTCTCTGGATCGATCCGGAGAACCCTTTGCACCTGTTGCTGGGCACCGACGGCGGCGTGTATGAAACCAACAACCGGGGCGCGCACTGGAATTTCCTGAACCGGATCCCGGTCTCCCAGTTCTACCACGTCAGCGTGGACATGGAGCGGCCGTACAACGTGTACGGCGGCCTGCAGGACAACGGCACCTGGACGGGGCCGTCGGACTCGGTAGGCGGGGTCCAGAACAAAAACTGGGACAACATCGGCATGGGAGACGGGTTCCACGCTTACGTGGAAAAAGGAGATCCGGACCTGGTCTACGTGGAATGGCAAGGAGGCCGTGTGGAGCGGATGCGGAAGTCCACCGGCGAGGTCAAGTCGATCCAGCCGCTGGAAGGGAAGGACGATCCGAAGTACCGGTTCAATTGGAATGCCGCGCTGCACGTCAGCCCGACACGGCCGAACACCCTGTATGTCGGCGCTCAGTTCCTCTTCCGATCCCGGGACCGGGGGGACAGCTGGGAGAAGATCTCCCCCGACCTGACCACCAACGACCCGGAAAAGCAGAAGCAGCTGGAGTCCGGCGGGCTGACCGTGGACAACTCCACCGCAGAGAACTACTGCACCCTCTACTCCATCGCCGAATCCCCCCTGGATGAGAAGGTGATCTGGGCGGGGACCGATGACGGAAATGTGCAGGTGACCCGGGACGGAGGGAAGACCTGGGCGAACGTCACCGGCAATCTCGACGGCGTGCCCGCCGGAACCTGGGTGACCTACGTGGAGGCGGGGCACCACGACCCGGCAGTGGCGTACGTCACCCTGGACGGCCACCGCACCGGCGATCGGACCCCGTATCTCTACCGGACCGGCGATTACGGGAAGTCCTGGGTTCCCCTGGCCGGTGAGGGAGTCGAGGGGTACGCCCTCTCGGTCCGGGAAGACCTGGTGGATGAAAACCTGCTGTTCCTGGGCACCGAGTTCGGACTGTACGTCAGCCTGGACAGGGGAGGCCGGTGGGCCCGCTTCAAGGGCGGCCTGCCGAAGGTCGGCGTCCGGGACATGGTGATCCATCCCCGGGAGAACGACCTGGTGATCGCCACCCACGGCCGGGGGATTTACATTCTCGACGACATCACCCCGCTCCGGGATTTGAAACCGGAGATGCTGGGGGAGAAGGTGGTGCTCCTGGGAAGCCGGCCGGCGATCCAGACCGTACCCAGCAGCGTACAGGAGTTCCCGGGGGACGATGAATGGGTCGGCGAAACTCCGGAAGGGTCGGCATGGATCTCCTATTACATGGCGAAACGGCACCTGTTCGGAGACCTGAAGATCGAGCTGTATGACGAGGAAGGGAAGCTGATCACCTCGATCCCCGGAAACGGCCGGCGGGGGATCAACCGTGTGAACTGGCCGATGCGGTACAAGATGCCGAAGGTCGCTCCGGCCAACAGCCTGGTCATGCAGGTGTTCTCTTTCATGGGGCCCCAGGTGCCGGTGGGCGCCTATCGTTACAAGCTGATCAAGGGGAAAACCGAGCTGGAAGGAAGCATCGAAACCAGGATGGATCCCCGGGCCGGGTACACCGCCGAAGGGATGGCGGCCCAGGATCGAACCGTGATGAAACTGTACCGGATGGTGGAGAATTTCACCTTCCTGGTGGACAGCCTGATCGACATGCAGGAACAGGCCCGTGCCGCGAAAGAGGCGTTGGGCGACAAGGACAAACTGGGGGAACGGTTGCAGGCGCTGGATGACGAGCTCGAGAGCCTCCGGAAGGACCTGGTGGCCACGCGGAAAGGCGGGATGTTGGCCGGTGAGGAGAAGCTGCGGGAGCGGTTGACCTGGTTGTACGGCGCGGTGAACGGCTACGAGGGCCGGCCGGGAGCGTCCCAGATGGCCTACAAGGACGTGCTGTCCGGGCAGGTCGCCCAGGCGAAGGACCGGTTCGAATCGGTTCTAGGGAAGCACCTGGACGATCTGAACCGGCGGTTGGAGAAGAAGAAAGCGCCGTCGCTGGTCCGGCTCACCCGGGAGGATTGGGAGAAGCGCTGATCGCTTTCTTCGGGCCGAATCGCTCCAGGATCCAATCCCGGATCGTGTCCAGAACGGTCGGGTCGATGGTTTCTTCGATCGAGTAGTACTCCTGGGGCGAGCCGGTTTCCGCCTTCTGGAACAGGTGGTTCAGGCCGGGGAATTCGCGCAGGGTGACATCTTTGTTCCCGGCTTTCTTCAGCGCTTTTTCGATTTCCGGCAGGTTCTGGGACGGGTCGACCTGTAAATCCTTTTCGCCGTTGAGAGCCAGGACCGGGACGTTCACTTGGTGCAGGACGGTGCGCGGGTCGAACTCCAGGAAGAACCGGTACCAGGGGGACTGGAGTTGGAGAAGCTGCTGTTCCACCAATTCCCGGTCCGGGGCTTTCCCTCCCTGTTGGGCTTGGAGGAGCGCGGTTACGGCGGCTTTGATTTCGTCCTCGGGAGCCCCGGCCATGAGAAGGTCGATCACCTGCTTTTGGGCCGCCTGGATCCGGGTCACGGTCGCCTCCGGGGTGCCGGCCGCGTTTAGCAAAAGGCCCATCTGGTGGGTGATGATTTCGCTTCCCGGCACGCCGGGCCCTGCCAGCAGGATAATGAAGGCCACGTCTTCGGATTCGGCGGCGGCCATCGGGGCGATGATCCCGCCTTCACTGTGGCCGAGGATGCCGACCTTGCCGGGATCGATCTTGTCCCGGGAGTGGAGAAAGCGGACACCGGCCAGGGCGTCGTTCCTGAAGTCTTCCGAGGTGGCCATGCTGAAGCCGCCGGTGGACTTGCCGACCCCCCGGTCGTCGTATCGCAGGACGGCGATCCCGGCGCGGGTGAGGTGATCGGCGATCACCAGGAACGGCTTGTGATTGAAAACTTCCTCGTTCCGGTCCTGGGGGCCGCTGCCTGAAACCAGGAGGACCGCCGGAAACGGCCCGTCGCCTTTCGGGAGGGTCAGGGTGCCGGCCAGGGAAACGTCGCCATTCTTGAAAACCACCTCGGCCTGGTCGTAGGGGAACGGAGGTTTCGGTTCCTGGGGGCGGTTCGGCCCGGCCGATTTTTTATGGGTCAGTCGGAAAGGAAAACTGGCGGTGCTTTGGGTGAATGTGCCGGCCAGGGCGCCGTCTTCCAGCTTCCCGTGGAAGGTCGGGTCGCCCGGGATGTTGGCGATGGAGAATGAGAGGGATCCGTCGTCGCCGGGCTGGAACCGTTCCAGGGGGAGGCCCTGCGCCCCCTGGGCCGGGATGCCGACGGTTCCGGACCAGTAGCCGTCGGTGAACGCCAGGTCGACGATCACCTGCAGAGGGGATCCTGGAATCTCCAGGTTTCCTTCCCAGTGCCCGACGAAACCGGGGAGCGCCCGCTGCTGATGCGCTTCTTTTTCAGGCGTCGGCTCGGTGTGGGAGGTGCGGAAGAATCCGGCGACCTTCCCTGAATCATCGAAGACGACCCGAAGATCTATCGGGCCACCGTCCAGTTGGAGGGGGATTCGGTACCGGCGGAAACCGCTCTGTACCGCTTCCAGCCAGGGATCGCCCAGTTTCCAGGCATCACTGCCCTGGAGAGTCGCGTCCAGGACCTGCTGCATCATCTTTTTGGGAAAACTGGTCTTCATTTCCTCGGACATCATTTCCGAGGCGGCGTCCTGCTCGCCGTTCAGGAACAACGTGCAGAACCGGGTCGTCTGCGCCAGGAGCGGGTCATCGGCCGGCCCGGAATCGGGAGCCGACAGCGCCGGCAGGCCCAAGCCGCCGATCAAGAGAAGAAGTCCCGCTATCCGCGTAAATCCATTCATAGCAACCTCCTTGATTCCCTCGAATGCTTACCCTACACCCGGAACGGAAATTTATTCGACAGCACTAATACATATCCACCGCAGAGATTTTAAATAGGGTCAGATTTATTTTCCTGAAAATAAATCTGACCCTATTTAAATTCCCGATTTTCTATAGGTGGCTAGAGGAGCCAGGCGTAGCCGAGCTTGACGAAGACGGTGCGATCGTTGAGGGTCCTGGGGAGGGTTTCGCCGCCGAAACGGTTTTCCGAATAACCGCCGAACAGTACTGTTTTCGCGTTCAGTTTGTAGGAGAAGAGAAACTGGCTGAACAGGCTTTCCGATTTCTTTTCTACCGGGAATGTATAGAGGGATGGATCCCGCCGGGTGTCGTTATACTGCACGATCGCCCGTAAAAACATTCTCACGTTGAAGTGGTAGAACAACCTCATCTCGGTCAACTCCGCCAGGAACAGTTCCCCGCCGGCCACATCCAGCTTCCGGAGGGTGTGCCTCAGGTTCAGGTTGACCCGGCGACCCAGTTTCAGTTCCATCTCCGGTTGGAATGTGAACGCTTCGGCAGCCTGGTTGTTGGCGAAATCCACGTCATCGCCATCTCGCAGAAAGAACTCGAACCGCACCATCCCCCCCGGCTGGATCTCGCCGAACACCGCGATCCGGTTCATATTGTCGTATCGAATCGTGTCGACCAGCCGCTCCGAGTTGGAAACTCCGACCCAGAGCGACGACTGCATCGGGCCGGAGTAGAACCAGGCGCCCTGCACCAGCTGATCGGTGCGCTCGCCCTCCTGGTTCTCCGTGGCGGTAGCGAACAGCTGGATGTTCGATTGGCGGAACCAGCGATCCGGCCCGCCCCAGAACTTCCGCGTGACCTGGCCTTCCAGTTCCCTGGAGTCCGCACGGGGAACGAAGCCGAAGTCGGCCCGAAAGTCCCGGTCGAACCCGGTGTACTGGGCGAACCAGTCCCAGGAGCGGCTTCCGTGTTGGTAATTCACCTCCAGCGCGTTCCCCTGGAACGGTCCGTCGGAGAACCCGAACGCGGTATTCAGCGCCATCGGATACTCGGTGTCCGACCGGAGGAACTGGAAACTGATCCGGTCCTTGTCCGATGCCTGGAAGAACCCGTCCACGCCACCGACTCGGTTATGGTAGCCGTCCGCCTCCCGGTCGGTATAGATCGCTCCCAGCGCGTGAGACTTCCCCACGTCCCGCCGGTATCGAAGCACGGCGCCGTCCACGTTCGGGTCCAGGAGGCCGCTGTCGGAGGAAGCGAACCCGGACCCCTGGTTGGACGGCAGGATGATGTTGTTCCGGGTATCCTCCGTGACGAAGACTCCATAGGCGTTCTTTCCCTGCTTGCCGGTGAATTTCAATCCCCAGTCCGGGTCGGCGACGGTGCGGGTGAACACGGTGTTGATCGGAGTGGCGAAAAAGTCCAGCCCTTCCAGGAAGAACGGCCGTTTCTCCGGAAAGAACAGGGCGAACCGCTCGTTGTCGGCCAGCTGGGCCACATCCGCCTCCACCTGGGAAAAGTCCGGGTTGGCGGTGGCGTTCAAGGTCAAACTGGGCGTGATGCCCCACCGGAGAGTCAGCCCGGGATCCGCGTCCTCCTGGGTTGTCTGGAGGCCGCCTGTGGGAAACGGATCCCTTTCTTCGAGACGCGTAAAGGTCAGCGTGGGATCCAGTTCGAAATTCCGGCCCGCCTCCAGCCCTTCGAAGCCGGTCAGCTTGTGGAACTGGCAGAGGACGCAATTGACGTTCCGGTCCCGGATGTTGGAGTTCATCCTGTGGCGGACCTCCCGGGGTTGCGAACGTCCCAGTTCGATTCCCCAGGTCTGCGGCCCGTCGCCCGGCTGGAATCGAAGCTGGTTCAGCGGGATCGCCACCTCGACGATGTAACCCTCCGGCGTGATTCTCCCGGCGGACTCCCAGATGATGTCCCAGGAGAAGTCCTCGATCCCGTCCAGTTCGCTGAAGATCGCGTCCATCTGCACACCGAGCGGGTTGACCCGGAACTGGAAAGCCCGCCGCTCATCGTTGAAGGTATCCAGCATGAACAATACATGGTCGTCCTGGACGAACGTGTTCACCGCGTCCCGGTCCATGATGTGGGCCCGGATCCTGGAGGGGTCGGGATCGTACGCCTTGAACGCGATATAGAAAGTTCGCGAGTCGTACGTGATCAGCGCGTCGGTTTTCACAGGCGCGGGGATGTTGTCCCCCGGGTACCATTCGTACGGAATCGGCATTACCGTCGCGTCGGCCCAGGCCGGCTCGTCCAGGATACCGTCGATCCTGATCGGGGAGCTGGCGGCGGACACCGCTAAAGCCTCGGCCTCACCGGCCATGTTCCGGCCGGTGCTCACCGACAGTCCCAGGCAGGCGAGAAGGATCCATAAGGCTGTCCGCATTCGAAACTCCCTGGACCCCTCCGAAGGTCGCGCTTCCGACAATTCTTACAACGGATCCGAGGGGGAAATGTTTCGTTTTCTCTTTCCCCGTTCCCCGCGGGTCCCAGGAGACGAACCGGCCGGTTTCCTACAGCTCCTTCAGCGCGTCCTGGATATGCACGTGCCGGAACGTGAAACCGGCTCCCAGCAACCGGGCCGGATTCACCCGAGTGGAAGAGAGCAGCAGGTCTCTTCCCATCTCCCCGAACGCCAGGCGCACCACCCAGCCGGGCAGCGGCAGGAAGGCAGGCCTGCCCAACGCTTTCCCCAGGGCCCGGGCCAGCATTCTCTGAGGGACGGCGCCGGGCGAGACCATGTTCACCGGTCCGGACAGGGAGTCGTTGTCGAGCAGGTGTTCCACGGCGGCGGTCAGATCCCGCAGCGTGATCCAGCTCACGTACTGGCCGCCTCCGCCCACCGGTCCGCCGAGCCCGAGGCGAAACGCCGGCAACATCCGCTTCAGCGCCCCGCCGGTCCGGTCCAGCACCACGCCGATCCGCATTTTCACAACCCGGGCCCCGGTCTCTTCCATCGGCTGTCCCGCCGCCTCCCAGTCCGCGCAGGTCTCTGCCAGGAAGCGGGAGCCTCGTTTCGATCGTTCGTCCAGGATCTCTTCCCCCCTGTCGCCGTAGCACCCGATCGACGCAGCCTGCACGTCAAATCTCGGACGTGCGGGTGG
>CAZZIV010000027.1:0-18693 GCA_964654385.1 uncultured Acidobacteriota bacterium | reverse complement strand
GATGAGGAGGGGGGCGCCTTGCACCAGGTCGATCGGAAGGATCGGCGGAGACGTCTCCACCTGCCGGAGCACCCGGTTCACCCAGGGACCGGCGGCGTTCACCAGCGCCGAACAATGACCCGTCCGTTCTTCCCGGCCGGACCGGAGCCGAACAGCGTATCCGGCCTCCTGTTTCGCCCCATGAACGAACGCCAGGTTCTCTTCCACCTGGGCGCCCAGCTTCTCCGCCGAAGCGGCCACCGCCCGGGTCAACTCCCGGTCATCGGTGGCGGCATCCCAGTACCGGAAGACTCTTCTCAGCTTCTCGGTCCGCAGGCCGTCCAGCTCCGGCCAGCGGGATCGGGGGATGGAACGAAACCGGTTGAATCGGCCCAGGCCGCCGAGGATCGCGTAGAGGGAAAGACCGATCCGTACTTGCCAGGGCTTCCGGAACGTGTCTTCGTAAACCGGGATGTAGAACCGGACCGGTTTCACCAGCCCGGGAGCGTTGCGCAGCAGGATCGACCGTTCCCGGAGGGATTCCCGCACCAGGTGGAACTGGGACGACTCCAGGTATCGCAGTCCGCCGTGGATCAGTTTGCTGGAGCGGCTGCTCGTGCCGGAGCCGATCCGGTTCTTTTCCGCCAGGAGAACCCTGTACCCGTCGGCCGCCGCCGCTTGGGCGACACCGACGCCGTGGATCCCGCCGCCGATCACCACCAGGTCGAATCGTTCTTCGCTCATTCCCCGGCTTCCGATCCATCGGTCCCGGCGTCGAGCATGCCGGGAAGGTCGAAGGTTTCCAGAAGGTCGACGCCACGTTCCAGCAGGCGGATGGCCGGTTCCGGTTCGATCAGGTCGTAGACGCCCAGCTTGTGTCCCGGGCGGTGCACGGACCCTTCCTCCGGAAGCCGGGAGACGTTGCAGAACAGGAATTCCATGCCCGGGGCTTCCGTATCCAGGTCCCGGTCCCAGGCATCCAGGATCCAGCCGGATCGTTTCCAGCCGAACGGCGCGCAGGAGTTGAGCAGGTCCAGGCGATAGGAGATCAGCACTTCGTTCGGACGTGGCGCGCCTGTGACTCCCTGGAGCGCCTGCAACACGGGCTCCACGCCGAAGCTTTCCACCGCCACCGGCTTGACTTCTATGAACAGCGTCACTTCTTCCCGCTGCCGGGTCAAGGTGAGCAGTTCGCTCAACAGCAGTGGGCCGGTTCCCTGGAAGCGGCTTCCGAAAAAGTCCGGCTCGGAGAAGGAGAACCGCTTCAGTTCGTCGTAGGTATAGTTCTGGACCGCTCCCTCAACACCGCAGGAACGGGCCAGGGTTCGATCGTGGTGGAGGACGACCTGCAGGTCCGAGGTCACCTGGATGTCGATTTCCAGGTACAGGGCTCCCAGCTCCAGCGCGTGGACGATCCCCTGTAAGGAGTTCTCCGGGAACTCCAGGGGACAACCTCGATGACCGACCAGTACGGAACGTTTCATGGAAGCATTATCTCTTATTTTCACCTGGTTTCTGGATGAATTTACAGCACCGGTGGGATCTGCATCCTGCCCGACAGAGTGAAGCTGAAGCACTACGAACAATAAGACGGGTCAAGAAAGTTGGTTGACGATGAGGGTCGAATCCGATGGCCATCGAATCATGTTGTGGATTAGACGGTCCCCTCTGTCACGGTCGGTGCTTGTTCACGCCCGTGCCGGTCCGGCTCGCAGTTGCAATCAGCGTCATGTATGCGCTAAACATTAGAAGTAAGATACCGGTACTCCACAACCAGAGCAGGAGAAGGGAATGGCAATCGTATTGTTTGTGCGTGCTAAATCGGATCTCGACTCTGCTGGAGACCTATGACGTTCTTTACCCACTTCATCCTGATCGTGGCCCGTTCACCGAGTAACGCTTGAATTGAATCGCGCAAAATAAGAATTTACGAGGGATCTTTAATTTCAACCCGGCGCGGGAAACGACTACTTTGAAATGTAGATGCCCCGGAAAACGTTTGCAAAGACGAAATCAGCCAACGCCGAGGGAAGTAAGAAAATATCGAAAAGAACAAGTGGGACGCGGCCTGGCGATCTATGTGTGCAAAGCAACGCTTGCGGGGCCTTGCGGGCCTGATAGATGACAAGCCACGCCCGAGTCTTGTTGTACATTCAGAATATACTCCCCAGTTCCTGTCATCGTCAATCGGAATCGAAAGGGAAACGTTACATGGAAGCGTCCTGGGCGATTTTCCACGTGCTTCCTTCTTTCAGGAAGACCAGAAGCGTGTGCCCGCTCACGGTCTTTCGCTCCGCCTCTTCCGGGTAGCGAAGGGTCCACCGGGCGATCACCGACGCGGCGCGGGCCGATTCCTCCTGGTTGCGGCAACGGAGCGGTAGCAGCTTCAGGATTTCCAGTTCCAGTTTTCCCATAGCCGCCTGGTCCGGATATCGTTCCTTATATCGATCCAGGACCGCCTGGCGACCGGTGGTGATTCCCGTCGGAGTCACAAAGGTGGCGTCCTCGGTGTAGACCGACGTGAACCGTTCCAGGTCGCCCTGGTTCCAGGCTTCGGCCTGGGCGTTCAGCTCGGTTTCCAGACGGTCTCGAAGGCCGGCGCCCGGCCCTTCACCGGCGCTGGTGGCGGCAACGGCGAGAAACATCACCGGAATGAGCGATAACGGAATCAGAAATCGACGGCGCATAGGTTCTCCTCTCTCTCTGGTTTCTCCAGGGAAGAGTACAATGCTTTCTCCGAATCCCGCAGTCCGAAAGGAGAATTCGATGGCGGAAGATACGATTTCCCAGTTCCCCCGGGAAACCGGGGAGGACGGTTCGTTCCGGCGGCAGTCCAGCCGGTTCCGGGGAGAGGTGCGGGCCGAACCCGGCCGATACCATCTCTATGTTTCCTACGCCTGCCCGTGGGCCCACCGAGTCATTATCGCGAGAAAGCTGAAACAGCTGGAAAAGATCGTCAGCCTTTCGGCGGTGGATCCGATCCGGGATGAAAACGGCTGGGCGTTCCGGGAAGGGGAGGGGTACGGCCCGGACCCGGTGAACGGGTTTCAATACCTGCGGGAGGCATACCTGAAGACCGACCCTTCCTACGAAGACCGGGTGACCGTGCCGGTCCTGTGGGACAGGAAGACCGGAACCATCGTGAACAACGAATCCTCGGACCTGCTCCGGATCCTGAACACCGCCTTTGACAGGTGCGGCGCTTCCGGTCCCGATCTCTATCCGGCTTCTTTGCGGGACGAGATCGACAAGGTGAATGAGCTGGTGTACGAGACGGTGAACAACGGCGTTTACAAGGCAGGTTTCGCCACGACTCAGGAGGCGTACGAACAGGCCTGTCTCACCCTCTTCCAAACACTGGACCGATTGGAAGCAGGCCTTGCGACCACTCGGTACCTGGTGGGGAACCGCTTGACCGAGGCCGACATCCGGCTGTTCACGACCCTGGTCCGGTTCGACGCGGTGTATCACGGCCATTTCAAATGCAACAGGAAACAACTGGTGCAGTACCCGAACCTCTGGGGATACGTGCGGGACCTGTACAACCATCCTGGTTTCGGTGAAACGGTGAAGCTGGACCAGATCAAGCGCCACTACTACATCACCCATCGGGCGATCAATCCGACCGGCATCGTTCCGATCGGCCCGGACCTCTCGTTCCCGCCCTGTCCGGAACGTTGTTATCTGGGGTGAACCGGCTTATCCTTATCCATAGAGAGTTTCGTGAAAAGGAGAACGCCATGAAAAAATCGGTCGTAATCCTGGCCCTTGGGATTCTCCTGGCCCTCCCTTCTCTCGGTGGTTCGCCGAAAAAGAAGGAGAAGGAGACCGGGAAAAAAGAGGAACCGAAGGTCGTCACCAACGAAACGCTGAAGAAGAAATACGGTGACCCGGAAGCGGTAACACCGCCGCCGCCGTCCCCTCTGCCGCCTCAGCCGAAAGCGGTGGAGCCGGGAGCCGGGAAGGAGAATCCCGGCGCAGTCGGAATGACGGCGAAAGAGCGGGCGGCGAAGATCAAGTCCATGGAGGCGGAGAAGGCCCGCCTCGAAAAGAGGATCGGTTCCCTGAAAAACCCGTATCTCCCCCGTGTGAAGCCGACCCCTGAAGAAGAAAAGGCGGAAAAGGGGAAAGACGCGGCGGCGAGGGTGAAGATGCTGCAGGAGCGCCTGAAGAAGGTCGAGGCGGAACTGAAAGAAACGAAGTCGTCCGCCGGGAAGAAGAAACAGGCGAAGTAGCGTCCCGGACACCGCTGTGGCCGTCCTCTCCCTCGGTGACCCGATCGGCCTGTGTGCCTCCGGCGCTGGGAACCCTCGTGCATTCCGCGAAATGGGATACGATACCCCCCCCATGCACCTTCCATCGATTCGAACCTGGTTTCCGCCCACGGTTTCAGCCCTGCTCCTGGCCCTGGTTCTCCTGGTACCGGGCGGAGCGCCGGCCCTTGCCGGGGAAGAGACCACCTGCCTGGTCCTCAGCGGCGGCGCCGCCCGGGGAGCCGCCCATGTGGGAGTTCTTGAAGCCCTGGAAGAGTTGCATGTACCGGTGGACTGCGTGGTCGGCACCAGCATGGGGGCGGTGGTCGGCGGGCTGTACGCTTCGGGGATGTCGCCGGCGGAAATCCGATCCGAGCTGCTCTCCCTGGACTGGGCGTTCCTGTTCAACGATCACCCTCCCCGGACCTCGGTGCCGTTCCGGCGGAAAGAGTTCGATCACCTGCCGCTGTTTGAGTTCGAGTTCGGCCTGAACCGGTCGGGCCTGGTTTTCCCTTCCGGCTTGATCGCCGGACAGAAGGTCGATTTCCTCCTGAAAGGCCTGACGATCCGCACCACCGCCGTTGACTCGTTCGACCGGCTCCCGATCCGCTACCGGGCGGTGGCCACCGCCCTGTCCGACGGCCGAATGGTGGTCCTGGACCACGGCTCCCTGGCCTCCGCCATGAGGGCCAGCATGTCGGTCCCCGGCGCCCTCAGCCCGGTTGCGATCGACGGCGAGTTCCTGGTGGACGGCGGGATCTCCCGGAACCTGCCGGTGGACGTGGCCAGGTCGCTCGGAGCCACCCGGGTGATCGCCGTGGATATCTCCACACCGGTGTCGCCCCGCAAAAACACCGATTCGGCGTTCGAGGTGGTCTCGCGCACCATCAACATGCTCATGGAGCAGAACATGGAGAGGCAGCGCCGATCGATCGGGAAGAACGACATCCTGATCCGTCCGGACCTGGGCGAGGAGAATCGGTCGGATTTCCAGCATGTCCGGGCGATCGCCGACCAGGGAAAGCGGGTGGTTCTCGCGGAAGAAGAAAACCTGGCCCGGTTCTCGGTCAGCGCCGAACGGTACCAGGCATGGAAACAGGGGGTGCAGCTCCGGGAAGAGGAGGAGACCCGGCAGAGGATCCCCGCGGAAGTGGTGGTGGGAGGGTTGGTACGGATCGATCCCCGGCGGGTGATGAGCCGTGTCCGTACCCGGCCCGGCCGGCCGCTGGACCTGGAACTGCTCCGGCACGACCTGATCCGGGTGTACGAGCTGGGGAACCTGGAGCGGGTCGGATTCCACATGGAACCTGGGCCGGAGGGCGACCGCCTGGTCCTGGAGGTGGTGGAGCGGTCCTGGGGACCGAACTTCGTTCGGTTCGGCCTGGAGCTTCAGGCCGACTTCCGCGGAGAAGGGGGGTTCGCCGCCCTGGGGGAGTGGACCCGGGTGAACCTGAACCGGTTGGGCGGCGAATGGCGGACCCTCGTCAAGGTCGGCGAGGAGAACCAGGTGTTCACCGAGTTTTACCAGCCGCTGGATTGGCGCGGTCGCTGGTTCGTGGCCCCGACCGTTCGCTGGAACCGGGAGAGGGAAGACCTGTTCAACGGGGACGGGACCATTTCCCGATTTCTGGTGGACAGTTTCCAAGGCGGGTTGGATCTGGGGCTTCAGTTCAGCCGGTACGGAGAGATCCGGGCCGGTGTCATGCGGGGCCGCTTGTTCACCGACCTGGACAACGGAGGGGTGTTAACGAACGCCTCGCGGCAGGATATCGCCGGATACACCGGCCGCCTGACCCTGGACCAGTTGGACAGCGCCAGCTTCCCCCGGAAGGGGTATTTTCTTCGTTCCGCCCTTTTCCTCTCCAGGCGATCCCTGGGCGCCGAGTTGGAATACGAAAAGCTGGAGACCGTCGCCGTTGTCGGCCACAGCTTCGGCCGGAACACGGTGATGGCTCGCGCCAGGTACGGCTCCAACCTGGGGTCCGACCTTCCGTCGTACGATGAATACAGCCTGGGCGGCTTTCTGAACCTGTCCGGCCTGCCGCCTGCCTCCCTCCGGGGCCAGACCTCGGCCCTGGCGCAGCTTTTCCTGTACCGGAAAATCCTGGAGATGCCCCAGGGGATCGGGAGGGGGGTCTATCTGGGCGGTTCTCTCGAGGCGGGAAACGCCTGGGGGCCGGGTGTGTCTTCTTCCTGGTCGGATCTGCGGCCGGCCGGCGCCCTGTTCCTGGGGGTGGACACGGTGTTCGGCCCGATCTTCTTCGGATACGGCCGGGCGGACAGCGGCGATGGTTCGTTCTACCTGTTCCTGGGCCGGCCTTTCTGACCGGCCTCTCCTCTCGAATCCTGGTGTAGGATAGGCGTTCCGGCGGCAGGCCGGACAGGAGACGGGGAGAATGTCCAGGGGATCGGAAACAGGACGAATACCGAAGGCGGGCGGTTCCCGGGATGCGCGCCTGGAATGGCGCCTCGACCAGGGCCGTGTGGTCGCCTCCGTTCCCAGGCCTGCGGTTCGTGAGAGCCGGCCGGACGCCTGGGTCGCCCTGGATTTCGAAACCGCCAACGAACAACGGGCCAGCGTCTGCGCCGTCGGCGTGGCGACGGTTTCCGGAGGCGGGGTCGTAGACCGCCGGTCCTGGCTGGTCCGCCCGCCGGAACTCCGTTTCAACGGCATCAATGTCTCGATTCACGGCATCACCGCCGAGGATGTGCTGGAGGCTCCCGAATTCGACCAGGTCTGGCCTGAGCTGGCGCCGATCCTCCAGTCGGGAACGGTGATCGCCCACAACGCAGGTTTCGACATGAGCGTTCTGCGCCACACCCTGGAGGAATACGGCATCCCGTTCCCGCCGATCCGCTACCTGTGCACCGTCACCCTGTCCCGGCTCGCCTGGCCCTCCCTGCCGAACCATAAGCTGGACACCGTTTCCTCCCACCTGGGCCTGAGCCTCAACCATCACGACGCCGAAGACGACGCCGTCGCCTGCGCCGGCGTCTCTCTCTGCTGCTGCCGGAAGTACGGCGTCGGGACCATCGACGAACTGGCCGGGGAGATCGGGATCCGCCACGGACGGCTCCACAAGGGCGGGTACACGCCTCCCCGCAGGGTGCGAAAGGTCAGGGCACGCTGACGTCTTTGAAGGCCGGAACCGGAACTCCCCGCAGGTCGTCGATCCAGAGCGCTCCAGGCGTTCTTGAATAGCCGTAGGAGATGAACGCCGCGCCGTTCAGCCGGTGGGCCATGTCGAGGGTTACGATGTTCCCGGCGGTCGAAACGGCCCGAACGGACTTGTTCCCCTGGCTGTCCCAGACCCGGAAAAGGATCGGGTCGCCCCCGGTGACATCGGCGTCGTACACCAGTTCGATCTTCCGGCCGTTGCTGGTCCTTCGCACTTCCACCAGGTTCGCCTGGGCGTCGATCGGTTCGCCGTAGATCATCTCCCGGGCCGCTTCCCCGAACCGGGCGCCGGTCACCTTGTAGCCGGCGACGGTCAGGTGAACCGTGTCGGCTCTCGGCTGATCCTGAGGCACGATCACCGCCGCCAGGGGGTCGTTCAAGGCGACCTGCCGGTGGGCCTCCTTGATCGCCATCCAGCCGTCCAGGTTGGAGAAGCCGTCGGTGGCCAGTTGGGCGATCAGGAAATAGAGGCCGGGATGGTTCAGGTCTCCCCGGTATTCGGCCATCAATCGCTCCAGGTCCTGCCGGTACAGGTCGGTTCCCCGGCCGTTGTCCGACTCGCCCTGGTACCAAAGATATCCGCGGGGCGGTGTTTGGAAATTCTGCAGGAGGACCCTGTGAAGAAGGGAGCCGTACAAGGTACCCCGGTCGTCGTGGTACGCCTCGTTCCGCTGCCACTGGGTGTGAAGGTTGGTGCCGCCCAGCGGCCCGGGGATCACGCCGACCGGCACCCCCAGCGCCTGCTGCACGTTCTTGGCGAACGCCAGCATCAGGGAGTGGGCGGGGGATTCGGCGGAGACGCCGTCCACCTGGTCCGTCCCGTCGTCCATCGGCTCGCTGGCGATCTTCCAGGTTCCGTCGTTGTGGAACATGTGCACTTCGTCCACCGGCGTTTCGGCGTTGTTCAACGTTCCCGAGTAACCGGACATGTTGCTCTGACCGCCGGCGATGAACACTTCGCCCACGCCGACCTGGTCGATGGATCCCTGGCCCAGGATCATGCCGTCCGAATTCCGGCTGATCCGGATCTCCACGTTGTAGTTGCCGCCGGCCGGAACCGCCGCCAGGTCCAGCGCGCCTTCGCCTCCCTGGGCGGGGGAGAGGGGAAGCTCATGGTCGGCCCAGTCGAAGCCGGGGAGTGGAAGGCCGTCGGCCGCCTGCACCAGGCGCGCCTGGGCGGTTCCCGGCTCGCCTAGGGAGTAGAAGAACCGGACCGGAATCGTCGCCACGCCGGCGGCGTCCTGCTGGAACACCTTCCAGTCGGAGGACCAGGAGGGGTGCTTCCGAACGGTCAGAGGCGCGGTCGGAGGAGTCGGGTTCACGGTGATCCGGGTGAGCGCCCGGCGGCCCGACCAGTAGTCGGCGATCACCGTGTCCAGGCCGTCGTACCGGTGGTCGTCGGCGATCACGAACTGGGCGAAATCCTCGTTCCAGCCGGACCCGTTCCAGGCGTCCACGTGTAGGACCGATTGGATCCCGGCCCCTTTCACCAGGCGCAGCCGGAGCCGGCCGCCGGCCGGCACGAACGGGCCGCTCTGCCCGGGCACCGAGTTCCGGTGCCGGTCGTAGAACCAGATCTCCCCGGTGTCCCGCACCTGGAAGATGATGCCGTTCCCGGCGTTCCACCCGAACGCGCCGTCGGACCAGAGTTCCACCGAAAGGGCGTCGGCGGTTTCGCCGAAATCCAGGTAGACGGCGGTGTCCTGGTGAGGCATCCCGGCGGTCAGGCGGTCGAACCGGTCGTGGACCCCTCCGCTGGCGTCGTAAGACACCGAGAGGTCGCCGCCGAAGTCGCGCACCTGGAAGGTCGGGTCGATGCCGCCGAGTTGGGTCATCTCCGCCGGCCGCGCGCCGGGCAGATCTCCTTCGAAGTCGTACGTGGCAAGGTCGCACCGGTCGCCGTCGCCATCCAGGTTCTGGTCGGCCTGGTCCGGGTTCGCCGTGAAGGGGCAGTTATCCAGGTTGTCCGGCGCAAGGTCTCCGTCGCCGTCCAGGCAGGGGCTGTTGTTCGGCCGGGCCGGGTCGGCGGTGGAAGGGCCGAACGGGCCTTCGCCGTCCACGTTCGAAGCGGTGACCAGGAAGTAGTAAAGGCCGCCGCCGACGCTGTTGATCTCCGGAAGCGTCGCTGAGGGGTTCGCCAGCTGGTACAGCCTGCACTGCGGATCGCCGGCCGCGGGAGAGACGCCACGGTACACGTTGTAGGCGTCGGCGCCGGTGACCGGCGACCAGGTGAGCGTGACGCCGTCGGCTTCGAAACGGGCGTCGGTGGGAGCCGACGAAGGAGGCGCCGCCGCGAGCGGGATGCAGGCGGCAAGGAAAATGCCGGCCGCCAGGAAGTAGGGAAACGGCGACGGCATCGACGAGAATGCCCGCGCCCATCGTCGGATTCGTATTCGCGCTTTCATGGCTTGCCCTCCGGCCCATCAATATACGGCGATTTCCGGAGGGTCGGGATTTTCTTCTCCCGGATCCGGAAACCGGGAAAGATCGTCCCGGAGCCGCCCCGATCCGGATGCCGGGGCATCCCTCCGCGCGGAATCATTTTTCCGGCGCGACGCTTCCCAGGACAAACCGGTCAGGATCGAAAAACTTCGCGATGAAATCGTTGATTTCCCCGAGAGAAAGTCGCTCCATTCGATGAGGCAGTTCATCGAAAAACCGTTCCGGCAACCGGCCCCGGCGTTCCTGCAGGCGGCGGAGGAGAACCTGGCTCGCGTACTGTCGGCCGAAGGGAGCCGCCCCCAGGAAATGGCTCACCGTTTCGGCCCGCTCTTCTTCGGTGATGCCGCGTTCATGGAAAACCTTCAGGGTCTCCCTCATCTTCTCTTCCGCGTGGGCGGCGTTCGCCGCCCGGGTGAAGCTGCCCAGGACGTACGGCCCGGTTTCCATCCCGCCTTCGGACGAGGCGAAGGCGCCGTAGGTCTCCCCGCCCTCATGGCGCAGCGCCACCATCAGCCGGGAATAGAAGTGTCCGCCGAGAACGTGGTTCGAAAGGACGAAGGCCGGGTAGTCCGGATCGTCGTAAGTGAGCGACTCCCTCCCCAGGCCGAAGTATACCTGGGTCAGCCTGCGGATATGGGTAACGGTATCTTCCCGGTCCGCCCTGGGACGGATCGGGAGCAACGCAGGCTCCAGGTCCACGTCCGGTTCCCCGGCGGGCGGGAGTAAATTCCGGGCGATCGGCTCCGCCTCTTCCGGCGTCAGGTCGCCGGCCAGGCCGATCGTCCTTCCGGGTAGCCGGATCAGCCGGTCCCGAATGCTTCTCAGCTTCCCGGTATCGGTTTCCACCTGCCGGGGCTTTTCCAGCGGTTTCCGCCGCGGGTCGTCTTCCTGGAACAGGCTGCGGGCGACCAGCCGCCTCCCTTGGAAACGGACGTCGGTCGCCCGGGATTTCCATGTCAACCCGGCCTCTTGTTTCCAGCGCCGAAGCTCTTTTCCGTCGAACCGCCGGTTGGCCAGCACATCCCGGACCAGGTCGAGCACCTCCTTCATGTCGTCTTTCAGGAAGGAAACGGAGAGGGATCCGTATCGATCTTCCACGTGCAGGTAGATCGGAGCGGCCAGGCGGTCGGAGCGTTTCCGAAGGGTCCCTTCCGGATCGTACAGGGAGATGGCCAGGGCGGTTTGCAGGTCTTCCGCCTGCCCCCAGCGGGACCAGGATCCGGCGGGGAATTCCAGAATCAGCGTGACGGTCGGCGTCCGGTGATCTTCGACCAGAACCCCTCCGGTAGAGCCGTTCACCTGCCAGGTATGGGTCGGAAACCGTGGAAGGTCCGACGCGGCGGACGGGAGAACGGCCGCCAGGGCCAGGCAAAGGATCCACAGGGTCCGGGCTGGTTTCGATCCCATGATCACCTCACCACCGGGTAAAGCCACCCGAAAGCGCGAACGAGGAACGGAACCTTCTCGGGGCGGATGTACAGGTCTACCGGCTTCCCGTCCCGGATGTAGGCGTTCCAGACCCGTTGGACATCTTCCAGGGTCACCGCCTTCATTCGTTCCAACTGCCGGAACGCTTCGCCGGCGTCCCCCCGGTACCAGCGGGCCCGGCCGATCCGGTCCGCCTGGCCGGAGGCCGAGTTCAACTCCCGATACTCCCGGGAGAGCACCTGGCGCCGGGCCGTTTCCAGCCGCTCCTCGGTGAGAGAATCCCCTACAGCCTTCAGGCTGATTCCGATCTGCCGGTACGCCGTCTTCTTCCGCCTGTAGGGAAGCTGAGCCGCGTAGAACCCCAGCGCTCCTCCCCTCCTTCCCGAGAAAATTTCCAGCCCCGCTTCCAGCGCCTTCTCACGTTTCCGGACCAGGTCTTCCCGGAACGGGTTGGCCTGGCCCTCCAGCATGGAGCGGAGCATGGCAAGAGCGTCCGAGTCCGGATGGTCGGCGGGAGGGAGCAGGTAGAACCGGATCGCCGTCTCCACCGGCGGAAGGTCTTCCTTCAGAACGACTTCGGAAGGGACGTCCCATCCCAGGATCGGGGGGATCCTGGTCGAAGGATAATCCCTCGCCTCCAGCCCGCCGAAGGCTTCTTTCACGGCCTTCAAAGTTTCCGCCGGGTCCACCGGGCCGACCACCACCAGGTGGGCGTTCCCCGGGTAGTAATGCTTCTCGTAGAACGCTTCGCAGGATTCCAGCGTGGCGGCGGCGATGTCTTCTTTTGTTCCCGCCGGGGTCAGCCCGTAGGGATGATCTCCCAGCACCGATTTCAACGCCCGGACCATGACCCGGCTGAAGGGATCGTTTTCGGTCCTGAGTCGCAGTTCCTCGGTGACGATCTTCTGTTCATTCTCCAGTTCCTCCCGGGTCAGGACGAGCCCTTCCATCCTGGCGGCTTCCACTTTCAGCACTTCCAGGTGGTAGGGCGGCGCCACTTCCGAAACGTAGACCGTTTCGTCGAACCCGGTGAAGGCGTTGTTGCTCCCGCCGGCCCGGTGGTGGAGGTGAAACACCTGGTCCTTCCCATAGTCCCTGGTCGGCCCGAACATCAGGTGCTCGAACAGGTGGGCCATGCCCCGGCTGCCGTTGTCTTCGTCGGCCGAACCCGTGTGGTACCAGACCTGGGTCGCCACCAGTTCCAGGTGGGGGTCTTGGACGATCGAGACCTCCAGGCCGTTCTCCAAGGTTTCCTGCAGCCATACGCGGCCATCGGGAAGAGTTCGGGGGGGAGAGGCGGAGGCGGATCGGACGATCAGAGCGCATACGATCAGGAGCGGAACGAGAAAAGGTCGTCTCGGCATGCCGTTCTCCCGGAGAGGTGAAGCCACTATACACCGGGCCGATCAGGATCCGATCGGGAAAACCCAGACCGTCCCCGGCCCTGCCCTGCGTCCCATCCGACCGCACCGTTTCGTCGGGAAGAATGGCTCGACCGGGGTTCCAGGGGTGGATCAGCGGGACAGGCGCCGCCGGTCGAGGTCGCCGACCGGATCGAAGTCCGGAAAATAGTCCGAAAATCCGGCAACTACCGGATCGAAACTAGCCCTGGGTGAAGGTTCGCGGTACTTTTGTATAATTCGGTGGATGATGATGAAGGAACTACCCGATCTGAGTGTCCTCAGGCGGTGCTGGCCGGGGTTCGCGAACAACGAACGGACCCTTCCGGTCGCCGTGAAAGGGGTGCGCCTGGGCGGCGGGCAGGTAGAGGTGATCGCCGGCCCCTGCACCGTGGAATCGAGGGAACAGACCTTGAATATCGCCCGGACGGTCCGGTCCATGGGAGTCCGGCTGATGCGGGGCGGCGCCTTCAAACCCCGTACCAATCCCCACTCGTTCCAGGGGCTCGGGCGGGAAGGGCTGGAGATCCTGGCCGAGGCCCGGGAAGAGACCGGCATCGGCATCGTGACCGAGGTGCTGGATCCTCGCCAGGTGGAACTGGTCGCCTCCTACGCCGACATGCTGCAGGTCGGTTCCCGCTCCATGCAGAATTTTCCGCTCCTGACCGAGGTCGGCAAAACGCGGAAGCCGGTCCTTCTGAAACGAGGCTGGAGCGCCACTCTCCTGGAATGGCTCTGTGCCGCCGAATACGTGGCCAAGGAAGGGAACCGGAATATCGTGCTGTGCGAGCGAGGCGTGCGCACCTCCAGCCACACCACCCACGCCCAGAGCGTACTGGACCTGAACATCATTGAACCGCTCCGCCGGGCCACGCCGCTTCCGGTCATCGTCGACCCGTCTCACGCCACAGGCGACTGGACCTTGGTGGAATCGGTCAGCCGGGCCGCTCTCGGCGTCGGTGTGGACGGGCTGCTGATCGAAGTGGTGGAGCCGGACGTCGACCGGGCCACCCTGCGATGCGACGGGGAACAGGGGATCACGCCGGATATCCTGGCGGAGATCCTGTCCGCCTCCGCCGGGGCCGGTGAACCGGCCCCCCTCTCTCACGGGAAGTGAAAGCTTTATGAAAAAATCCGAGCAACTCTTTTCCATGGCGGCGGCCGCCCTGGCGATCGCCCTCGTCTGCCTTTCGCCCTCCGGCTGCGCCCGTCAGGAGAGCGCCGCTTCCTCCCCTCGGAAGGCCGGTTCCGTTCCGGCCCTGGAGGCCGAGCCTCTCCAGGAAGACCTGTTCCTGGTGGAAACCGATCGTGCGTTCGTCCCGGCGGGAGAGCAGGAGACGAACGCGATCCAGGCGCTGGTCGCGGCAAGTTCGGAAACCGGCGCCGCTAAGGTGACCGTCGACTATCCCAAGGAGGGGACCTTGTTCCCGCCGGACATCGTGGCGCCGACCGTTCTCTGGCACGACTCCGCCGAGAAGGCGGATCGCTGGCTCCTGGACGTCTCCTTCGAAGGAAACGAGCACCACATGTACATCCTGGCCGAGGGGCTGCCGGCGCCGGAGCCGGAGATCGACCCGGAGGCGTCCGGCGAGGCGAACGAACTGTACGTGCCGACCGAATACCAGGCGTCGGCGAAAACGCTCCGGCCTTCCCCCGAGGCCTGGGAGACGATCAAGAAAAACTCCCTGGGCCGGGAGACCGTTCTCAAGGTCTACGGATTCGCCCGAGAGTCCGCGCCGGCGGTTCTTTCCGCGGGCCAGGCTCGTTTCGAAACCTCCACCGATCCGGTCGGCGCGCCGATTTTTTACCGGGACGTCCCGCTCCTGCCCTCCCAGACAAAGGAGGGTGTGATCAAGCCGTTGGATCCGGGCGCCGTGCCGCTGATCTCCTGGCGGCTCAAGAGCATCGGGAAGGAAGGGAGCCGGCTGCTCCTTCACGACATGCCGACCTGCGCCAACTGCCACAGCTTCTCCGCCGACGGCGCGACGCTGGGTATGGACGTGGACGGTCCGAACGGGGACAAGGGGGCCTACGCCATCGTCCCGATCGCCAGGACCACGGTGATCAACGCCGATGACGTCATCTCCTGGAACCGGTTCAAGGACCGGCCGAAAGGGCTGAACACCTTCGGCTTCCTCTCGCGGATGAGCCCTGACGGCCGTTACACCGTTTCCACCGTGAACGAGGCGCTCTACGTTCGGAACTTCCAGGACTACCGGTTCAGCCAGGTGTTCTTCCCCACCCGGGGTATCCTGGTCTGGCATGACCGGGAGACCGGGGAAATCAAGGCGCTTCCCGGGGCCGACGATCCGAAGTATGTCCACTGCGACGGGGTCTGGTCCCCGGACGGGAAGTGGATCGTCTTCGCCCGGGCCGAGGCGGGGGAGCCGTATCTCCCCGGCCACAAGCTGGCGACCTACGCCGGGGATCCCAACGAACGGCAGCTGAAGTACGACCTCTACCGGATCCCGTTCAACGGCGGGAAGGGCGGCACGCCGGAACCGATCGAAGGGGCCTCCGCCAACGGGATGAGCAACACCTTCCCCAAGGTCTCCCCGGACGGGAAGTGGATCGTTTACACCAAGTGCAGGAACGGCCAGTTGATGCGACCCGACGGAAAGCTGTGGATCGTGCCGTTCGAAGGAGGCGAGGCGAGGCAACTGGCGTGCAGCCTTCCGCTGATGAATTCGTGGCACAGCTTTTCTCCCAACGGGAAGTGGCTGGTTTTCTCTTCCAAGTCGCACACCCCGTATACCCAGATGTTCCTGAGCCACCTGGATGAAACCGGCCACTCCAGCCCCGCGGTGCTCATCGACAACGCCACCGTTTCCAACCGGGCGGTGAACATCCCCGAGTTCGTGAACATCGATTTCGACGACCTGCAGAAAATCGACGTTCCGGCGGTGGACCACTGGAGGCACTTCATCCGGGGCGCCGCCCTGGCCGAGGACGGGAACCATGAGGCCGCCGTGGAGGAATACCGGCTCGCCCTGAAAGGGGAGCAGCACGACTGGCGCAGCAACGACTGGAAGACCCACGCCAACATGAGCATTTCCCTCATGGCCCTGGGGGACGTGGACGGCGCCATGAAACATATCCAGCGGTCGCTGGAACTCCATCCCAACAACCCGGAGATGTACACCAACTATGCTTACCTGCTCCTGGAGAAAGGGGTGCCCGAACAGGCGCTGGAGAACCTGGACCAGGCGGTGGAGTTGAATCCGAAAGACGCATCTTCCTGGTTCAACCGGGCGACCATCAAGATGAACCTGGGAGACGGTCCCGGGGCGATCCACGATTACGACCGGGCAATCCGGCTGGACCCGAACCGGGCCGACGCCTACAACGGGCGGGGAATGGTCCGGAAGGCGACCGGCGACCTGGAAGGGGCGTTGACCGATTTCGACCAGGCGATCCGGCTGGATCCGTCGATCGCCACCGGGTGGTACTTCCGGGCGACGATCAAGAAGGAGCAGGGGGACCTGGAGGGCGCCAAGGCGGACCTGCAGGAGGCGCTGAAGCGGATGCCGCCGGAAGACGCCCACCGGCGCTCGGTGAAAGGGCTGCTGGTGCAGGTGCAGGCGGAACTGGAAGGATAGCCACGCCCGGCCGATCCGGAACGCTCCTTCTTTTCTTGCTTTTTCTGTCCTGGCGGCGTAAGTGTACGGTTCCGTGTTTATCCAACAATAAGAAGATAGGAGTACTTTTGATGCGCAAGTTCGCCCTGATCTTGATCCTGTTCGCCCTGGCGGTCGGCGCCGGATCGGCCCAGCAGGCTCCACAGGTCCAGTTCGTGGACGTGGGCCATACCGTTTCCATCGACCCGTCCCGAGGCGCCGATTCCAGGGTCGATTACCTCGCCATGACCCAGATCGGCCCCTGGGACGATCGGAACTACCAGCTGACCCTGGACGACCTGGCGGTTCTGGCTCCCAACGAGTCGGAGCTGATCGACACGATTCCGGTCTTCTTCCGGGTCGGAATGCGGAGAGGCTCCCCGGACATGTCGAGAACCGGAGAGGCCCAGTATCCAAGGAGCGCCCTGCAGATCTTCCGGCAGATGTTCGGCGGATACCTGGTCAACGGGAACCTGTATCGCAAGACGATGAGAACCGGCGGCCGGTTCTATATCCAGCTCGAAGACGGCGTAAAACAAGAGGCGTTCCAGGACGGCGCCGGGTTCGTGTCCGGCGAGGTCCGGGTCACCAGCCCGAACGGCGGGGCCGAATCGTCGATCAAGATCAACCCCGCGGACACCAACAAGGTCATCGCCGGCTCCAACGGCCCGGGTGGCGGCCAGAAGATGCATTGGTCCTCCGACGGCGGTTCCACCTGGACCCAGGTGGACCTGCCTCTCGGCGGCACCTGTTGCGATCCGACGGTGGACTGGTCCTCCGACGGCCAGTTCGGTTACGCCGCCGCCCTGGGCGGATGCGGGTTCAACGGGTGTCCGGTCTGGTTTTACCGAACCGACGACTTCGGCCAGACATGGGACGGCCTGTCCAACGTGAACGGCGATCCCCGCCGGGAGGTTTCCACCAGCGGCAGCGACAAGGAGTTCCTCCACGTGGACAAGTACTCCACCTCGCCGTTCAAGGACCGGATCTACCTGACCTGGCATAACGGCAACGTCATGCAGCTCGCCTGGTCCGGCGATTTCGGCAACACCTGGAACAAGCAGTCGTTCGGCAGCTCCAGCACCGACAACGGGATCGGCAGCGACATCACCACCGATTCCGCCGGCAACATCTATTACGTCTGGGGCGCGATCAGCAGCAAGACGATCCGGGTGAAGAAGTCCACCAACGGCGGCGTCAGTTTCGGCGCTTCGAAAACCATCGCCAGCACCAACGCATCGTTCGATTTCCCGATTCCGTCTATCGAGTCCCGGCGGGCCTGGATTTTCGCGTCGGCGGATACCGATCTCTCCGGCGGTCCGTATCACGACAGCGTTTACGTTTCCTGGAACGACACTACAGGGCCGGAATCTTCGACCGCGGCGAACAACCACACCCAGGTGCACGTCGCCTACTCCAGGGACGGAGGCGCCACCTGGAACCAGTCCATCCCCCACGAAACCGCCGACGTCAACTCGGTGGACCGGTGGCAGCCGTGGCTCTCGGTCGGCCCCGACGGTACCGTGTACGTGGCGTTCTACGATACCCGGCAGGATCCGAGCCGAACCAGCGTGGATCTCTACTACTCCTCTTCCACCGACGGCGCCCAGACCTGGTCGGCGCCGGCCCGGGTGACCACGGTGATTTCGCCGAACATCCTGGACGGGTTCGAGTTCGGCGACTACAACGGCCTGGACATGGTCATGAACGACCTGATCGCCATTTTCACCGACAACCGGAGCGAGAGCGGCGGGACCGGGGATTCGGTGGACGTGTACGGTGCCGGCCTCAACCCGACCGGCGGCTCGGTCTGCGGAAACGACCTGGTGGAACCGGGTGAGGTCTGCGACGGCGCCGATCTCAACGGCCAGACCTGCGCCGGCCAGGGATGTACCGGCGGCGGAACCCTGGCCTGCCTGGCCGATTGCAGCGGCTTCGACACCTCCGCCTGTTCCGGTTGTCCGGTCTGTAACAACGACGGCGTCTGCGATGCCGGCGAAGACTGCAACAGCTGCCCCAACGACTGCGTGTCCGGGTCCTCCAGCGGCGCGGTCTGTGGAAACGGCGTCTGCGAAACCGCCGACGGCGAGAACTGCTCCACCTGCGCCGCCGACTGCAACGGGAAGCTGGGCGGGAAACCGTCCACCCGGTATTGCTGCGGCGACACCACTCCTTGTTCCGACGGTCGCTGCACCAGCAACGGGAACAGTTGCATTACGACGCCGGTACCCGGCGGATCGTACTGCTGCGGCGACGGCACCTGCAACAGCGGCGGCGAAGACTGCGGCAACTGCGCCGTGGATTGCACGCTGGGACCGGAGGTCTGCAACAACGGGATCGACGACGACTGTGCCAACGGCACCGACTGTTCCGATTCCGCCTGCGCCGCCGATCCG
>CAZZIV010000026.1:0-19057 GCA_964654385.1 uncultured Acidobacteriota bacterium | reverse complement strand
AGTACTATCTCGTAAACCTGGATATTGTTTTCTTCATAAGGAGTGAGCGCGTTCGCGGGCCCGTGAATCCAAATCACGGCTGCGATCAGGATCACCGACGACATGAAACATTTTTTCGCCCACCCCCCCGTCCGTCTCAAATTAGCTACCATGGCGCTTCTCCTTCACTTCCACCGTTGGTTTCGGCCAGCCACTGCGCATACGCCCAGAGGTCGTCGATCTGCTCTTCGGTGAACCGTTTGTAGGCAGGCATCAGAACCTTCTGGCGCTCGACAAAGAAGGACGCCAGAGGGTTGCTGGTCAGTCTCTTGATCGACCCTTCCCGGATCCAGAGACCGAATTCATCCCGGTCCCGGACGAGATCCCGGAAATCGGCGCCGTACCAGC
The DNA here is from genome assembly GCA_964654385.1 of uncultured Acidobacteriota bacterium. GTDB lineage: Bacteria > Acidobacteriota > Polarisedimenticolia > Polarisedimenticolales > Polarisedimenticolaceae > Polarisedimenticola. Next base: position 18,670 of record CAZZIV010000026.1, on the reverse strand, counting down.
CGGGAATGAAACCGGCAAAGGAGCGGGGGTTCGGAAAACCTCCGGAACCGGCGGGACCATGGCAGGAGAAACAGTTCCACTGCCGGGCCAGGTTCGCGCCGCGCCGCTCCGGAGAGCCGGCCGGCGTCACGCTCATGCCGGACAGCACCTTGAAGGCGGCCACCAGGTCATCCAGATCGCCCGAATCCAGGATCGAATCGAATTCAGGCATCCGCATCCCATGATGTTCACCGGCCTCTTCTTCTTCGCCGGACGGTTCCTCGTCGTGGTCGCCTTTCCCTGACCCTTCCCGGATGAACTTCCGGATTTCGTCGTCGTTCTTGACGTACATCATCCAGACCCCTCCGTTCCAGGCGGGGATCTTGTCCCCCTCCGTGGCCGGGTCCGGAACTCCACCCTCACCAAGAGGCCCGTGGCAACGGAAACAGCCACTTTCCGTAGCCAGGGCACCGCCCCGGCGAACCGGATTGGAGGAACGGATCTTCCAAAAACCGTGCACAATCGCAGGGGAAGCCACGGCGACCGCCAGCGCAACGACAAGTACCCCCAGAATATATTTGGTCTTGATCGATTTCATGGGAACCCCTTTCCTGGGCGCCGGCAGGATCGGCAAGGGGGAAGAATGCGGGAAGCGGGCCGAAACCAGCCTCCCGCCCGGTTCACTTGGATTCGACTTTGTGAACCTCGATCCCTTCCATCCCGCCCTGCACGGACTTCGAGCCGCTGATGGTCACGGTCTCCCCGGCGAAATTCTTCGCCGATTCGAAGGCGGAGGCGTCTCCATGGTCGGCATACAACAGGTACACCTTGCCGTTTTTCGCCAGGAGGCCCATCGGCTGCCCGCCCTTGACGCAACGTTTGGCGCAGGCCGCATGGTCCGCCCCTTTCGCTCCGTGGGAAATGTAACAGGCCATGTCCAGAATCTCGCCGGTCACGGTGACGGCGCCCTTTTCATCGGCGTGCTTTTCATCGTCTCCGTGGGCCAGAACGGCGGTTCCCAGTCCGAAAACCAGGGCTGCGAACAAGAGGGCTACGATCCATCGTTTCATGTCGGATTCTCCTTTTTATCCCGAACAGATTCGTCACTGAAAACAGATTACGCTTCGAGTTCATTCCCCAGATCCTTGCGGATCCGACTTTTGAGCACGAACCCTTTCCAGACCATATAGATCGCAGGCAGGATCAGCAGGGTGAGCACCGTGGCGCTCAGCAGTCCGCCTACCATCGGAGCGGCGATTCTCTGCATGACCTGGGAGCCGGATTCGAACACGTTCCCCATCATGACGGGAAAAAGCCCGATCACCGTGGTCGCCACCGTCATCAGTTTCGGCCGAACCCTCAGCACCGCTCCTTCGATAATCCCGTCGTAGAGATCCTGGAGAGAGTTCATCCGACCCTCTCTCTCCCGGCGATGATACACTTCGTCCAGGTAGGCCAGCATCACGATGCCGGTTTCCGCCGCAAGGCCGGCCAGGGCGATGAACCCGACCGCAACGGCGACGCTCATGTTGTACCCGAGGAAGTACATCAGCCAGACGCCGCCCACCAGCGAAAACGGGATCGCCAGCAGCACGATGAACACCTCGGTGATGTTCTTGAAGTGCATGTACAACAAGAAGAAGATGATCAACAGGGTCAACGGCAAAACCAGCAGCAACCGCTCCCGCGCCCTCTGCATGTATTCGTACCGGCCGCTCCATTTGATCGAATACCCCGGCGGCAGGTCCACCTGCTCCTGCACTGCTTTCTGCGCCGCCGCCACATAGGTTCCCATGTCCACTTCATCTTCGCGGATGCTGACCTGGATCCAGGCATTCAATCGGGCATTCTCGCTCTTGATGGAAGGCGGCCCCTTATGAATACGCAGGTTCGCCAACTGGCCCAACGGGATGTGCTCCCCCCGGGGAGTCGATACCAGGACCTGGGCCAGCTTGTCCGGGTCGTCGCGGAGTTCAGGCATGTACCGGAGGTTTACCGGGTAGCGCTCCAGCCCTTCGACCGTCTGAGTAATATTCATTCCACCGATGGCGCTCATGATGACGTCCTGGATGTCGCCTACGGAAAGGCCGTAACGGGCCGCCTCCACCCGGTCGATATCGAAATCCAGGTAATTGCCTCCGAACGACTTGTCCGGGTAGGCCGAAATCGTCCCTGGTATCGCCTCCACCACCTGGGACACTTCCTGGGCCAGGTTCTGCAAGGTCGCCAGGTCCGGTCCGGCCAGCTTGATCCCGACCGGAGCCCGAATCCCGGTGGTCAGCATATCCAGGCGGATTTTGATCGGCCCTTCCATGCCGGCGTTGGTCAAGCCGGGAAACCGGATGGCGTCGTTGATCGCCCGGTCCAGTTCCAGCGGGGTCCTGGCCGGCGCGGTCTCCGGCCAGATGTGGTGCAACCATCCCCGCACCCTCTCGGGTATCGGCCAGTCGGACCAGAACCGTTCGATCTCTTTCTGCGGCCATTGGTCCGACGGCTTCAGCATGACGGTCGTCTCCACCATGGAGAGCGGCGCCGGATCGGTGGAGGATTCCACCCGGCCGACCTTCCCGATGGTGTGGTGGACCTCCGGGAACGTCTTGATGATCTTGTTGGTCTGCTGCAGCATCTCCTTCGCCTTGGTGATGGAAATCCCCGGGTCGGTGGTCGGCATCCAGAGGAAATCCCCTTCATAGAGCGGAGGTATGAATTCGCTCCCGAGACGCTGGTACGGCACCAACGTCACCGCCGCCACCAGGATCGCCGTCAGGATCACCGTTTTGGGAAAACGGAGAACGAAATGGATAAACGGATTGTAGATCCAGATGAAGAAACGACTCAAAGGGTTCTTGTGCTCCGGCCGGATTTTTCCGTGGATCAGCAGGGTCATGAGAACCGGAATGATGGTGATCGCCAGGAGGGCGGCGCCTCCCATGGCGAAGGTCTTGGTGAACGCCAACGGCCGGAACAGGCGGCCCTCCTGGGCCTGCAGGGTGAACACCGGCAGAAACGACATGGTGATGATCACCAGGCTGTAGAACAGGGCGGGACCGACCTCCTTGGCCGCGTCGATCATCACATCGTCATGAGAGAACGGCTTCCCGGACTCCCGGGCCTTCTCCAGGTGTTTGTGGGCGTTCTCCACCATCACTACGCTGGCGTCCACCATCACGCCGATGGCGATGGCGATTCCTCCCAGCGACATGATATTCGCGTTGACGTCGATGAAATACATCACAAGGAAGGAGATCAGGATTCCCACCGGCAGCGTGAAGACAGCGACGAAAGCGGACCGGAAATGGAGCAGGAACAGAACGCAGACCAGGGCGACGACGATCATCTCTTCGGTGATCTTGCTCCCGAGCACGTCGATGGCATGCTGGATCAGGGAAGAGCGGTCATAGACCGGTACAATCTCGACCCCTTCCGGAAGGCCGGCTTTCAACTCTTCCAGCTTCGCCTTCACTCGCTCGATGGTGTCCAAGGCGTTTTCGCCCAGGCGCATGACCACGACGCCGCCGGCCACCTCCCCTTCCCCGTTCAGTTCGACCAATCCCCTCCGCAGCTCCGGCCCTAGGGCGACGTCGGCGATGTCCTTCAGAAGCACCGGCGTCCCCTCCGCGTCCGCTCCGACCGGAACGTTCTCCAGGTCTTCGATTTTCTGGACATAGCCTAGACCCCGAACCATGAATTCGGTCTCGGCCATTTCCACCAGGCGTCCGCCGACATCGTTGTTGCTCCGCTTGATCGCCCGGATTACTCTGGAGAGCGGAATATCGTAGCTGCGGATTTTTATCGGATCGATGGTGACCTGGTACTGCTTGACGTAGCCGCCGATACTGGCGATCTCCGCCACCCCTTCCACGCTGGTCAACTCATAGCGCAGATACCAGTCCTGGATGCTCCGAAGCTCCTGGAGCGTATGGTTTTTTGAACGCAGGGCATACTCGTACACCCACCCGACGCCGGTGGCGTCGGGGCCCAGCTCCACCTTCGCTTCCGGGGGCAAGGAACCCTGGATGCCGGAAAGATATTCCAGGACACGGCTCCTGGCCCAGTACAGGTCGGTCCCATCCTCGAAAATGATGTAAACGAAAGACAACCCGAAGAACGAATATCCGCGAACCGTCTTGGAGTACGGTACCGCCAGCATCTTGGTGGTGAGAGGATAGGTGACCTGGTCCTCCACCACCTGGGGCGCCTGCCCGGGATAGGAGGTGAAGATGATCACCTGTACGTCGGAGAGATCGGGGAGAGCATCCAGGGGGATATTTTGCACCGCGTACACGCCGCCGGCCACAACCACGGCGGTCAGGATGATCACCATGACCTTGTTCCGGATACACCATTCAATGATCCCTTCAATCATTGCCGGCCCCCTTGGTCATGAACTTGGCGATCGCTTCCTGGATCCTGCTTTCGGAATCCAGCATGAACTGGGCCTGCACAACCACTTTATCGCCCGGTTCGATCCCGTTCAGAACACGAATCCTTTCACCGGAACGGGCCACGCCCAGTTCCACCTCCCGGGGGGCGAACTTCCCGTCACCCAGGTCCAAGAACACAAGATCCCGCTCGCCGGTGCGTAATACGGCGGACAGCGGAATCACCACCGCGTTCCGGATTTCCGGCCCCTGCAATTCCACATCGGCATACATTCCCGGCCGCAGTTTCAAACCGGGATTGGAGGCCAGGATGCACACTTTCAATGTTCTGGTTTTCCTATCGACTTCCGGATACCGGAAAAGAACTTTCCCGCGGATCTTCCGCTCCGGATCGTTCCGGAAGGTTATCACCGCCGACAGCCCTTCCCGGACCCAGGGCAGGTCGGTTTCGTAGATATCCGCGTGGACCCAGACGGTGGACAGGTCGGCGATCTTGTACAGGTCCATCCCGGAACGAACATGCATTCCTTCCAGCGACTCCTGATTCACTTCGGCCACGACCCCGTTCACCGGCGAGTGCACCGTCAATCGGCGCTGTACCCTGCGATCGGTCTCCAGTTTCCGAATCTGTTCCGCGCTGATGTCCCAGAAACCCAACCGCTCCCGGGCCGCCCGCAAGAGCGACTCTGCCTGCTGGAGGGTCTCCGGCCGGCCGGAGTTCTGCACGGAATCGGCGTATTCCAGCGTTCGCAGGTACTCTTCCTGGGTGGTGACCAGGTCCGGACTGTAGATCTCGAAGAGCGGATCCCCTTTCCGGACCTTTTGTCCGACATAATTCACATAGACCTTTTCGATCCATCCTTCATACTTGGTGTTGATCCAGGCCACCTTGTCCGCGTCGTAGTCCAGGATCCCCACGGTCCTGCTGACCCGGGCGATGTCCTCGCTCCTTGCCAAGGTGCTGACCACCCCGATATTCTGGACCTGGGCCGGGTCGATGGTGATGGTCCCGGCGTCGCTCGCGGTGCTCCCGTCGGCGTATTTCGGAACCAGTTTCATCCCCATCGGCGAAAGCCCCGGCTCGTCCCGCATGTAGGTCGGATCCATCGGCGAGTACCAGTACAGGATTTTCTTCTCGGCTTGTTCCGGCGCGGGGTTGCCCTGTTTGATCTCCACCAGGGTCATCTTGCAGATCGGACAGGAGCCGGGGCTCGACTCGATCACCTGGGGATGCATCGGGCACTGGTACAGCTTTCCGTCCTCGGCGTGAGACTCTTCCGAGTGGGCTGCGACCTGGGAACTTTCCGTCGATGAAACGTCCCCGAACAGACCGAGAGGATCGCCGGCCACGAACCATGTGACCGCCGCGCCGAGGAGGAAGAACATGATCATGGCGAACCACTGGGTGCCGCGACTCATCGGCGGAAGGTGCAGGCGGTCGGTATCCTGGTTTCCAGGACGAGACCCGAACCGGAACAGGCGGCCGATCCAGGCCGGCAGGGAACGCTTTCTTGCGGTCATCGTGTCGGCTCCTCATTCATCGATGGAAAGGGGCGTCCGATCGCTTCCTCCAGCTCGGCGGCGGCGCTCCAGAAGTCGGATACAAGGCGGTGATAAGAGAGTCTCGCCTGGAAAAGGATCCGCTCGGCGTCCAGCAGGTCCAGGAAACCGAGGCCGCCGGTGCTGTAGGCGGATTCGGCGGAGGCGAGAGACTGCTCGGCCTGGGGGATGATCACCTTTTCGAACAATCCGGCTCGTTCCCCGTCGGACTGCATCCGTGTCGCCGCCTGCTGCAACTGATACTCGAGATCGTCCCGGACCGATTCGAGGGCTTCCTGATCCCGTCGAACGGTCTGCTCCGCCTCGGTGATTCCGGCATGGATCCGTTTCCGGTACAACGGAATGGTGACCCCGAAGGTCAGCCCCAGAATATCGTTTCCATTGTCGATCGGAGGGTTCAGAACACCGGCGGGATCGCTCCGGTCACCGACCAGCGTATAGCCGAGGCCGACCTTGAAATCCGGGCGTTTCTCCAAGGTGCGCCGGCGCACCCAGGTCTCTCCCGCCTGGATCCTGTCCTGCACCGCACGAACCGCCGGATGGGCGTCCACGTCGTAATCCACCGTCCGGGCGGTCCGGACCAGCCGTTCGTTCATCGGTAAAGTGATCGGATCGAGAGCCAGGTTTGTCTCCGGCCTGCCGATCAGGTCGGCCATCCTCTGCTGGAGAACACGCAGCTTCTCCCTCAGGCCGACCTTCCTTTCCTCCAGGCGGCTGATGTCGGCCTGGACCTTCACCACACTCTGCTGAATCCCTTTCCCGGTGGAATACCGGGTCAGCGCGATCTGCTCAAACCGCTCCAGAAGAGTCTTTTCCTCCTCCAGAACCAGGATCGCCTCTTGCAGGTAAGCCGCTTCAAAATAGGTTTTCTTCAAGCCGGCGACCAGGACTCTCTCCCGGTCCGTCGCCTGCCACGTGGAGCCGTCGGCCATGAGCCTGGCCTGCTCCCCTTGCAGCCTGCGCTTGGAATTCCAGGGGATGCCCTGGCTGATTTCCAGGGAATGCTCCTGGGGGCCGACCCGGGTCTCCGGCGTTTCCACGAATACGCGGTAGGAAACCGTCGGATCCGGTAGGGAAACCGCCTGATCGATCCGGGAGTACCGGGCTTCGCTTTCCGCCCAGGCGGAGCGGATCCCCGGGTTCTCTTCCAGGAGGATCTCGATCAAGGAGCCGAGTTGTTCATCCGGAGAGGAATACTCCTTGACGGTCGTTCCTTCCGATGCGGCCTCTGCTCCGGCCGCGAGCAGGAAGGCGACGAACAGGCTGACGAAATACCGGGATCCGGACATGGAAGCCCCCCTTTGGCAGCGCGAAGCGCGTGATCGAGCTATTCGGAAACGATCTCACCGCAACCGGCCATGGATTGACCGTAGTAAGGATTCCCGATCTCCTTTTTCGGCTGCAACCAGACTTTTTTCGCCATGGAGCAGAACACCACGACATTTTTCGGAGACGGGGTCATCTGCCGAAACCGAACCATCCGCTTGCTTAACTCCCCGAACGCTTCCCGGGCTCCGGCCAGGTCGCTCGCGGCCGCCAGCTTTCCGGCCGAAGCGGACAGGTCCGGCAGGAGCGCCGTCAGGTCGTCCTGTTTCGCCGGCAAAATCCCCGCCTCTTCCGGCTCGAAACCATGGGTGAGGCTCCCGGCCATTTTCTCGATCCGGGCGGCATGCTCCCTCACACCATCCAAGGTGTCATGCAACAACGACTGGCGGATCGCCTCGTACTCCAGAGCGAGACTGTCGAAGGAAGCGGAGCCGTGGGCCAAAAGAGCGGTGGCGGCGGCGAGGGAAACGGCGAGAATCAGGATCGGCCTTATCAGCTTCATGAATCGGTCCTACTCGACCCGGCAGGTGAAGATGGAGTCCAAACACCGGGTCAGACCTTTCAACAAGCATGGAATATGCCAACCGAATATGTCCTTCAAACAAAAGGTTTTCGTGGATTGCGACCGGCCATGTGTTGGATATACCACACCCGCTGTTCCAGATGGCGCAACGAATCCGACTGCGTTCCCCTGCGACCGCGGTTCGGCCGATAAGGAACTCCCTCATCGAAGATTGTACTTCTGCATCCGGTAGAGCAGTGTGTTCCGGGTCAGGCCGAGACGCCGGGCCGCCCGGGTCCGGTTCCCGTTCTCCCGCTCCAGCGCCTGCCGGATCAGGTCGATTTCCAGTTCTGCCAGGTTCAGGCCTTCCTCCGGAAGCGTGAACCCGGGCCTTCCGCCGCCCGAATCAGGATGTCGAATCTCCATCGGTACGCTCTCCGGCGCCAGCCGATCCTCCCGGCTCAGAACCACCATCCGCTCGATGACGTTTTCCAGTTCCCGGACGTTCCCGGGCCAGGGGTACGATTCCAGGGTGTCCAGCGTCACCGGATCGAACTCCAGGCCGGGCCGGCCGGTGCGTTGGGCCATCCGTTCCAGAAAGTGGACGGCCAGGAGCGGGATATCCTGGCGGCGCTTCCGAAGCGGTGGTAACTCCAGCGGAACCACCCGGAGACGATAGTAAAGATCCCGGCGAAAGCTCCCCTCTTCCACCATCGCTTCCAAGTCCCGGTGGGTCGCCGCCACGATCCTGACATCCACCTGCACCGGCCGGTCGGCGCCGACCCGGTCGATCATCCCCGACTCCAGGACACGGAGCAGTTTCGGCTGTAGTTCCAGCGGAAGCTCGCCGATCTCGTCCAGGAACAGCGTTCCACCTTCCGCCGCCTCGAACTTCCCCTTCCGACTCTGATCCGCACCGGTGAACGCCCCCCGGGTGTGGCCGAACAGTTCCGCCTCCATCAGGCTCGACGGGATCGCTCCACAGTTGAGAGGGATGAACGGCTGCTTCTTCCGGGCGCTGTGGAAATGGATCGCCCGGGCCACCAGTTCCTTCCCGGTACCGGTCTCCCCCTTGATGAGAACAAGCGAAGAGGCCGGTGCCACTCGTTCCATCGCTTCGAACAGTTTCTGCATCGCCGGGGCCGAACCGACCAGGTTCTCGAAGGAGAACCTCCCCTCCACCACCCGGCGGAGTTCCCGGTTTTCCAGGCGCAGCCGTCGGAACTCCCGGGCCCGCTCCAGGGTCAGGCGCAGGTGGTCGCCGGGGAACGGCTTGGTGAGAAAATCGAACGCCCCCTGCTTCATCGCCTCCACCGCCGTCTCGATGGTGCCGTGCCCGGTCACCACCACCACCGGCGTATCCGCCGAAACCGATTTCAACCTTTTCAACAGCTCCAGCCCGTCGATACCGGGCATCCGGATATCGGTCACCACCAGGTCGTGCCCTCCGCTGCGAAACGCCTCCAGCGCCTGGACGCCGTCGACACATGCGGTCACCTGGTAGCCTGCCTCCGTGAGCTGGTATTCCTGGACCCGGCGGAAGCTCTCGTCATCATCGGCCAGCAGGATTTTCAGCCGTTCCGTTTTCATGCTGGCTCCCGGACTTCCAGGGGAATCGACAGCCGGACACGCGCCCCCCCCGCCGGCCGGTTCTCGATCACCAGGTCGCCGCCGTGCTGATCGGCGATCTGGAACGCGATGGAAAGCCCCAGACCGGTCCCGCCCTCCCGGGTCGTGAAGAACGGGTCGAGCCCTTTCTCCAGCGCCTCGGGAGAAAACCCGGACCCTTCATCCTCCACGGCGATCCATGCGCTTCCGCCGTCCATGCCGCATTCCACCGATAGTTCGCCGCCGTTCTGCATCGCCTGGATTCCGTTGAGAACCAGGTTCAGCACCGCCTGCCGCAACCGCTGCTCATCGGCGGGAACAGGAACCAGGCCGGGCCGAATCCGGACCGACGGCCGGACATTCCTGCGTTCCATCTGTTTGGCGGCCAGGTCCACGACCGACCGAACCAGGATCGCAAGGTCGCACGGACCGACTTCGTGCGGCGTGGCGCGGGCCAGATCCAGTTGGCGGGCCACGATGGTGGACAAACGCTCGATCTCCTTTTTCAGGATCCCGACGAACTCTTTCCGGGAATCTCCCTCCGGAGTCGAGGACTCCAGGATTTCCACCGCTCCTGAGATCGCCCCCAGCGGGTTTCGAATCTCGTGGGCCATCCCTACCGACAGAGCCCCCAGGGAGGACAACCGGTCCAGCAGCCGAAGGCGTTCGAACGTTCCCTGGAGCTGTTCATACGCCGTCGCCAATTCCTCCGCCGTACGTTGCTGCTCCGCCTGCGCTCGCCGGACCCGGTCGATCAGGATCCCAGCAAGGGATCCTACCACCAGGAACATGACGATCTCCGCCATCTGGTTGGCCCGATACAGCGGTGCGTGTTCCCACTGCAAGAATATGTGAGGGAGGTAAAGCACCGAGGTGATCACCGCCAGGCTCGCCCCGCCCCGGAGGCCGAAGAAACCGGCCCCGAAGAGAATCGGAAGGTAATACAACCTCTGGTAAATGACGTGGAAATTGGAATGCACCGGGTCGGTCAGGTAGTGAGCCAGGCTGATCCCGATCACCGCAAAGGTGAGGGCGATAAACCTCCATGGAATCCGTTGGTTCCCAGGAGGATCGACTGTAGCGGTCCGGTTCATACGGCGAGGAGAATACCAGAGTCTCCCACCGTAAGGCGACCGGCCGGGACAGGCGTCAGGCGGTGTGCCCGATGAGTGAATCCGGATCCCTGACCTGCCCGTTTCTTTCCAGGACATCGGCCAGGCTGGTCTTATCCAGGATCTCGGAGACCGCCGAGCTGACTTCCAGCAGAACCGAGTAGAAGCCGCGCTGCCGAGGGTTCGATTCCATCATCGCCTGGAGCTCGGCCGAGTTGGACATCGGCGCCAACGGTCCATCCAAAGCGCGAAACACCGCTCCGATCATGATCTCCCGTGGGTCCCGGGCCAGGGCGTATCCGCCTTCGTTCCCCCGGCGGCTCTTGACGAACCCGGATCTTTTTAGGGCCAGTAAAATCCCTTCCAGGAACTTGGCCGGGATCTCCTCCTGTTCCGCGATTTCACGAATATGGGTCAACCCTTCTCCATACCGTGAAGCGAGATGGCACAGGGCGCGCATGCCGTATTCGCCTCTTTTTGAAACTTTCATGATGCCTCACGCGCCTCCGCAAGCCTCAGGCAACCGATTTCACCGGAGGCGTCCAGCGGGGGGGGTCCCTCGAGGAGGAGAATACACAATTCCCCCGCCGGAATGGACCGGGACAACGGACAGGATTAGGGGATTATCCGTCCAAGGAGTCGAAAAAGTCGTTCACCGCTTCCAGGAACCGGTCCGGCGTATCCAGGTCGGCGATCCGGATCCGCAGCCGCCGTCCCTCCGGCAACCCCCGGGTATACCAACCGGTGAACGTACGCAGTTTATGCATTGCGAGCCGGTTCGGCTCCTCGTCCCTCAGAATCCGAAAGTGTCGAAGAATCAAGTCTCTTCGGTCCTTCAACGAAGGTTCCGCCGGCGCCCGCCCACTCATCCGTGCCGCCGTCTGACGATAGATCCACGGGTTTTTCATCGCGGCCCGGCCGATCATCACCCCGTCGCAACCGGTCTCCCGGATCATGCGCACGGCGTCCTCGGGAGTTTCCACATCGCCATTCCCTATTACCGGGATCGACAAAATCCTTTTTAGCTCGCCGATCCTCTTCCAAGGGGCGGAACCCCGGTACATCTGCTTCGCCGTACGTGGATGGAGAGCGACCGCGTCCGCCCCTTCCTCCTGACAGATCCGTCCGAGTTCCGGGAAGTTGAGACGGTTCTCGTCCAGTCCCGCCCGGAACTTCACCGTCAGCGGAATCCGGACCGCCTTCCTGCAGGCGGCGATGATTCGGGCCGCCAGAGTCAGATCCCCCATCAGGCTGCAACCGGCCTTTCCTTTCAGAATCTTGTTGGCAGGGCAACCCATGTTGATATCGCAGACATCCGCTCCGATCGCCTCCACACGGGCCGCCGCCCCCGCCATCAGTTCCGGGTCGGAGCCGTAGATCTGGATCGCGATCGGCCGCTCCTCTTCCGAGTACCGGAGAATCGTCTTCAATCGGGGATGCCCGATATCCAGGTCCCTCGAAGACACGAATTCCATGGTGACCAGGCCGACTCCGCCCATCCGCTTGATCAGGAGCCGGAACAGACGATCGGTCACGTCGGCCATCGGAGCCAGGATCAACGGCGGGTCGATCCGGACGGGGCCGTATTGGAGAGTCACCTTCCCTGGAACCTCGGCCGCCGCTTTTCCTTGAAGGCCTGGAGCGCCTCCTCCCGGTCCCGGGTGTCCAGGACCCCCTGGTAGGCCTCCCACTCCACCTGCAGGGCCTCGGCCATCGGCAGGCTCCAGCCGTCTTCCATCGCTTTTTTGGCCAGGCGGAGAGCGACCGGGCCGTTGGCGGCGATCTCGGAAGCGAGAGCCGCGGCCGCTTCATCCAGTTGTTCCGGCGGCACCACCCGGTCGGCCACCCGGTCGGCCCGGGCCTCTTCCGCGCCGAACAGGCGGGCTGTGAAAATCCAGCGTTTGGCCACAGCCGATCCGGCGATCCGGGGAAGCCGCTGGGTTCCTCCGGCCCCAGGGAGAATCGCCAGGGCGGTCTCCCGGAGGCCGATCCGCGCGTCGGCGGAGAGGATCCGGAGGTCGCACGCCAGGGCCAGTTCGCATCCGCCTCCAGCGGCGGCCCCCCGGACCGCCGCCAGGGTCGGCATCGGGAGGGCAGCCAAGTCGTTCACCGCCCCGGAAAGCTGGGGCACGAACGCCCGCACCTGTTCGACGTTCATCCCCTCCCTCTCCTTCAGATCCGCTCCGGCGCAGAAATGTTCGCCGGCGGAGCGCACGACCACGCATCGTACGGTCGGATCGGCGCGCAAGATCTTCACCGCCTGCCGAAGGTCGCCGACCAGCCGCTGCCCAAGAGCGTTGACGGGAGGGTTGTTCAGGCTCAAGGTCGCCACGCCGTCGGAGGCAGTTTCCACCCGCACCGTTTCCAGGTCGGTTCCGCCGCTCATTCTTCCCCCTCCGCCAGTTCTCCACCCGGGGCGATCGCCCCCCGGACCCCGACCTGCGGCGGTTCGTAATCGTCCGGCACCGGGATTCTCATGCGAAGCATCGCCATCCCATGGGTTTTTCCCTGGGCATCGGTTTTCAGGCTTGCCGACCCGCTCCCTCCCAGGGAATCCCCCAACAGGAAGTTCAGGGCTAGCAGGTTCGGCAGTTCGTACCGGGTCACCGTTCCGAACACGATCTCCCGGAAGTGCTCCCGAACCCGTTCCGTCGTGAGGACCTCCTGGAGAATCCGGTAGGACGGTTCATCGTAAGCGATCACGCCGACGTTGGACCCGTCTCCCTTGTCGCCGGAACGGGCGTGAGCCATTGAATACAGCGGAACGGCCTTCACGGAACTTCCTCCACTTCCACCGACGGCGAAACGAGATCCTTGGAAATCAGGGCCGGCCAGTAGCCGAGCACCTCGGTCGCCTTCGGTCTTCCGCCGGCGAACCCGGTCACCCCTGGAGGTCCGGAGGTGACCAGCGGCGCCAACTCTTTGCCGAATCGATCCACCTTCGACCGGTCCGCATCTTTGACTCCGACCCGCAGCACCACTTCGGCCACCTCGGGGGGCGGTCCGGGGATCGAGCCGTGACAAGCGTCCAGGCCGACCAGCTCGGTCACGGTCTTCTCAAAGGTGAAGCCTGCCCGGCGGAGGCGGCCCCAAAGGGCGTCGGCGCAGATCCGCGCCTTGGCCGCCGCGTCCGGACCGCTCACCGTCAATTGGCCGGTCGCCTTGTACCCTTCCAGGTAGGCGATCGACACTTTGAAACTGTCGGTGGCAGGCAGGCCGCGAATCCCCGAGACCTGTACCCGGTCCCGGCCTTCCTGCGCCAGGCGGATCGACGTAAAGTCCACAACGCAGTCGGGCGTGAGATAGGACTTGGGATTCCCCATCTCGTACAGCAACTGCTCGGAGACGGTGTCCACCGTCACCATCCCGCCGGTCCCCTCGTGCTTGGTCACGGTGAACCGGCCGTCCGGCGCGAATTCCAACACCGGATACCCCAGACGGTCCCAGCCCTCGATCTCCCACCAGCGGGAAAAATTCCCCCCGGTGCATTGGGCGCCGCACTCGATGATGTGCCCCCCGACCGTGCCCGCAGCCAGAAGCGACCAGTCTTCCCTTCCCCACCCGAATTCGGCGATCAGGGGAGAAAGAACCAGGCCCGGATCGGTGGTTCTTCCGGAAATGACGATATCGGCCCCGTCCTGCAGCGCCTCGGCGATCCCGAACGAATCGAGATACACGTTGGCGGAAACAATCCGCTCCCGGATTGCTTCGATCGGCCGGCCGTCGTCCATGTTGGAGAGATTCACTCCGGTGGCGACCAGGTTGTCCAAACGATCCAAAATATCGTCCCCGGTTACCGTTCCGATCTTGAGCCCCCCGGCGCCGTGCCCACGGGCCACTTCGAACAGCGCCTTGCGGCACGCGGCCGGATTCACTCCTCCGGCGTTGGCGATCACCTTTACGCCCTTGTCCCGGAGCGCCGGGAGAATCCGGTCGATCAACTGGACGAAATCGGCGGCATAACCACGGGTCGGATCTCGCCGCTTCTGCTTCTGCAGGATCGACATGGTCACTTCCGCCAGGTAATCCAGGGTCAGGTAATCCAGGGGCCCTTCTTCAATCAGGCGGACCGGCGCATCCACCGAATCCCCCCAGAAGCCCTGGCCGTTGGCGATGCGGATCTTGCGGGTATCACTCAATTCCCGGTCCCTCCAGGGGTCCGCCGCCGGGCCGGGCCGGTGGGCGTTTCTTTCCCCTCTTCCGTAAGGCGGGAATTATAGCGGATCTGCAGACTGCCCGTGACCGAGGATCGTTCCGGTGACCTCCACCAGGTCGGTGATATCGAACGGTTTGTTCACCACGGCGGCGATGGAGTGGGACTCCACCTCTTCTTCATTGAGGGTGGCCCCCCAACCGGTGACCAGCACCACCGGGATCCCGGGGTTGTCTTCCCGGATCCCGGAAGCGACGTCCCATCCGGACATGTCCGGCATCCCCAGGTCGGTGAAAACCAGGTCGAACCGCTCTTCGGAGAACCGTTGAAGCCCTTCCCTGCCTCCAGATGCGGTCTCCACCGTGTGGCCTTCGGCGGTCAGGACATCCTTGAGAATTTCGGCGATCTCCGGCTCGTCGTCGATCACCAGGATTTTCGAAGGCCGGATCTCGCCGTCTCTCTTATCCTCCGCAGACCCGGGAAGATGGGACGGTGTCTGCTCCTGCGCCACCGGGAACTCCAGGAAAAAGGATGTTCCCCGACCGGGCTCACTGGTGACTTCGATCCTCCCGCCGTGGCGGGTGACGATCCCGTAGACCATGCTCAGACCCAGGCCGGTCCCTCCCTGTCCCTTGGTGGTGAAGAACGGATCGAACAGGTGCCGACGGGTGTCCTCGTCCATCCCGATGCCGGTATCGGTAACCTCCACCAGGACGGTCGCCCCGTCCCGGATGCATCGCACACGGAGCACGCCGCCGGCCGGCATGGCGTCCAGGGCGTTCAGGATCAGGTTCGTGAACACTTCCCGCAACTCGGAATCCTTCCCCAGGACCGGGCAGACGTCCCGCAGGGAAAGATCAAGGCGGACGGAGATATTGTTCCTCTCGGCGTCGGTCTTCCATCGGGTCCGGGTGATCTCCACCGCGTCCCGCAGGATCTCCTCCAGGTCGAGCCGGGAGAAATCTTTCTCCTGGCGGGTGCGGGAGAATTCCTGGATCCGGCGCACCGTCTCCCGGCCGTCCAGGGCCGCTTTCTCGATCACCGCCAGGTTCCGGTCGACTTCATCGCTCAACAATTCGCGCCGGAGCAGTTGCGTCCTCCCCAGGATGGCGCTGAGCAAATTGTTGAAATCATGGGCGACGCCGCCGGAGAGTTCGCCCAACGCCCGCAATCGCTCGGTATCGACCAGCTGCTCCCGCAGGCTCTTGGCCACGGTGTTGTCGATCAGCACGCACTCGGCCGCCTGTTCTCCCAGGTACTCGATCCCGCTTCCTCGAAGTTCCAGGTGCCGGATGTTCCCGTGAACGTCCCGGCCGACCAGATCACAGGAGCCGGGCGTCTCACCGGCCTCCCACGCGGAAACCCGGCGGATCACCATCTGGGCCGATTCCGGTTCGAACAAAGACCGGAAATCGAAATCCTGCTGCAACGCGACCCGCGCCTGCACCCCGAAGGTGGAGACGAACGCCTGGTTCACGAACTTGATTTTGTTCTTCTGAAGAATCAGGATCGAATCGGGGGAGTTGTCCACGAGGGTCTTGTACTGCTCTTCCGACTCCTGGAGGGCGCGGGTCCTTTCCCGGACCTGGTCCTCCAAGGTCGCGTTCAAGGATTCCAGCGCCTCCCGGAAGCGCTTGGTCTCGCGCTCTTTCTCCTGGGTTCGATCCATCATGACGTTGAAGGCATCGGCCATCTGGGCCAGTTCATTGGTGCCGGTCATCCGAATCCGGAACTGGTAGCGTCCCGCGGACAGAGCCTTGGTGCCGTCCACCAGTCGCTGGAGAGGCGCCGTGATGGCACCGGCGACCCACCGCCCCAGCCAAGTGGCCACGGCACCGAACGCCAGGCCGGCCAGGATCAACCAGCCGGCCAACCGCCAAAGCTGAGCGATCACAGGCTCTCGGGACATCCCGACCCGGACCGTCCCCCACGGCTCCTTCACCCCGTCCACCCAGACAGGCACCGCCACCTCCAGGACCTGTATCAACTCGTCCGGAGCGACCCTCACCAGCCGTTCGGTAGTGCTCTCGACTCCGGAGATCGCTTTTTCGTCGAACTCGCTTCGGGCCGACCCGTCCAGGTCCTCGCCGGCGAAACCGGCGATCTTTCCTTCCTTGGTCTGAATCGCCACGTAAGCGAGATCCAGGTCCTCTGCCGCGCTCTCCGCCGCCATCTGCAGTGCCACATCGTTGTACGCCAGGAGAGCCGGCGTCACAACGGCGCCGATACTCCGGGCGACCGAACCGCCTCGCTCTTCCAGCCCGATTCGGAGCGCGTTGGCGACGGTGAAGTGCACCAGGACCATCATCGCCAGGACCAGGGTGGTCATCATGAGCGCCGTGGAAACCACGAAGCTCCGTTTGAGAGACCACTTCCTGTAGAACCGTCGGATCATCGAGCGCCCTCGCCTGCGAACCAGACTTTCTCAAGAGGCACGGTGGAGATACCAAGGGGGCTCGGGGCGAAACCGCGCACGTTACCCTGCAGCGCCAGAACGCCCATGGTGTGATAGAGCGGAACCACCGGGGCCCGGCTCAGGATTCTTTTCTCCAGCCGCCGATAGATGCGGGTCCGCTTCATCGGGTTCCTCTCCCGCACGCCCTCTTCCAGAAGTTCCGCCACCTGCTCGTCTTCGTAAGAGAAGTAATTGTCCACCCCTCCCGGCGCGAACAGGCCCCGGAGGAAAACGTCCGGGTCCGGGAGATCCGCGATCCAGGCCAGCAGGAACAGGGGCGCCCGGTGCGTTTCGATCGCCTCGCCCAACTCCGCCCAGGTCACCTGTTGCAGTTCCAGCCGTATCCCCACACTGGCCAGATCCTCCTGGATCCGTTTTTGGGTCAGGATGGCGGAACGGCTTCTCGCAACAACCAGCATGGTGATCGGCGGCAGAGGGTTTCCGGGTCCGTATCCGATCGATCGGAGCAGGTCCCTCGACCGTTCGGGATCGTACTCCAGAGCTTTCGGCTCCGGCGAATAGGCGCTCATTCCCGGAGGGACCAGGCCGGTCGCCGTTCGGCGAACACTCGGTGAGTCGGCCGCAAGTGCTTCCCGATCGATGGCGTGGGCGATCGCCTGTCTCACCTCCAGCCGGTCTAAAGGAGGCAGACTGGTCCCCATGCCTATAAACGCGAGAGCCAGTTCCTGGTAGGTCCGCAGCTGGAACGCGGGATCCCGCGTCAGATCGGGAACTGAATCGGTTCCAGGTTCCACCATGCTCAAATCGCCGTTCATGAACCGGCCGACGCCGTAATCCAGATGGTCCTCCGTTCCGAGGAATGAAATATGCAGCCGCTCCAGGTACGGAGCCCCTTTGAAATAGGCCGGGTTGGCGTCCAGGTCCAATCCCTCCGCCGTCCAGCGTGCGAACCGGAACGGTCCGGTGCCTACCGGCTGTCGCCCGAAGCCCTCATCGCCCACTTCCTCGAGGACCTTCCGCGGAACGATTTTCAGGCCGTCCATGGACAACACCTCGAGAAAATAGAGAGATGGATAGAGAAGCTCGATCTCGATGGTATGAGGATCCAAAACACGAACGCCCCCCAGGTCCGGGCTCTCGCCCGAGGCGAACTCCGCCGCGCCGGCGATCGCCATCACGTACGAACGAGCCAGGGAGTAGGCATCCTCATCGGGGCGGAGAAGCCGCCGGAGTGTGAAGGCCACATCCGACGCGGTGAGCAACGTGCCGTCATGAAACCGCACATTCTCCCTGAGGTGGAAGCGATAGATCTTCCCGTCGTCGGTGATGGTCCAGGTATCGGCCAATCCTGGGATCACCTGTAACGACGGATCCAGTTCCACGAGCCCGTCGAACAACTGGTTTACCGGCAAAGCTTCGTACACGGATTCGCTCCGGACCGGGTCGAGGCTGGCGGGTGTTTCCGTAATGACTCGGAATACCCCTCCCTTTTCCGGACGGAGCGGCTCACGATCCTGTCCCGGCCGGCCTCCCGCCGAGCTCTGGGATGAACAGCCCGAGGCGAGCAGCCCGCCCGCCAGTCCGAAGGCCGCCAGAACCTGCATCACCCCTGCTGAATCTCTCCCTATTCGA
>CAZZIV010000025.1:0-19102 GCA_964654385.1 uncultured Acidobacteriota bacterium | reverse complement strand
CCTGGGCCGACTGACCTGCTCATCCGATCTCCACAGAATCTCGTCCGCTGGTTCGCTGTCCGTTCGGAACAGACCCCCCCGGCCGGTCTCCGGCAAGGGGAAAATCTCGTCCGGGAGAACCGGTTGCTGGAAGATCTGACCGCCACGGTGATCGCCTCGATCCCGGCCGTTGGCGCCGGACGCTGGAATCCCGGCAGGCTCGCGGCGGCGGCGCTGCTGGCGGCCACTCTTCTTCTTCCGTTCGCCGTTTGGAACGAACGAACCGGGCCCGCGGATCCTGTGGCCGGCGGCGCTCCCCTGGCCGATGTGGAGATTCTCAGCACTCCCGGGGAAGCCCGGGTGATCGACCTGTCCGTCGGCGACACCCAGGTCGTCATGATCTTCGATTCCGAACTGGAGATATAAGCCGATGCTCTCCTCACCCCTGATCGAAAACCGGGGGGCGGTATGGATCGTCCTCCTGCTGGCCCTGGGGCTCCAGGCGGGATTCCTTCCGGCGGCGGCCGGGGAGGGCGACCTGTCCGCCCGTTCCTTCGAAGTCGTCTACCGGTCTCCTGCCGACGCCCTGGATCTGGTCACTCCGCTCCTCTCCAAGGAAGGGTCGGTTTCCCTGCAGCCCAGGCTGAAACGGCTGATCGTGCAGGACCGCCCGGCGGTGCTGGAGCGGGTGGCGGCGGTCCTGGCCGATTTCGACCAGCCTCCGGCCAACGTGGAGGTGACGGTGAGTCTCTTCCTGGGTTCGGACCGGAGGGACGAAGAGGTCGGACGCCACGCCGTATCCGGCGCCATCGCCCGGGAGGTTCGGGGAATCACAGAAACCCTGGGTGATTTCACCCGCTGGACGGCCTATGACCCGATCGGCGGCCGATCGGTGACCTGTGCCGAGGGAAGCCGGGTCACGGTCAACCTGTCCGACGATTACCGGGTCGTTTTCGACGTGGATACCGTGGACGAGAGGCTGGAAAAGGTCAAGTTCGGGAATTTCACCCTGCAGAGGATCGTCCGCACCGCCGACGGGACCGAGCGGTACGAAAACCAGTACACCCAGGGAATCATCCTCCCTCTCGGCCGCCTGCTGGTGGTCGGAGCGGCCCGGGACACCGGATCGAAGAAGGCGCTCTTTCTCTCCCTCCAGGCGAAGGCGAGGTAGGGGATGCCAGAATTCTACTGCAGGCTGGCCACCGCCGGCGGAGAGATCATCGAGCGGAACTGCACTTCCGCCAGCGAAGAGTCGCTCCGGATCGAACTGCAGGACAAGGACTACCTGATCCTGGAGATGCGCCGGAAGAATCCGATCCTGGCCCAGATCGCTTCGGTCATCCGCCTCCGCCCCCGGGTTTCAGCCCGGGAATTCCTGTTCTTCAACCAGGAACTGGCCGCCCTGCTCAAGGCCGGCCTTCCGATTGTCCAGTGCCTGGAGATTCTGCTGGAACGCCGGGAGAACAAGGTCTTCCGCCGAGCGCTGCTGGATATCCGGGACCGGGTGAAATCCGGCGAGGCGCTCTCCGACGCTTTCCAGGCCCAGGGTGACCTTTTTCCTCCTCTCTACTGCTCCAGCCTGGCGTCCGGAGAGCGGTCCGGAGAGGTGCCTGTCGTGCTTCGCAGGTTCATCGACTACGCCAAGAGCGTCATGTCGGTGAAGAAGAAAGTCGTTTCCGCCGTGATCTATCCGGCGATCCTTCTCACCCTTTCCATCGGTCTGATCGCCTTGATGGTGTTTTACATCATCCCGAAATTTTCCGAATTTCTCAATGATTTCGGAACCGATCTACCGCTCGTCACCCTCGCGATGATCGGTTTCGCCACCTTTTGCACGACGCACTGGGAAATCCTGTCGGCGGCGGTGGTCTGCATCGTGGGCGGGCTGGTCGCCTGGGCCCGGACGCCTGGCGGGCGTCTGTTTTTTCATGCTTTGCAACTGCGACTTCCGGTGATCGGGGGTATATTCCGCGATTACGCCCAGAACCGGTTCACCCGAACCCTGGCCACTCTCCAGTCCGGTGGGATCCCCCTGGTGGTTTCCCTGGACTTGGCGGCCAAGGCGGTGGGGAACGCGGTCTATGAGCGGGGATTGATCCAGGTGGCCGGAAAGGTCCGGGAAGGACAGCCGCTCTGGGAGACGCTGGAGGAGACCGGCCTGATTTCGGAACTGGGAATCGAAATGGTGAAGGTCGGCGAGTCGACCGGCGCCCTGGTGGATATGCTGAACGATGTTTCCGATTTCCTGGACCAGGAGATCGACCATAAGCTGGCCCGGCTGGTTTCCCTGATCGAGCCGGTGATGCTGTTGTTCATGGCGGTGGTGGTTGGAACGATGTTGATGGCCGTGTACCTGCCGTTGATCGAAGTGTACGGTAAATCGAATATGTGAACCCGCGGCGGCGGAGTTTCGAGCCCGGCGCCGCGAATCGAGGTCGACCGAAAATGGCGGATGAATCGAGCAGGATCGAGGAGAGTCCGATACCGGATCTCGATCCTGAAAACCAGGAGGAGATCCTCTCCGAGGAGTTTCAGGCCCAGCGCCTGGCGGAGCGCCTCGGCCTGGAATACCTGGACCTGGAGAATTTCGAGATCGATCCGGAGCTGTTCCGTTCGATCCCGGTCGATCTGATGTTCCGGTACAATTTCGTTCCTCGTCACAGGGAGGGCGACGTGCTTTCGGTGGTGGTCGCCGACCCCACCGACGTATTGATGATCGACGAACTGGAGCTTCTCCTCGGCGCCGCCATCGAGGTCAGCGTCGGCACCCCCAACTCGATCCAGGAAATCCTGAAGAAGAGCGAATCCTCCCAGCGGGTCCTGGACGAAGCGACCGAAGAGTTCAAGATCCAACTCGTCACCGAAGACGAAGAAACCGGGGAGGAAGTCCTCTCCATCGACAAGCTGACGTCCGATTCCTCGCCGATCATCAAACTGGTCGACTCCACCATCTTCAACGCCCTTCAGCGCCGAACTTCCGACATCCATATCGAAACCCGGGACCGGGAAGTGGTGATCAAGTACCGGATCGACGGCGTGTTGTACCAGGCGATGGAGCCGATCGACAAGAAATTCCACTCCACCATCATTTCCAGGATCAAGGTCATGTCCGAGCTGGACATCTCCGAGAAGCGGATCCCCCAGGACGGCCGGTTCAAGATCCGGATCAAGGGGAAGACCATCGACTTCCGCGTTTCGATCATGCCGAGCGTGCACGGGGAAGACGCGGTGATCCGTATCCTGGACAAGGAGTCGGCCTCCGAGGAGTTTTCCTCCCTCAGCCTGGACGTCTGTGGATTCGAGCCGAAGGAGAAGGCCCGTTTGCGACGGTTCATCAAGGAACCGTACGGGATGGTCCTGGTGACCGGCCCGACCGGCTCCGGGAAAACCACCACCTTGTACGCCGCGGTGTCGGAAATCCGGAACGAAGAGGACAAGATCATCACCATCGAGGATCCGGTGGAATACCAGCTTCCAGGCATTACCCAAATCCCGGTGAACGAGAAGAAGGGGCTGACCTTCGCCAAGGGGCTCCGTTCGATTCTCCGGCATGACCCGGACAAGGTGATGGTCGGCGAGATTCGGGACGCCGAAACCGCCCAGATCGCGATCCAGTCCGCCCTGACCGGCCACCTGGTGTTCACCACCGTTCACGCCAACAACGTGGTAGACGTGGTCGGCCGTTTCCTGAACATGAACGTGGAGCCGTACAACTTTGTATCGGCGCTGAACTGCATCCTGGCGCAGCGGCTCGTCCGGCTGATCTGCAATTCCTGCAAACACGAGGTGAAAGTCACCCGGGAGCAGTTGCTGGAATCGGCGCTGGAGCCGTCCAAGTATCGGAATTATCCGTTCTACGAAGGGAAAGGCTGCATCGACTGCAACGGTACCGGGTACCGGGGCAGGACGGCGATCGCCGAACTGCTGGACATGAGCGACCGGATCAAGGAAATGGTCCTGCAGAAACGGCCGGCCGCCGATATCAAGCGGGCCGCCAAGGAAGAGGGAATGACCTTTCTCCGGGAGGCCGCCCTCGCCAAAGTGTTTCATGGAAAAACCACTCTCCACGAGATCAACAAAGTGACCTTCGTGGACTGATCGATACGAGGCCCAACGACGATATGAGTGCTCTTGCCTCCACAGCCGAGAAGATTCTGGGAAAGGTGCAGGCCCGGCTTCCGGCTCTGCGCCCGTCCTACCCGCCGGTGGCGGTGGAGGTGGAAGGGGACTCCCTGGTTCTCGTTCGACTCCGGACCAAAGGCCGCGGGAAACCGGTGCTGGAAGCCCACAAGGTGGCCGCCCTGGCCGGGGCCGCCGGATCGCCGACCCTGTTCCGCCCGGTCCTGGGCGCCGGCGACGAGATCACGCGGGCGCTGAAGGATCTGTTCGTCCAGACCGGGACCAAACCGGGGAAAATTTCGGTGGTGCTGCCGGACAACGTTGCGAAGATCAACCTGTTGAACCTGCCGGAGCGGCCCGCCTCCCGGAGGCAATTGGAAGAACTGATTCGGTTCAAGCTTCGCAGGTCGATTCCGTTCCGAATGGACGACGCGGTTCTCTCCTACCAGGTGATTCCGGGAACCGGGAGGCAAGTGGACGTGCTGGTTTCCCTCATGCACCGGCTGGTGGTCCAGCAGTATGAATCTGCGGTGATCGAGGCCGGGGCCAGGCCCGGATTGATCGACCTCTGCACTCCGAATCTGCTCAACCTGTGCCGGAAGGAGATCCTGGAAGAGAACCGGCGCGGAAAGGACTCGGCGCTGCTGAATTACGACAAGGGCTATTTTTCCCTCGTGATCCTCCGCTCCGGGCGGATCATCTTTTTCAGGAGCAAGTCGTTCCATGTAGGGGGAGAGGAAACCGGCTCCAATGTGAACCTGGCCCGGGAACTGAATCATTCGTTCGCCTATTACCAGGAAAAACTGGAAGGGGAGGCGATCGAAACCCTCTGGGTGCGGTCGATCCGGGAAGGGAAGGATGAATGGGGCCGGATCCTGGACGGCCTGGGTGTCGGTGCGGTAAAGATCATCGATCCGGCCCCGCTCCTCCAGATGGTGGAGGGGATGCAGTTGGATCCCGAACTGGGACAGAGACTCGCGCCGGCGATCGCCGTGGCGGCGGGGAGGGGATGACGATGAATCAGCCTCTCGACCTGAACCTGTCCAGCCGCCCGTTCCGGAACAATACCTGGGTCTGGGCCGGCCTCCTTTTGGGAATCTCGTTGGTAGGCCTGGCTTCCTGGTGGAACTACTCGATCTGGAACGATGAAAGCGAGCAACTGGCGGCGTTGAGAAAAGACGTGCAGGGGATCGACTCCAAGATGGCCGACCTGGGCCGGCGGGAAGTGGTCGCCCGCAAGGGGGTCCGAAGCCACGACCTGGAACTGCTGGCCTCCCAGGCATTGAAGGCCAACGACGTCATCATGCTCAAGGCTTTTTCGTGGACCCGTCTTTTCAACCGGCTCGAGAAGATTCAGCCGTACGACGTGCGGATGAAGGCGATCCGACCGGTTTTCCGCCTCGGGAAGAAACACCTCCAGGGAAGGAAGGAGGCGGTGGCCGGCCGGTTGGAGTCCCAGTCGGTCCTGGTCACCGTGGAGGGATCGGCCAAGTCTCTCAAAGCGTTCCTGGAGCTGGAAACCGCTCTTATGGAAGACCCGTGGTTCGACCGGGTGGAGCCGGAACGATACAGCCGTTCCAAAAACGGCGAAACCCAGTTTTCCCTCCGGTTCCATTACTACCCGAACAAGAAGCCGGAGCCGGAAGGGGCGAAAGAGGCGGGCGAAGTGGAGCAGGCGGCCGAACAGGGAACCTCCATCGATGGGAAGGGGAACGGGTAATGGCCGGCATGGGGAAGGGGTTCGATATCCGGCAGGCGGCGGGCAAGATCGCGGTCGGCCTCGTGCTGTTCCTTCTGCTGAACCTGGTCGCCTGGTTCACCCTGGTCCGGCCCAGGATCCGGGACCTGGAGAATCTCCGGACCCAGAGCGCCCCCCGGCGGGAAGCTCTCCAAAAACGGACCGAGGAAGTGGAGGCGATGGAGCGGCACCTGGCGGCATTGGACAAGGCGACCACGGACCTGAAGGAATTGAAGGAAGGTGTCCTCTCCACCGCCCAGGCGAGAATGGTGAAGGTGCAGTTGGAGCTGGCCGAACTGGCCAGCCGTTTCAAGATCGATATGGACGAGGTGGAGTACCAGGCCGAAGACATGGAGGGAGAGGGACTGGAACGCCTCGGCATGGTGGTGCCGCTGCAGGGCGGTTACGCCAACCTCCGGCATTTCATCCAGGCGGTGGAGGGATCGGATAAGTTCCTGGTGATCGAGCGGGTCGCCCTGGACCGGGCGAAGGACGGAGGCGTCCTCCTCCGGATGAACATCACCCTGGCCACCTACTTCGACGCCCCCTGGCTCCTTCAGGAACGTCCGCCGGCGAGCGCCCGCCGCCGGGCCAAGCGGAGGAAATCCTGATGGCGGCGGGAAAACGGTCCGGCCGGGAGATTTTTCTCATGGTGCTCCTGGGAGCCGCGGTGATCTGGGCCCTCTGGTACCTGGCCCGGGACAAGCCGGTCGGCGCGCCTGGAGCAGGATCCGATGACGAGAAGCCGGCATGGCTCTCCGATGACGCGCCCCGGGTCCGGATGGACCTCCTGGCCGGGCAGGCGGAACCGTACGACCCGAACGGAAGAGATCTGTTCAAGTACGCCCGCCGCCCTTCCACCCGTGCGGAACTGCAGGCGCTGAAAAAGAAGCCGGTGGTGAAGAAACCGCCTCCGAAACCGTCGGTCCGAAGGCCGCCGGTGGTCCGCAAGTCTCCGAAACCGGCCGGACCGGTGCCGCCCCGGATCCCGTTCACCTATATCGGCAGGCTGGGAACCATGAACGACCGGATCGCCGTCTTCGAAGAGGGCGAAGAAATCCACCTGGCCCGGCAGGGGGAGATGGTCGGGAAGGATTTTCGGGTCGTCGACATCGATTATGAAACGGTAGTGATCGGGTACACCGATCCGAAGTTCGAAAAGCTGACGAAAACATTGAATCAAACCGATCATTGATTCGGGAAACGAGGAACGCTGTGCGCAAGGGAACGATCACACGAGGAACCGCCGTCGCCCTGACGGCCGCGCTGCTGCTGTTGCTTTCCGGCTGTGCCGCTCAAAAAGCGTACCGCAAGGCCGAAAAGGAAAGCCGGCGGGACAACTGGGACCAAGCGGTCCTGGAATACAGCAAGGCGAAGGCGCTGGATCCGGGGAACGCCCGCTACGACGTGGCCTTGGAACGGGCGAAGTTGAAATCGTCCGCCCAGCATTTCGAGAAGGGGAAGCGGTACCTGGCCGCCAACCAGCTCGAAGAGGCGATCGCCGAATTCCAACAGACCCTGCTCCTTCATCCCGGCAACCAGCATGCCCGCAACGTGATGGCCAGGGCGATTCGGGAACTGCAGAAACAGCGGAGCGGTCCTTCGGACCTGGAGCGGCTGAAGGAACAGGCCCGGCTCGCCGCCATGGGACCGCCCCGTCTGGACCCCCGGTCCAATATCCCGGTGATCCTGAACTTCAAGGATGTGGAAGTCGGCAAGATCTTCGACGCCATCGGCAAGGCGTCCCAGATCAACTTCATCTTCGACGAGAAGACCGACCTGGAGGAAAAGAAAACCATCGACATCGGGAACGTGACCCTGGAAAAGGCGATGGATATCCTGATGCTCCAGACGAAAAACTTCTACAAGGTGATCGACGAGCACACCATCCTGGTCGCCCCGGATTCCCGGCCGAAGCGGCAGGAGTACGACGACCAGGTCATCCGCACCTTCTACCTGAGCAACGGAGAGACCAAGCAGGTGGTGACGCTGCTCCGCTCCCTTCTTCAGTCCAGGCAGATCGCCGAAAACCCGGACCTGAACTCGGTCACCATCAAGGACACCCCGGACAAGGTCGCCATCGCCGCAAAGATCATCCAGTCCAACGATAAGGCCAAGGGCGAGGTCCTGGTGGACGTGGAACTCCTGGAAATCAACCGGAGCACCGCCCAGAACCTGGGGATCGACCTCTCCAGCAAGACGCTCGGCCTGACCTTCAAGGACGGGGCCTCCTCCCTTCCTCTGAACAACACCACCGGCATCAAACAGAAAGGGAACTGGAGCATCGGTGTGGTTCCGTCGGTCATCCTCAACTTCCTGAAGAGCGACACCGACTCCAAGTCGATCGCCAAGCCTCAGATCCGGGTCACCGAAGGGGAGAAGGCGGAGGTCCTGATCGGCGACCGGGTGCCGATTCCGACCACGTCCTTCAACACGTCCCAGACCGTCGGCGGCAATATCGTCCCGATCACTTCGTTCACCTACCAGAACGTGGGAATCACGGTCCAGATCGAGGCCAGGGTGCATCACAATAAAGAGATCACGCTGACCGTGCAGGTAGAGGTCAGCCAGGTGACCGGAAACATCGAAACCGGAGGCGGCCAGGCCCAGCCGATCATCGGCACAAGGCAGATCCAGTCGGTGCTCCGTCTCCGGGACGGGGAGACCAGCGTTTTGGCCGGCCTGATCAAGCAGGACGACACCACTTCCAGGGCCGGCGTCGCCGGTCTCATGGCCATCCCCGGCGTGAACAAGGTGCTCAGCAGCAAGAACCAGCAGAAGGCGTCCACCGACATCATCATGACCTTGACGCCCCAGATCATCCGGATGCCGGACATCACCGAGGAAGACCTGGCCACCCTTTGGGTCGGCACCGAAGAAAATATGCGTCTCCGCGGGCCGACCCGGGGCGTGTTCGGCGTGACCGCGTTCGGCAGCAACGGAGAAACTCCCGCCGTCGCCGGTGCGGCCGGCGAAGCCGCCGCCGGCGAAGGTGGAGAGAGCGAAGAAACCGCCGGCGCCCATGTCTCCACGATCAGCGGTTCGGAGGAAGTGCGGAAGGACCAGGAGAGCCGGGAACGGGAATCGAAACGGTCCGATTCCCTCCGGCCGGTGGAAGACCGGGACGCCGGCCGGCCGACCCCGCTGGACGACCGGAACGACCGGAACCGGTCCGGCCTGGACGATACTCCGGAACAGCCGACCGGTCCGGCCCTGGTCCGCCTGGTCGCCGGCGCCAACGAAGTGAAGGTCGGCGAGACGGTGATCGTACAGGCGTATATCGAAAACGGAATCGATGTGGGCTCGGTTCCGTACCATCTCCGGTACAATCGCCAGACCATGCAGTTCATCGCCCCCGCGGCGGAAGGGAATTTCCTGAACCTGGACGGCGCCAACACGGTGTTCCTGGCGACCGAAACCGCGGGAGGTGGAGAGATCGTCGTCGGCCATTCCCGGATGGGAGGCGCCCAGGGAGCGTCCGGATCCGGGGTCCTGGCCACGTTCCAGTTCCAGGCGATCAACCCGGGAGACTGCACATTTTCGTTCAGCGGCGCCACCGTGAAGAATCCGCAGGCCCGGAACCGCCCGGCCTCGTTCCTTCCGGTGACGGTGAAAATCGTCGAATAGGAGGCGTCGGTATTCTGGGATTTCGTGAAATTTCGGCGGTTTTTCCGGGCTTGCCCGGTTCCTTACGAATCCGGGAGCGGAACGGCTCGGAGGAGCAGCGTATAAATAGAAGGAGCCGGGCCTGCGCCGGCGATCGGGCCGGGAAAGACGAGGAAAGGATGGGAAGCACTCCAAGACCGGAAACGAATCGGCGGAACGCCGAAGGATCAGAGGGAGTGACGCTGGTGGAGCTGGTCGCTGTGACCGCCATCGTCCTCCTCCTGGCGGGAATCGCCCTGCCTGTGGGAGCCACCCTGGTGAAACGGAACAAGGAGATCCAGCTCCGCCGGTCCCTCCGAACCATCCGGGAAGCCCTGGACAAGTTTCAGGTGGACAGCACCCGCTTCCCCGGCATCCGGCAGGAACTGGGGGCGGCCAACGAAGAGGGTTATCCTGAAGAGCTGGAAGTCCTGGTGGAAGGAGTCGACATCGGCGATGCGGCCGGGACCAAGTTCAAGTACCTGCGGCGTCTTCCGATCGATCCGATTACCGGGACCACCGAGTGGGAAACCCGGTCCTCCCGGGATCAGCCCGACTCCTTGTTCACCGATCACATCAATATTTTCG
Organism: uncultured Acidobacteriota bacterium; assembly: GCA_964654385.1. GTDB lineage: Bacteria > Acidobacteriota > Polarisedimenticolia > Polarisedimenticolales > Polarisedimenticolaceae > Polarisedimenticola. The sequence goes on along the minus strand of CAZZIV010000025.1, from coordinate 9,033 downwards.
ATGTGCGGACCGGTAGCGACAAGATCGGCCTGGACGGAACGAGGTATGACACATGGTAAAGAAAAAGAGCATGGCCGGCTTCACCCTGATGGAACTCCTGGTGGTGATCGCCATTATCGGCATCATCGTGACGGTGGCCACCGGCCAGTATCGAAATTCGATCAAGAAGGCCAGGGAGGCGGTCCTCCGTGAGGACCTGTACGTGATGCGAACCGCCATCGACCAGTATTTCGCCGACAAGGGGTACTATCCCACCGATCTGTACGCCCTGGTCGACGACAGCTATCTCCGGGACCTGCCGACCGACCCGATCACCGGGAGCCCGGATACCTGGGTGACCGTCACCTCCGATTTCGACGATCGGGATATCTCCACAGAACCGGGGATCATCGATGTGCACAGCGGCGCCGACGGAGTCGGCATGGACGGAACCAGCTACGGAGACTGGTGACGCGGCCCCTCGGCGGAAGGGCCGCGATCGAGAAAATCGCAAAGGAGTCGCAGGCCGATGAGGGCCCGCGGGACAGCAGGAGCAGAATCATGAAATCCGAAGCAATTATTCAGAAAGCCGTCCTTTTCCTGGCTCTCGGGGTTCTGGCCGGTCTGGCGGCCTTGACCGGCTGCGAAGACTCGGGAGTGACCGCGCCTTCCGACGGCAACCTGATCCTCACGCCGGGCACGGCCAACATCGTGATCCCGGAAGGCCAGTCCAGCGGGTCGTTTACCTTTACGGCGTCGTTGTTCGATACCGCCGGGGCGCCGCTGCAGGGAGTCACTATCCGGTTCATCTCCAGCGCCGGAACCTGGGACAACACCGAGGTCCTGACCGATGTCCAGGGGAACGCGCAGTCGACCTTGACCCTGCAGGCGGACGATCCGGCCGAGGTGGACGTGCAGGCCCGATCTTCCTCCTTGTTCGCCGACGGGAAGGCGATTAAGGTCCTGACCGCCAACGACCCGCCCCGGGCGGCGATCATCGATACGCCGCTGGGAGAACAGGAGGTGAACAAGGTGGTCACCTTCGACGGCAGCGCCTCCACCGATTCCGACGGCAATATCACCTGTTACCAGTGGACGATCGATTCAGACCTGGATACCTCCGACGAAGTGATCCAGGGCGTCGGCGCTTCCGGCATCCAGAAGACCTACCAGGCGGAACAGTCCATGTCGGTGATCTTACGGGTGAGCGACAGCATCGCTGTCGGCGCGGTCTGCAATGATCCGGCGGTGATTCCGATCGACCAGTTCAGCCCGAAACTGGCGGTGGTCAACTACACCATCACCTGCTCCAACACCCCACCTGTGGCGGAGGCGGGAAGCGACGTGAACGCCGCTCTGATCGGCTCCGAAGTGAGCGTGATTCTGGACGGCAGGGCCTCCTTCGATCCTGACGGAGTGATCCAGGAGTACCGGTGGAACTGCGGGAACGGGCGGCCGGCCCAGAACACGGGGATCCCCGGCATGGTCAACTGCCGGTACAACGCGGAAGATGTGTACGTGGCCGAATTGACGGTGTTCGACAACGGTGACGGGACGATCGATCCGAACACCGGTGATTTCGCCTGCAAGAAATCGGCCATCGATACGACGACGGTCACGGTCACAAGGCCGTAAAACGAGGAGACTCTTGGGCAGGATACCTGGCAGGAAAGGAGAACAAGGCCACCTGATGGTCGGCCTGGTTTTTCTGATTGCCGTCATGCTGATCCTTTCGACGGTGGCGGTCCAGAAGTTCAGCGACCGGCTTCGGAGGGAGAACGAGGCGGAAATGATCTTCCGGGCCCAAGAGATCGTCCGGGCGATCGTCCGTTACCAGCAGGATCGCGGCACTTTTCCCACCAAGCTTGAGGAGTTGAACGAGCCTGGAAGCCGGAACCAGCGGTTCATCCGGCGGATGTACAAGGATCCCCTGACCAAGGACGGGAAGTGGGGGCTGCTGTACGCCGCTCCCGGCGGAGGGATCATCGACCCGAACCGACCGGTGGCCGGCGTGGCCGACATCATCGGGGAGCGGACCTCCACACCGACCCGTTCCCAGGGCGGCCTGCAGGGCGGCTTTGCCGGCGGCGCCCAGGAGGTCGGGGGTCTGACCCTCGTCGGCGTCAAATCCCTTTGTACCGAGAAGCCGTTCCGAGTCTGGAACGGCCTGACCGAATACGCCGAGTGGCAGTTCACGGTCTACGACCTCCAGAACCAGCAACAGGGGACCCAGATCCAGCAGGGCGCCGGAAACAAAAACCAGGGGCAGAACATCGGCCCCGGCGGCCGTCGCAAGAGAGGGCGCCCTGGAGGCGGTCCCGGGCCGCGTGGAAGAGGCCGCGGCGGGAACCGGGGCGGGGGGCGTCCAGGGGGGAATTGAGTCTCTTTTCCCGTGCTATACTCTTCGTTCCGGTGGCGCCGGTGATTCCTGCCGGTATTTCCACCCATCGGCTCACAACGCGAGGCTCAGATGATCCGCAAGGAACTGCTTGCCAATGGGATTACCGTTCTCGCCGAGTCGATGCCCGACGTCCGTTCGGTCTCCCTGGGAGTCTGGCTCCGGCGGGGAAGCCGGCATGAAACCCCGAGCCTGAACGGCGTCTCCCATTTCCTGGAACACCTGGTCTTCAAAGGGACCGAGAGCCGTTCCTCCCGTGAGATCGCCCTGGCGATGGAATCGGTCGGCGGCCAGATGGACGCCTTCACCGCCAAGGAGTACACCTGTTTTTACGCCAAGGTCCTGGATCAACACCTGCCCACCGCCATCGACCTGCTCTCGGACATTGTACGCAGACCGCTTTTTGATCCGGTGGAACTGGAACGGGAGCGGAAGGTGGTCCTGGAAGAAATCCGGATGGTGGAAGACACGCCCGATGAGCTGATCTACGACATGTTCTCCGATGCGTTCTATCCGGGGCATCCCCTGGGAAAGCCGATCCAGGGAACGGAGGAGACGGTCTCCTCCTTCAGCCGGAGACGGCTTCTGACCTATTTTCGGAAAGCGTACAGCCCGGAAAACATGTTGATCGTCGCCGCCGGACGCCTTCGTCATCCACGGTTGGTCTCGATGGTGGAAGAGGCGTTCGGCACTATGTCCCGAAACGGCGGAAAAGCTCCTTCGGTTCGGCCTCCGAGGCCGAGGGCGGGCGTGGTCACACGCTCCAAGAAGCTGGAGCAGCTTCATCTCCTCCTGGGCCTGCCGATCCCGGTGACCCGGGCCGAAGACCGATACCCGCTGTTCGTGCTGAACGCCCTCCTGGGCGGCACCATGTCGTCCCGGTTGTTTCAGTCGATCCGGGAGGAGCGGGGGTTGGCCTACACCGTCTATTCCGGGGTGAACGCCTTTATCGATTCCGGCTTCCTGATGGTGTATGCCGGAACGCGGCCCGATCGAGGGCTGGACACGGTCCGCCTGGTGATAGAGGAGTTGGCCGCCCTCCGGGACCGGGCCCCTTCCGATGCCGAGGTGAACACCGCCCGGGAGTACATGAAGGGAAGCCTGATGCTCTCCCTGGAGTCCACCGCCAGCCGGATGTCCAACCTGGCCCGGCAGGACATTTTTTTCGGAAAACAACTCACGCTGACGGAAATCCTGAAAGGGATCGACGCCGTAACTCCCGGAAAAGTCCACCGGCTGGCCCAAAGCCTGTTCACCGGGGCCCGGATCGGTTTTGCCGCCGTCGGGAAGGTGGGCCGGTTCCGGCTTCCGCCCGGGACGCTCTCCCTTTGAGCCGGCCGGTGCAGGTCCTGGTCCGGAGGACCCGGCAGGCGATGGACCTGCCCCTCCCGGCGCCGGCCACCCGATGGTCCGCCGGCGCCGACCTGCGGGCGGCGGTGGTGGAGCCGGTTGTTCTGGCTCCCGGGGAACGGCTCCTGGTGCCCAGCGGCATCGCCATCGCCCTTCCTGAGGGATACGAGGCCCAGGTGCGTCCCCGATCCGGCCTCGCGATCCGGCAGGGGATCACCTGTCTGAACAGTCCGGGCACCATCGACGCCGATTACCGGGGAGAGATTCAGGTGATCCTAGCCAATACCGGCCGGGAGCCGGTGACCATCCGTCGAGGGGACCGGATCGCCCAGATGGTCGTCCAGAAGCTGCCGGAAGTCCGGTTCGTGGAAGCGGAAGAGCTGCCCGAAACCGGTCGGGGAGAAGGCGGCTTCGGCCACACCGGGGTGAAGTGATGGTCCGGCGGCTGGTTCCCCTCGGATCCGGTTCCCGGGGCAACGCCACGCTGGTTCAGTTCGGTTCGACCCGGCTCCTGGTGGACGCCGGTCTGTCGGCCCGGGACCTGGGAAGACGGCTGGATTCCATCGGGGTGGAACCGGGGTCGATCACCGCCATCCTTCTGACCCATGAGCACCACGACCATGTCCGGGGAGCCGAACGGTTCTCCAAGCTTCACAAGGTGCCGGTGGCCGGGACCGTGGCCACCCTGGCCGGCCTGAACATGTCCGAGCTTCACTTCCACCGATGGATCCCCCTGGCGCCGGGGGCCGACGGGGAACCTTATGAATTCGACGGTGTCATCGCGGTCCCGTTTCCGGTTCCCCACGACGCGGCGGATCCGGTCGGGTACGTCCTGGAGTCCGAAGGGGTCCAGGTCGCGGTGGCCACCGACCTGGGCCGGCCGACGGCCCGGATCGTGGATCGGCTCAAGGGATGCCGGGTGGTGATGATCGAATCGAACCACGATGCCGGGATGCTCCGCTCCGGGCCGTACCCCTGGCATCTCAAGCAACGGGTGGGGAGCCGGCTGGGCCACTTGTCCAACGACGAGGCCGGCGCCCTTCTCTCCATGGCGGTGGGAAGCCGATGCCGGGCGGTGGTGTTGGCCCATCTGTCCGAGAAGAACAACACCGGCCCCCTGGCCCTGGAGACCGTCCGGGCGGCGGTCGACCGGGCCGATCGGGGTCGCATCGATTGGAGGATCGCCGGCCAGAAGGAGCCTTCCGAGCCGGTCCTGTTTTAGCCTCGGGGAGGCAGGGAGAACAAGTCGATGATCGAACGGTACAGCCGTCCTGAAATGCGGAAACTCTGGGGCGACGAAGCCCGTTTCCAGAGCTGGCTCCAGGTGGAACTAGCCGCCTGCGAAGTTCTGGCACAGGAAGGGACCATTCCCGAAGAGGACATGAAGAGGATCCGCGAGAAGGCCGGCTTCGACCTGGCCCGGATCGACGCCATCGAGGCGGAAGTGAAGCACGACGTGATCGCCTTCCTTACCAGCGTGGCGGAGAAGGTCGGACCCTCTTCCCGGTTCATCCACTTCGGGCTGACCTCCTCCGATGTGGTGGACACCGCCCAGGCGCTCCGGTGCGTGAAGGCCTGCGACCTCCTGATCGACGCCCATCAGGCGATGATGGCGGTGTTGAAACGGCAGGCGTTGGCCCACAAGGAAACGGTGATGGTCGGGCGGACCCACGGGATCCACGCCGAACCGTACACCCTGGGTTTGAAGTTCGCCGCATGGTATGCCGAGGCAGGACGGAACCTGAGTCGGCTGGCCGCCGCCCGGGAGGAGATCGGCGCCGGCAAGATCTCCGGCGCCGTCGGGACCTACGCCCACCTGGGCCCCCAGGTGGAGGCGGCGGTGATGGGGCGTCTCGGCTTGAAGGTGGAGACCGTTTCCACCCAGGTGGTGGCGAGGGACCGGTACGCTTTTCTCCTCTCCGCCCTGGGAATTCTCGCGTCTTCCCTGGACCGGATCGCGACAGAGATCCGCCACCTGCAGAAATCGGACGTGCGGGAAGTGGAAGAGCCTTTCGCCAAGGGGCAGAAAGGCTCCTCGGCGATGCCCCACAAGCGGAACCCGGTCGGCTGCGAAAACATCTCCGGCCTGGCCAGGGTGGTCCGGTCGTTCGTGCAGGCCTCGCTGGAAAACGTCGCCCTCTGGCACGAACGGGACATCTCCCATTCCTCGGTGGAGCGGGTGATCCTCCCGGACGGCTTCATCCTCTGCGACTACATGACCGCCCGGATGACCCGGATCCTGGACGGCCTTCATATCTACCCGGAGCGGATGATCCGCAACATGAACATCACCCGGGGATTGATCTTTTCCCAGGCGGTTCTCCTGGCGCTGACCGCCACCGGCATGACCCGGGAGGAGGCGTACGATATCGTCCAGAAGAATGCCATGGCGACCTGGGACGGGGAGGGGATGTTCCAGGATCACCTGGCCGCGGACCCTCGTTTCACTGCGGCGATTCCCGCGGATAAACTGAAAGAGATATTTGATCCGAACCGTTTCCTGGGGCAGGTCGATACGATCTACGGCCGGGTGTTCGGGGACTGAGGCGGTGCGGGTATGTGCGGAATCGTAGGTGTATTCGGTCACAAGGAAGCGGCCGGCCTGGTGAGTACCGGCCTGTTCGCCCTGCAGCACCGGGGGCAGGAATCTGCCGGCGCCGCGGCGGCCGACGGGCCGAACCTGGCCTGCCGCACAGGGATGGGACTGGTCCACGACGTCCTCGGCCCTGAGGCGGTGGCGGCCCTCCCGGGAGATATCGCCGTCGGACAGGTTCGTTACTCCACCACCGGCGATTCCAACCCGGCCAACGCCCAACCGTTTCTCATGCGGCATCACCGAGGCCCGATCGCGGTGGTCCACAACGGGAACTTGGTGAACGCGGCCGACAGCCGGGCCGACCTGGAGGATTCGGGGGCGATTTTCAAGACCACCACCGATACCGAGGTGCTCATACACCTGGTCGCCCGCTCCCGTGCCTCGGATGTAGTGGACGCGGTGGTGGAATCCCTCCACCAGGTGACCGGGGCGTACTCCCTCCTGTTCCTGGTGCCGGGTCGGATGATCGCCGTGCGGGACCCCCAGGGGTTCCGCCCGCTCTGCCTGGGCAGGCTGAACGGCGCCTGGGTGGCGGCCAGCGAGACCTGCGCGCTGGACCTGATCGGCGCCGATTTCGTCCGGGAGATCGATCCGGGGGAAGTGGTGGTGGTGGACGTGGCGGGGGTGCACAGCTTTTCGCCGTTCAAGGAGGGCCGGCCGGCGCCGTGCATTTTCGAGTACGTCTACTTCTCCCGCCCCGACAGCCGGGTCTTCGACCGGTCGGTGCAGAAAGTCCGCAAGGTGCTCGGCGAGGAGCTGTGGATGGAGCATCCGGCCGAGGCCGACATGGTGGTGCCGGTGCCGGACTCCGGGGTCTACGCCGCCATGGGGTATGCCGCCCGGTCCGGGTTGCCATTCGAAATGGGGCTGGTCCGGAACCATTACGTGGGACGGACCTTCATCCAGCCGACCCAGCAGGTCCGGACCGATAATGTCCGGGTGAAGCTGAACCCGGTCCGCTCCCTAATCCAGGGGAAACGGGTGGTGCTGATCGACGATTCCATCGTCCGGGGCACCACCAGCCGGAAGATCGTCCGCCTGGTCCGGGACGCCGGGGCGCGGGAGGTCCATGTCCGGATCTCCTGCCCGCCGACGATCGGCCCGTGTTACTACGGGATCGATACCCCCCGGAGGGACGAGCTGATCGCCTCCCGGCAGAAGCCGGAAGAGATCGCCGGTTTCATCGAAGCGGACTCCCTGGGATACCTGAGCCTGCACGGGATGCTGGAGGCGATCGGAACGGTTCGGGAGAAAGCCTGCACCGCCTGCTGGACCCTGGACCATCCGGTGGTGATCCCGGCGGCGGAATCGGAGCAGCTGCGCCTGTTCGAGAAACTGAAATAGCAGGGTTGTTCCCAGGAGGCAACCCGGGGGGTGGATCTTTCCCGCCGCCGGAAGCATGATAGGGATCGAGGGAGATCGAAGCACCATGAGCGCCGACAAGGACGAAACGAAAACGAAGGCCGGGCTGACCTACAAGGACGCCGGCGTGGATATCGACGCCCAGGACGAAGCCCTGGACCGGATCAAAGGTCTCCTCAAGACCACCCGGACACCCGGGGTCCTGGCCGACCTGGGTTCGTTCGGCGGCCTGTACCGGCCCGATCTCTCCGGGCTCGAAGAGCCGGTCCTGGTCGGCTCCAGCGACGGAATCGGCACCAAGCTGAAGGTCGCCTTCGACGCCGGGATCCACAACACCGTCGGCCGGGACCTGGTGAATCACTGCGTGGACGACATCCTGGTGCAGGGCGCCCGGCCGCTGTTTTTCATGGATTACGTGGCCACCGGACGCCTGGAGCCGGGGGCTCTGGCCTCGGTGGTGGAAGGGGTCGCCGCCGGCTGCCGGGAGGCCGGGTGCGCCCTCCTGGGCGGGGAGACGGCGGAGATGCCCGGCTTTTACGCCGACGGCGAGTACGACGTCGCCGGGTTCATCGTCGGCATGGTGGACCAGGAGAAGGTGATCGACGGCTCCCGTCTGAAGCCGGGAGACCTGCTCCTGGCGCTCCCCTCCGCCGGGCTCCACACCAACGGGTACTCCCTGGCACGGAAGATTTTCTTCGAGGTGGCCGGGTACGATGTCCACGACCGGGTGGAAGAACTGGGAGCCACCGTTGCCGAACTGCTCCTGGCGGAGCACCGCTGTTACCTGGGCGCTCTTACCGGTTCCATGGAACAGGGCCTGATCGAGGGCCTGGCCCATATCACCGGCGGCGGCCTCACCGACAACCTGCCCAGGATTCTCCCGGAAGGAACCGGTGTCGAGATCCGGACCGGCGCCTGGACGATCCCGCCCCTCTTCCGCTTCCTGGAGGAGAATGGCGGAGTGGACCGGATGGAAATGTACCGTACCTTCAACATGGGGGTCGGGATGGTGGTCCTCTCTCCGGAAGAGAAGATCGCCCAGGTGGAGAAGAATCTCCATGCCGCCGGGGAACCCTGCTTCCGGATCGGTTCGGTGGTGGAAGGAGACCGGGAGGTCCGGTATGTCTGACGCTCGGGGAAGGGTCGGGATCCTGATCTCCGGCCGGGGGAGCAACATGGTTTCCCTGGTGCAGGCGATGCAGGCGGGAACGATCCCCGCCGAGCCGGCGGTGGTGATCAGCAACCGGCCCGACGCGGGCGGGCTGGTGGAGGCGGCGGGACTGGGCGGGGCCGCGGGGGGTGTGGGACAGCGTGCGGTGAAGACTACAGCTGGCCACGACGCAGACCA
>CAZZIV010000024.1:0-19476 GCA_964654385.1 uncultured Acidobacteriota bacterium | reverse complement strand
CAGGTGTGCCAGATGGTGTGGCAGCTGGGGCCCGAAAGGGTGGGGCAGGTCTTCCGGGAGCGGCGCACACCCCCCCTCGGCCAGTTCCACCAGGGAGGCGCCGGAGCGCCACGCGGCGACCACCGCTTCGCCGGAGGCCCTCCGGCCGCCGGGCTCCTCCGTTTCGAACGCAAGGTCGAACCGGTCGCCGGTGATCTCCAGCTTCGGCTGGACGGCCGGGGCCGGGAAGAACGCCTGGTGGCCGGTCCCCTCCACCTCCCCTTTCCAGCGCTGCAGCCGGGCGGTGAACGCCACCGCCTCCACCGGGTCCAGGGATTCGATCACGCCGGGCGCCAGGCCGAGCACCTTCCCGGCCCGTTCCGCCAGCCGTTCTTCCTCCGGCAGGTCCCGGAGGGGCAGCTTCCCCTGCACCGGCACCAGGCGGCGGTTGCGAACCTCCGCCCGGACCGGATCGCCGTACACGATCCGGCAGGCGACCTTCAACCGGTCCGCATCCCTCTCCGTTGCCAGGATCAGCCTGGGCTTCTCGACAACCGTGTCCGGGAGCCGGTCGGTTCGGATCGTCACCTCGAACCGGCGGCGAAATGCGGGCAGGATTTCCGCCGTCAGTTCGGTCACCCGGCTCCATGGGACCAGCTTTCCCTTGTTCAGTTCTTCCCTCTCCCGGCCGGTGAGGGGAAGCGACCCTTCCGGGTGCAGCGTATCGCCGCAGAGCACCACTCCCCCGCCGAACCGTTCGGTCAGTTCCGGCGGGTCGGCGGTGAAAAGGACAAACCCCTCTCCCCGATCCTCCAGGACCACCTGGGGCAGGACGACCGTGGCGGATACCTGGACCGGCCGGCCGTCCAGCAGAATCGCCTCGCAACGGGCCAGCGCCTGGAACAGCCTGGGAACCGCCGACCTCTCCAGGAGCCCTCTTCGGCGGGAACCGAAGGCGACCTCGGCGGCCAGGTCGGCCGGGGTGGCCAGGAACCGCGGCCCCTGCACCCGGCCCGAGGCGACGGCGTCCAGGGTTGCCTCCAGGAGTTGAAAATTCTCTCCGTCGAACACGCCCCGCTCCAGCCAGAGCTTCCCGCTCTCGTGGCGGCGGAACCGGTAGCTGATCTTCTCCGGCAGCCTGTCGCCCCCTGGCAGCTCCTGCCCGGCCTTCCGGGCCTGTCGAAGGGCGATCACCGCCCCGGCCACATGCTCGCACGGATCCTCGTTCCCCCGGCAGTCGCAATCCCACTCCGAATCGTCCAGGTACAAGGTGACCTGCGGGCAGACCATTCCCTGCCGGGTGGTGATCCGGACCACCACCTCGTCTTCCCCGGCCTTTTCGCCGATCACTACGCCGGTCCGGGCGAATTCGACCCCCCGGGACCAGGCGGAGGCGGAGGAAGCATCCCGAACCGCCTGGAACAGTTTTTCCACGGGGGGATGTTACCAAGGTGGACGGGAGAATGTTGTTCCTGCCGGAAGAACCCTCTTTTCCTGCTACCGGTTCGCTCGATTTCACGCGCATACTTCCCGGAAAAGGAATTACCCCAGTACTTACAATCACTTAAGCGTTTTTATCAACATTCTCCCTTCCACCCTGGAGGGTTGCTGAAGTGGGAGGGGAAATATGGAAACTTCCCGGATCGGTGTATAAAGGGCGTTCGGCCCTGGAGGGGAAGGGTCATGGAGGGGTCGCGATGCGTTTCAGAAAACCGGCGTCGATTTCCTTGTTCGCCTTCGTTGGGGTTTTCCTCACCGGCCTTTTCGCCGCCCAGGCGGACGGCCCGCTGGATGGCTACTCCGTGGACCTGGGAATGGTCACGCGGATCCGGGACCAGGGGCTGCACCACTCGCAGGTGATGAAAACCGCGGAGCAGCTCACCGCCGTAATCGGCCCCCGGCTCTCCGGCAGCCCGGCCATGAAACGGGCCGCCGAGTGGGCCCGGGACACCTTGGCCGGGTGGGGCCTGGAGAACGCCGCCCTGGAAACCTTTCCAGGGGTCGGCCGGGGCTGGACCTTCCGCCACTGCTCGGTCCACATGGTAGAGCCTCACCAGGTCCCGCTGATCGCCCTTCCGAAGGCGTGGACGCCGGGGACGAAGAAGAAGCGGACCGGCGAGGTGGTCCGCGTCAAGCTGGAGAGCCAGGAAGACCTGGAGGCGCAGGAAGGAAAGCTTGCGGGGAAAATCCTCTTCCTCGATGACGCCCGTAAGATCGAGCCGCCGGAGGAGTCGCCGTTTCAGCGATACGACCACGAAGACCTGGAGGAGAAAGAGCGGTTCGACATCCGGACCGGCGGCGGACAGGACTGGCGGGCCCGGTACAAGAAACGGATCGAGTTCTGGAAGAAGCTCCTTCCCTGGCTGGAGAAAGAGAAGGTCCTGGCCACGGTGACGCCGTCCGGCTGGGACACCGGTATCCTCCGGGTTTCCCGGGGTGGATCCAACAAGGCCGGCGACCCGCAGGGGGTTCCCCAGTTGATGATCGCCGCCGAGCAGTACAACCGGATTCTCCGGCTCCTGGACCTGGAGATTCCGGTTCGGCTGGAGATCGACGTGAAGGCCGAATTCCTGGACAAGGATATCCACGGATACAACACCGTGGCGGAGATCCCCGGCACCGACCCGGATGCGGGGATCGTGATGCTGGGCGGCCACCTGGACTCCTGGCACGGCGGGACCGGAGCCACCGATAACGCCGCCGGCTGCGCCATGGCGATGGAGGCGGTCCGGATTCTCCAGGCGCTGGACGTGCACCCGAAGCGGACGATCCGGATCGCCCTCTGGGACGGAGAAGAGCAGGGGCTCCTGGGATCGAAGGCGTACGTGAAGCAACACTTCGCCACACGCCCGGAACCGGAAGACCCGGAACAGAAAGCGCTGCCGTCCTGGATGCGGAAGAAGACCTGGCCGATCCAGCCGCTCCCGGACCACGGGAAGATTTCCGCCTACTTCAACATGGACAACGGAAGCGGCAAAGTCCGGGGGATCTACGCCCAGGAGAACGCCGCGGCGGCGGCGATCTTCACCCGCTGGCTGGAACCGTTCCACGACCTGGGAGCGGAGGTGGTGACGATGCGGAACACCGGCTCCACCGACCATATCCCTTTCGACGCGGTCGGGATTCCCGGCTTCCAATTCCTGCAGGAGCCGCTGAACTACTTCCACTGGACCCACCACTCCAACATGGACGTGTACGACAACCTGCAGGAGAAGGACCTGATGCAGGGTTCGGTGATCCTGGCCTCCTTCGTCTACCACACCGCCATGGCCGATCAGCTCCTTCCCAGGAAACCGATGCCCCGGAAGCCGGAAGAAGAACAGGAGAAAACGGGAAAGACGGCCGAAAAGTGAACCGAGGCGCCGGTCGCCCGGTCCGCTCCAGGCATGCCGCTCCCACGGTTCGGAAGCCATAATTCCGGACAGAAAGACTCCATTTTCCCTCATTGACCGCCCCCTGCCGATTGGGTACATTCAAAACATACCGTCCGGTCGGTTTTTTATTGGAGGCGGAATCATGCTGCTGGCGAAGTCGGAAGCGACCATCGAGAGCATCCTGGATGCCGCCAGAACCCTCTTTCTTTCCAATAATTACGCCGATGTCACCGTCAGTATGATCGCCGCCCGGGCCCGGCTCACCAAGGGGGCGATCTACCACCACTTCGGCAGCAAGGAAGAACTCTACCTTTCGATGCTTTACCGGGACCTGGCGGAAAAAAGGGCGGCCTTCCGGAAAGCCTCCTCGGCCCCGGGAACCTGCCGGGAGCGGCTGAGCCTGCTGACCCGGTCGTTCCTGGAAATGCCCCGGAAAAAGCGGCGGGTGATGCGGCTGGTCCGGCGGGACATCAACGTCTTCCGCGGCGCCGAGCGGGAGCGGCTGATCAAGGCGTACCAGGATTCCCTCCCGGAGGTGGTGGAAACGATCGTAAGGGAAGGGATCGAGAGGGGTGAAATCCTGCCGGGGGATCCCCGGCTGCTCTCGTGGCAGTTCGTCGCCCTGGTGGAAGTCGCCCTGAGCCCTTATGCCGATACCCTTTTCGATACGCTGGACGGGAAACTGAACCAGGTGCTCGATCTGTTCCTGGACGGAGCGGCGGCGCCGAAGAATGGAGCTTCCTCATGAATAGAACCGTGTTCGACGAATGGCGGAACAAGCCGTTGGACGACGCCCTTCGGGAGTGCCGCGACCTGGCGGAAGACGTCGATTGCGTCACCCTGAAACGGTGGCGGAAAAACGGCGGAAAGGTCCTGGGGCACTTCCAGGTCTACTTCCCGGAAGAGCTGGCCCATGCCGCCGGTATGCTTCCCTGGAAGGTTCGGGGGGCCACGGTGCCTCCGACCCATGCCGACTCCCGGTTCGGGTCCTACCTGTGCTCGATCCTGAAGTCCAGCCTGGAACAGCAGCTCAACGGGAACATGGAACTGGACATGTTCGTCTCCCACCCGATCTGCGACGCCGCCCGGAACCTGGCGGCGATCTGGGGGCGGAATTTCGACTACCCCTGCCAGATCCTGTACCTCCCCCAGAACCCGAACTCCGGCCACAGCGCCACCTACCTGCGCGGGGAATACCGGCGGATCCTGGACCTGATCGAAACGGTGGCCGGCGTGAAGGTGACCGACGACGACCTGGCCCGTTCGATCCAGGTGTTCAACCGAAACCGGGAACTGCTCCGGGAGCTCTACGCCATCAAGCGGGAGACTCCCTGGCTGATCGCCGCCGAAGACGCCTACGCCCTGACGGCGATCGCCGGCATGATCCCCCGGGAAGAGCACAACGAGTTGATGGAAACCGTTCTTCCCCAGATCCGGGCCCGCACCGCCAAGAGGCAGGACCGGATCCGCCTGGTGTTCGAAGGCGGGTTCTGCGAACAGCCGTCCATCGACCTGGTCCGGATGCTGGGCCGATCCTGCTACGTGGTGGATGACGACTTCCTGATCGGCCTCCGCTACCTGACCGAAGACGTGCCGGCAGGCGACGACCCGCTGTTCGCCCTGGCCGAGTCCTACATCGAGCGGTCCTCCTACAGCCCGGTACAGCACGATCTCCGAAAACCGAAAGAGAAGATGCTGTTGAAACGGATTCGGGATTCCCGGGCCGAAGCGGCTGTGATCGCCGCGGCCAAGATGTGCGAGCCGGGCCTGGAGGAACAGGTCGCTTACACCCATTCCCTGGACGAACTGGAAATTCCCTACTTCGTCAGCGAGTTCGAGGAGAACGAGAACTCCTTCGACCACCTGGAGCTCCAGCTGGAGACCTTCGTGGAAAACCTTCTGTTCGCCTGACCGGGGCGCCATTCCACAGGAGACGTTATGAGCAACGAGAGCAAGAAAACAGAGATCGTCGGCCGAGGCAACAAGGACGGCGCCCAACTATTTCGGGACTGGTTCGGCGAACTGTCCACCGCGGCGGAAAACGGCGACCCGGCCGCCTACGTCTTCGTCATGGGCAGCATCAATGAAGTCCTCAAGAGTTTCGACCTTCCGGCCGTATTCCCGGAAATCAACTCCCTGCAGACCGCCGTGCGGCGGATCGCTCATGAATACCTGGACGTGGCCGAAGACTACGGGTATTCGCCGGACATCTGCGGGTACGTGAAAGCCGACGTGGCGATGCAGATCCAGGGTGGAAAGCATCCGATGGGGCGGATCCCCAAACCGTCCATGGCGGTGCTGACCAACGCCTGCAACACCTACATCAAGTGGGCCGAGATCTGGGAGCGGATGTACGATACGCCGATCTTCACGCTGGACGTCCCGGGAACGAGAGAAGCCGACGGCCAGACCTGGAAAGGCGATCACTCTTTCGAGAACGATCGGAAATACGTGGAAGCCCAGCTCCGGGAACTGATCCGGCTCTGCGAAAAGGTGACCGGGAAGGCGTTCGATATCGACAAGTTCCGGGAAGTACTCGGCTACGCCAACACCATGAGCGCCTGCTGGAACCGGGTCCTGGAGCTGAACAAAAGCAAGCCGTCGCTGTTCAACGCCCTGACCGACGGAACCATCTACCTGGGAGTCGCCAACGGGTTCCGGGGCACGAAGGCCGGCGCCGAATATTTCACCGACCTGGTGGAGGAGATGGAGTACAAGGCGGAGAACGGCATCGGCACCCTGGTGGATGAGAAACACCGGTTGGCCTTCGTCGGGGTCCCCTGCTACCCGATCTTTCGCCGGTTCAACGAGCTGTTCACCGAATGGGGCGGCACCTTCGTCAATTCCACCTATCTCTGGTTCGCCTCCGGCGGCACCAACCGGGGGTTTCAATACGACCTGAACCACCCGATCGAATCCCTGGCCGAGGGGGTGTTGATCAACGTCCGGGACGCCATGGACAGCATGTTCCACCAGGACCGGACCTTGGGCCCCATGGTCGAAGATTTCAGCCTGGACGGCATCATTTATCACCCGATCAAGAGCTGCCGCACGGTTTCCACCGGGCTGGCCGACAGCCGGCGGTACCTGAGCGAGCGGTACGACATCCCCAGCCTGTTCATCGAATCGGACATGATGGATCGCAGAGTGGTTTCGGAAGCCCAGATGAAAAACAGGATCGATGCCTTTTTCGAAGGTCTCGAAGCCCGCAAGAACCAGATGTTGGCCGGCGTCTAGCCGGGAAAGGGAAGAGGACAAACCATGGCATACGCAGCAGGAGTCGACGTCGGATCGACGCAGACCAAGGCGGTGATCCTGAACGAGAAGAAGCAGATCGTCGGACGGGCCCTGATCGACACCGGGGCGAACGTGGTGGCCGCCGCCCAGAACGCGTTCGACCTGGCCCGGGAAGAGGCGAAGCTCCGGGAGGAGGAGATCGAATACGTGGTGGGAACCGGGTACGGACGGTACCGGGTGACCTTCGGCAATACCCAGGTCACGGAGATCAGTTGCCACGGCCGGGGCGCCGTGCAGATCTTCCCCAAGACCCGGACGGTGGTGGACATGGGAGGGCAGGATACCAAGGCGATCAAGGTGAACGAAAAAGGAGAGATCGTCGATTTCTGCATGAACGACAAGTGCGCCGCCGGCACCGGCCGTTTCCTGGGCGCCGCTTCCGCCGCCCTGGACATCCCCCTGAACGAGCTGGGCGGTACGGCGCTCCAGTCGGACAAGCCGGTCCGGATCAGCACCACTTGCACCGTCTTCGCCGAATCGGAGGTCCTGGCCTGGCTCGGGAAGGGGAAAAAAATCGAAGACATTCTCTGGGGCGTGCATAAGTCGATCGCCACCCGGTCGGTCGGTCTCCTCCGCCGGGTCGGCATCGAGGACCAGGTCACCTTCACCGGCGGCGTCTCGAAAAACGTCGGCATGATCAAGGCGCTGGAGGAAAACCTGGGCGTGAAACTGAACGTCAGCGACGAGTGCCATTTCATGGGCGCCGTGGGCGCGGCCCTGTTCGCCCTGGACCATATCCTGGCCAGCCGGGCTCCCCACGACACGGAAACGAGCGAGGAGGTGCGGGCATGACGATCACCGCGGGCATCGACGTAGGCTCCACCTATACCAAGGTGGTCCTCCTGGACGAAAATTACCGGATCCTGGGGAAATATCTCCGCCCCACCGGTTTTCAACTGGAGAAGAATTCCAGGCAGGCGTTCGACGAGGCGCTGGCCTCGGCCGGGCTGGCCGAGAAGGACATCTCCTACATCATCGCCACCGGCATCGGGCGGCACCAGGCGACCTTCAAGGACATCCACGTCACCGACCTGACCGCTTCGGCCCGGGGCTCGCACCTGTTGTTCCCGGGCACCCGGACCGTCCTGGACATCGGCGGCCAGACCATGAAGGCGAGCCGCCTGGACGAAGGGGCGAAGGTCCGGTCGTTCCGGCTGAACGACAAATGCGCCGCCGGGACCGGCGCTTTCCTGGAGAAGACCGCCCGGTACATGGGATACGGCACCGAGGAGATCGGACCGCTCATGGAGACCTCCAAGAAACCGGTGCCGATCTCCGGCGTCTGCGCCGTCTTCGCCGAGTCGGAGGTGATCAACCATCTCTCCATCGGCACGGCTCCCTCCGACATCATGCAGGGCGCGATCGAATCCCTCACCGGTCGCTCGGTGCAGTTGATCCGCCGGGTGAAGGCGCAACCGGAGTACACGCTGATCGGCGGAATCATGCGGTTCTCCACCATGGCCGCCACGGTGCAGGAAGCGCTTCAAGCCGATGTGAACGTCCCTGAAGGCGACATGGTGCAGTTCGTCTCCGCCATGGGCGCCGCCTACCTGGGCCACGTCCGTCTGGCCAGGCTGGGAAGCGATGCCCGGAAGGAGCAGGCGCCGGCATGATCCGGATCGACGACCCGAACCTGCCCAGGCAGGAACCGCCCGCACCGGCGGATTGCACCGATACCACCGGCCTGACCTCGCCTCCGGACCCGGAACTGGTCGCGGAGGGCTGGGAGCGCCGGAACGTCGCTTCCCCGGACCGGGTGGACGAGGTCCGGGAGTTGTACGAATCTCTCGGCTTCGAAGTGCTGGTCCGGCCGATGAGCCCTGATGACTTCGGCTCCAAGTGCAACGAGTGCGCGGTGACCGCATGTACGTCGTATGTCGTGATCTACACCCGGAAGAAATCCGCCGGCTGACCCGGGTCGGCCACGCAGAACACGACGCCCCGCCGCAAGACCACGGCGGGGCGTTTTCTTTGGATCCGAAACGGCGCTATTGACAGGTCTTGCTGCCGCCTCTTCCTTTGCAGCGGTTGCTGCAGCAGTCCCTATTGCTCGTGCATGCGTCTCCCTGGGGCAGGCAGGAGGAACTACAGGCCGGATCGCCGGCGCAGTCGCCGTCGGCGCAATCGGTCAGGCCGTCGCAGTCGTCGTCCACGCCGTTGGTGCAGCTGATTTCGCCGGCCGGTGGAGCGCCGCAGTCGGCCGGACAGCCGCAGGCGTCTTCGCTCAGATCGCAAACGCCGTCGCCGCAGGCGGCCGGCGGGCCGCAATCCACCGCGCAGTTGTTGCTGTCCTCGGCCTTCTCACAGACCCCGTCGCCGCAACAATACTGCCGGTTCGGGTTCCCGTTCTGTTTCCCGATACAGTCGTTGGGACAGTTGTGACAATCCTCCCCGGCGTCGCAGGTTCCGTCGGTGTTGCAGACCAGCGGAACGCAGACGTCGGCGGTCTCGTCACAGTCCTCACCGGGACAGGGATCGGCCCCCGGCGTGCAGGTGCCGTTGGCGGCGCAGGTCTCGGCGCCGTTGCAGAAGAGCCCGTCATCGCAGTCCGGATCGGATTGGCAGTTGGCGCCCGGGACCAGTGTATTCACCTTGAGCTGTCCGGTGTTGCCCGGATCCAGCCACGGCTTCAGGCTGGTGGAGGGGGTGCCGCCGCCGTTCCACGAAACGCTGAACTTGCCGTACCAGTCGGAGGAGTTGTTTCCGCAGGCGGCGTATCCGCCGTGCAGCTGGCCGATCACCTGGTGGTTCTGGCTGAACAGCGGCGAGCCGGACGATCCGCCTTCGGTGGTCCCCTTGTCCCAATCGGTGATCCGAACATGGGTGCCATCGCCGGGAACCGAGGTGCCCAGGTAGGAAGTGGTGGATGTCGCCTGGTTCTCGAAGCTGATCCGCTTCTCGTCCACCGACGGATGGTGAATCGCCACGGCGGAGGTGGCGTCGGCGCCGGTGGCGTCCCACCCTGCGAAGGTGACCCCGAAGGACGGGTCCGGCGGCGAGTCCAGTTCCATCAGGGTGAAGTCGGACGGGCTGTAGGAGGCCCGGTAGAACGCTCCCGAGTTGAACTGGTCCAGGGTGCCGTCGGGCGTTCCGCCGCACACGGAGGTTTCATAGTTCCAGTACGCCACGAGAGAAGCGGCGGCGCTGCTGGAACTGTACCCGCAGTGGTTGGCGGTCATGAAGTAAGGAGTCTGATCGTTGGCGGTGTTGTTCACCATGAAGCCGGTACAGTTCAACCCGCCGCCCCTGGAGATCACCGCCACCGACGGAATCTCGTCCCGCCAGGCGTCTCCCTCGGGGCAGACCACGTCGATATTGCAGGCGCCGGAATTGATCGTGCCGTCCCTCTCGAACCCCCGGTAACCGATGTTGAAAGAGGTCAGTTCCAGCTTCAGGTCGTTCACCGCCGCTTCGGGAATGGTCAATTCCACCACGATCCGGTCGTCCCGGACCACCGGGGTCCATAGCTGGCCATGGGAAGCGTTGTCCTCGGCGGTAAACGGCCGGATCGCCTCGGAACCATCGGCGGCAAAGATCCGCAACGCGCCGCCTTCCGGCATGAAATAGGTGCCGAACCCCAGGTTCAGGGAGACGGCGCCGGGCGATTCCAACCGAAGCCGCCAGACCAGGGTGTCGGCGTCCAGCCGCTCCCAGATCCCGTCGGTGGCCGGCCGGACCTGCACCGGCGTGGCCACGGCGTAGCGGTACGGCAGGCCGTCGATCTCCCGCTGCGCGTCCTCGGCGCGCAAGGCATCCAGGTCCAGGGACGGAGCGCTGATCATCGGCACCTGGTCCTGGGGACGAAGATCGGCGGCGGTCGCGAGCCCCGCGACCAAAGTCAAGAAAAGGACAATCCAGAGAAAAGAAACGGTTTTTCGCATCAGAACCCCCCTCGAAACCTCCCCGGCCGCGCGCGACGATCCGGATCGGCTCAGGCTGTTGAACGAACGGACACCGCTGAATATACCCCGAAGGAGTACCGGCAGGCGGAAATATCAGTTCGATCGGTCCGGAGGGATCGTACCCTCGATCGATCGCTCGGCACCGTCCCTGTCCCGGCGAAGGGTCAGCGCGTACCGGGCCGACTCCCATCCGCGGGCCGGTGTCCGGCGGTAGGGCTTCCCGGTCAGCTCGTACTTCAGCGACAGGACCCGGTAGTCCGCGAGATCCCCTCCGCCCTGCCGTCCCTGGAGTTTCCTGGACAGTTCCTCGTAGGCGAACGGCCTGGGGGGCAGGAGATCCATCGGCAGATCGTTCCAGTCCGGATGCCTCTTCAGCCCTTTCACCCGCATCTGGATCCAGGCCTCCCGGGGGAGGACCACTCGCCAGAAACCGATCCGGTCCTGCTCCAAGTCTCGAACCGGCCCGGTCAACCCCAGGACCCGGGCGTAGGAAGGAGCCCGGAACACTTTCCACAGCTCCCTCCACTCTTCCACGAACCGATCGTCCGGCTCCCCGGCCAGCAGCCGGTTCATCTGCTCCATCTCCCACTCCCGGAACAGGTCGGAAGCCGGGATTTCCCCCAGCCAGGCTCCCAGGTACGGCTGGAGATCGGCGAAGGAAGGGTTCTTCATCCTTTTCAGAATCGCCTTCCCCTCCGGCGACCCCTCCGCCATCCGTTCCAGGACCGTTTCCGGCAGACCGGGGGAGAACGCCCGAAGACGATCGACCTGCCGCGCCATCCAACGGCGGCCGTCCTCTCTCCACCGTTCCTCCGCCCAAGCCCGGTACGAGGGCTCGAGGGCGAGTTGCTCCACGATGAACGGTCGGATCTCCAGGAGGCGGTTTCCGTCCACCATGCTTTCGTAGTCCGAGAAGGGACGGCCGTAATCCTCCACCGGCGTCATCCTGGGGTCTCCCGGCGGAGGTCCACGCAAAGCCGCCTGCAGAGCTTCCCGGCCCAGGCCTTCCATCAGCTCCACCGGGCGGGTGGGAAGCCGGTCAAAAGAAGGGACCGGCACCCAGGCCGGCCGGACGTCCAGGGACAGGAACCAATTGATCCCGTACGGCAGGTTTCCCCAGGGGTCATACAGCGACCCGGTTTCCATGATCACGTCCAGGAAGCAGAGATGGAAGCCGCCGTTTCCCGGCAATACAGCGGCCGGAGTTTCTTCCCACCGCTCACACCGGGGCTCGTACCCTTTCGGTTGGAAGCGGCCGTACCGTTCCGCCGGCCGGCGCAGATCCGCTTCCATGTCGGGAGTCCGATTCGGCAACGGTTCCACCCGGCACGACTCCACCCCGGATCGTATGGTCAGCTTTCCCGGCTGAAGGTCCGGCTCCGGATCGACCACCGTCAGCACCGCCTCCGATCGAAGGAGCCGCCGGACCTGGGCGTACACTCCCGACACCTTGGAACCGACCGGCACATCGAAGAATTTCCCGCCGGAGCGGTACGCCAGCCGTTCCAGGAGACGCTTGGCCGAACGGGCGTGCCCCACGTCCGCCACATCCGGCATGGCGAACCCGATCGTGAACACCGCCGTGTCCGGCCGGGCGGCCAGGAGCCGGAACAGGTCGTCTTCCTGGTACAGGCTGCCGATATCCGCTCCGTCGGTGAGAACGACCAGCACCGGTCTCTCCGGCAGGAGGCTCAACTCCTCCATCCCCCGGACCACGCCGTCCAGCAGGGCGGTGTTGCCCGCCAGGCGGATCTTCGCCACCTCCTCCGCGAGCTGTTCCGTCCGGCGGGTGAGAGGGTGAACCAGGGTGACATCGTCATCGAACCGCAGAAGCATCGCCCGATCGCCGGAAGGGATTTCCCGGATGTATTCCTGGGCCGCCTGTCTCACGAACCGGATCTTCCCGACCATCGACCCGCTGGTGTCGAGGATCAGCGCGTGGTTGGCCGGCTTCCGCTCCCGGCGCAGACGGATCGATGCCGGGTCCAGGACCGGCTCGCCCCGGAGACGGATTTTCAGATCCGCCGCCTCCAGGGAGTCGCACGCACTCCAGGACCCGTACCGTTTGGGAACGATCCGGATCCGCCGGGTCTCCAGCCGGGCCCGGGCGATCTCAGGCGGCCGGTCGATCGAACGAGGGCCGGCCGCCTCTCCCAGGAAGGGGGGAGACGGCGCGAGGGCGACCGTCCACACCGCCAGAGCCAGGACCGCCTTCGGAGAATTCCAAGCGGGACGGAACCACATCTTCGGCCCCTCCTGGACCGCATTTCACCATGGTTCCCTTCTCGAAGTCTAACCGACCGGGCATTTCCCGCCGGTGAATCGTCCGCGGCGGTTTATTCGCAGACGACCCCGGCCAGGTCCTGAACGGTGTCGCAAACCGGCGTTCCCACGTCCTCCGGGCGTTCCAGGCCTGCCGAATCCCGCCCGTACGACCCTTCCTTTACACCGTCGTTTCCGACGATGACGAAGAAAAGGTCCGCCAGGCCGTTGTCCGTGAACGACGCGGCGCCGGAAACACCTACATTGCACGCGGCGTCGGACCAGTCATAGGTGGAAACCAGCGACAGATCGCCGAAATAGATCGTGTGATCGGCGGCGTCGCAGGCCGGTGTGTACGTCACGTCGATTGCGCCGGTTCCCTTGTTCCACGAAGCATGCATCTGCTCCGCCGGGATCTCCTGGTGGGAAGCGGCACCCGGAACGCCGTCGGCGGAAGAGAGCGCTACTGTCGCGAACGAAATCTCCAGGGGAGGGTTCATACCGGTGTTGGCCCAAGCGTCCAGCATGTTGACGCCTTCATTCCCCAGGAACGGCCCCAGGCCGTCGCCGTCCTTCCGGGTAGCCGCTGATCAGCTTGTGGGCGGTCAGGTTGGTGACCCGGACCCGAAGGCTCGAGCCGACCTGGGAGCCGCTGACGGAGGCCGCGCTTTTCACCAGGTTCTCAGCCCGAAGCGCACCGGCGTCCAGGGCGTCGTTCTGATGGCTGCTCAGCCCGCCTCCCATGAGGAGGGTTCCCTTGGCGTCCTGGTACTGAACCACGTCGGGAATCCAGTAACCCCCGCCGGTCAGGTCGTGGCGGGGCAGATCGGTGCGGGTCGGTACGCCGGACTTGTTGCAGCCGACGCCGGTGGACGCAGACATATGACAGGTCTGGCAGGTGTAGAAGCGGGGGGCGCCGTCTTCGTAATCGGCGTCGCCCCGGGCGTCGAACGCTCGGTGGTAGGCCACATCCAGGGCTCCGCCGGCAACCTGAAGATCGGCCGGAAGGGCCGGGTAATCGTTCACACGGAAGGCCGGGTATGCGCTGGAGGTCCACTCACTGAAGGTCCGTTCCACGACGCCGTACTTGTACGGCGGGTTGTTGAACGCCGCCTTCCCATCGATCGGAGAGCCGAGAACCCCGCTGAAGGTACCGGGATCGAGGGGAATCTCCTGGGCGCCGTTGTTGTGGGCCAGGTCGCCTACCGCCGGATTGCTCACGTCATGACAGGTGCCGCAAAACTCCCCCTGCCGGACGAAGTCGGACTGGATGGCCGGATGCCGGGCCGCAGGGTCGGAATACGGACCGAGCCGGGTGCCGCCGCCGTTGATCACGTACTGGCCCGAACCGTAATACGGCTCGCCGGTAACAGGGTCGTACGCCTCGAACGGTGGGTTCTGCACCTCGGTAGTGCCCGCCACGTTCACCGGCGGATCCGGGTTCACCAGCAGGTGGCAGAACTCGCACTCCACCCCGTCGGTTTCGTTGCTCGACAAACCGCTGCCGTCGGTCGGCGTGGAGTGGCCGTTCAGCCAGCCGCCTACGCTGTGGCAACGGATGCAAAGGTCTCCCGAACCTCCCCGCTGATTCGGGTCGCTGTTCGGAATGAAATCCTGCTCGGCGATCGCCACCGTGGCCCAGAAGATCGGATCCCGGGTGGCGTTTCCCATCATGGAGCCCCGCCAGCCGAAGTCCGGTTCGAAATCCGGGTTGGGAGTTCCCCCGTGGCAGTTGTCGCACATGTCCGGACTGGCGAAGCCGGACACTTCCCCCGGCTGGGTGCCGGGCTGTTTGATCTCCTCCGGTACCGTCGGCGATGCCAGGGTGTTCGGAGTGAGGGCGACCAGCAGAAACCAGCCTGCCAGGAACACGAAGACGGCGAAGGTGAGTTGAAGGGATTTCCAGAATAAACGTTGACGTTCCGCGATGTTCTTCATAAGGATACGTTCCCCCAGGTAGCGTCCGTACGGTTTGGGAACCTGTACTGTTACCGGGGGGCGGTATCCGCGACAACGGACCCTACTGGACCCTAAGGACGATTTCAGTCCATTGAACCCCGAACACCGGGCGGAACCCGGGTCGAGCAGGCTTCCGCGGGGGAAAGTGTCGCGATTCCGTCCCTGGATCCAGGCTAACCCTAACCGTGCTGTTTCCCGGCCTTTTCGATCCGCGCCCAGGGATCCCGGAGAGGGACGGTCCTGTTGAACACCGGGCGCTCCCGTGTGGAATCCTCATCCACGCAGAAATAACCACGGCGTTCGAACTGCACCCGGTCACCCGGTTTTTTCTCCAGGAGGGACGGCTCCACCTTGCAGTTCGGAAGGACGGTCAGCGATTCCGGGTTCAGGTTGTCATGGAAGTCATGCCCTTCCACATCGACCTGGTTCGGATTCTCCCGGTTGAACAGCCGGTCGTACAGCCGGACTTCGGCGTCCACCGCGTGTTCGGCGGAGACCCAGTGCATGGTCGACTTCACACGGCGACCGTCCGGGGCGTTGCCGCCCCGGGTCTCCGGATCGTAGGTACAACGCACTTCAACAATTTCGCCGTTCTCGTCTTTCTCGAAGCCGGTACAGGTGACCAGGTACGCGTACCGGAGCCGGACCTCCCGGCCGACGGTGAGCCGGAAAAATTTTTTCGGAGCGTCCTCCCGGAAGTCTTCCTTCTCGATGTAAAGCACCCTGGAGAACGGCACCTGGCGGGTTCCTGCCGAGGCGTCTTCCGGGTTGTTCACCGCTTCGAGTTGCTCGACCTTCCCTTCCGGGTAGTTCTCGATCACCAGCTTCAGAGGATTCAGCACACCCATCACCCGGGGAGAGGTCCGGTTCAGCTCTTCCCGGACCGCGTGCTCCAACTGGGCGATGCTCACCACGCTGTCCCGCTTGGCCACACCAATCCGGTCGCAGAAGTTCCGAATCGCCTCCGGCGGGATCCCCCGGCGGCGCATCCCGCAGAGGGTCGGCATCCGCGGGTCGTCCCATCCGGACACCCTCTTTTCCCGCACCAGCTGCAGCAGCTTCCGCTTGCTCAATACGGTGTAGCTCAGGTTCAGCCGGGCGAACTCGATCTGCCGGGGCCGGCAGGGGGCGCTGACGTGCTCCAGCACCCAGTCGTACAGCGGCCTCCGGTCTTCGAACTCCAGGGTGCAGAGGGAGTGGGTGATCCCCTCCAAGGCGTCGGAGAGACAGTGGGTGAAATCATACATCGGGTAGATGCACCATCGGTCTCCGGTGCGGTGATGATGGGCCTTCTTGATCCGGTAAAGCGCCGGATCCCGCATGGTGATGTTCGGCGAGGCCATGTCGATCTTCGCCCGGAGGGTGTACTCGCCCTCCTTGAACTCCCCCGCCCGCATCCGCCGGAACAGATCCAGGCTTTCCTCCGGAGGGCGGTCCCGGTACGGGCTGTTCTTTCCCGGTTCGGTCAGAGTTCCCCGGTATTCCCGCATCTCTTCGGCGGTAAGGCCGCAGACGAAGGCGTGGCCGTTCTGGATCAGTTCTTCGGCGAAACGATACAGCTGTTCGAAATAGTCGGAAGCGTAAAACAGCCGGTCGCCCCAGTCGAAACCGAGCCAGCGCACGTCTTCCATGATGGAATCGACGTATTCCACTTCCTCTTTGGCCGGATTGGTGTCGTCGAAACGGAGGTTGCAGGTCGCCCCTTCGTTTTCCAGGGCGATGCCGAAGTTCAGGCAGATCGACTTGGCATGGCCGATGTGCAGGTATCCGTTCGGCTCCGGCGGAAACCGGGTGGCGACCTTTCCGCCATGCTTTCCCGACGCCAGATCCTCGGCGACGATCGCCCGGATGAAATCAACCGGGCCTCCGGTCTCTTCCCTGGTCTCTTCGTTCGAAGCCATCGCTCCACCCCTGAAAACGCACCACTATACCGGATCCAAAGGCCGAATCCCACACGCCGGTCCGCGACGGACTCCCGGGCGCCCTTAGAGGCCTCCCCTTCCCGCCGGGCCGGCGGCTTGCGAGGGAGTTCGAGATGGTTTCTAATCCTTCCGGTTTCGGGACGGGACCGGAACCATCCAAATCTTATTCATCTCGAACGGAGGCCACTTATGAGCGTTCTCGTCGGAAGACCTGCCCCTGATTTCACCGCGTCCGCCGTCCTGGGCGACGGCGAGATCGTGGACGATTTCAACCTGCACAAGACCCTCAAAGGGAAATACGGGGTGGTGTTTTTCTACCCCCTCGACTTCACCTTCGTCTGCCCGTCGGAGCTGATCGCCTTCGATCACCGGCTGGCCGAGTTCAAGAAACGGAACGTGGAAGTGATCGGCGTTTCCATCGACTCCCAGTTCACCCACAACGCCTGGAGGGAAACCGCCGTGGAGAACGGCGGGATCGGAAAGGTCGGCTATCCCCTGGTGGCCGACGTGAAACATGAGATCTGCAAAGCGTACGACGTGGAGCACCCGGACGCGGGGGTGGCGTTCCGGGGCGCGTTCCTGATCGACACGGAGGGGACGGTTCGGCACCAGGTGGTGAATGACCTGCCTCTCGGCCGGAACATCGACGAAATGCTCCGAATGGTGGACGCCCTCCAGTTCCACGAAAAACACGGCGAAGTCTGCCCCGCCGGTTGGAAGGACGGCGACAAAGGGATGGAGGCGACTCCGGCCGGGGTGGCCACCTACCTGGCCTCGGAGGCCGACAAGTTGTAACCGGTTTGATTAAGGTTAAACCGGCGTTCGCGCCGGACGCGTTCCCAGGACCGCCTGGAGGATCTCCACGATCTTCCGGGCGGTGGCGTCTTCCTTCACGCTCACCCGGAACCAGGCGGTCCCAAACCGCCGGCTCAACCCGGTCAGGTCCCGGAGGAAGAGGTCTGGCCCGAAGCGCCGCGGGATCATCGCCGAATCAGGGCGTTTCCCGGGGAGCGGCAACCGCCGCCGGTTCGACCGTCGCGGCGCCTCGTCCGGCCCGGCCGGCCCAGAGCAGGCGGAGTTGGGCTCCCGCGTCGTCCAGCAGGGTGTAGAACAACGGCACCACCACCAGCGTGAGCGTCGTGGAACTGAGCAGGCCGCCGACGAAGGTCCGCCCCAGGCCCGAATACGGAATCCCCACGAAGTTCGCCTTCCCGAACGCCATCGGCAGCATTCCCATGATCGTGGTCAGGGCGGTCATCAGGATCGGCCGGAACCGGAGCCTGCCCGCTTCCAGGATCGCCTCCCGGCGCGGCGTTCCCCGCCTGCGCAGCCGGTTGATCAGATCGACCAGGACGATGCCGTTGTTCACCACCACCCCCGCCAGCAGGATCAGACCGATCGCCGCCATCATGTCCAGCTTGGACCCGGTCGCCCACAGCAACCAGAACACGCCGATCCATGAAAGCAGGATCGACGGCATCACCGAAAGGGGCAGCAGGGCCGATTCGAACAGGAACCCCATGATCAGGTAGATGAAGACGATGGAGACCAGCAGGCCGAACAGCATGTTCCGGTTGTCCTGCCTCTCCCAGCGCCGGGCGGAGCCGAAGTCCCAGCTGTAGCCCCGGGGCAGGCTCATCTCGTTCATCACCTCGGTCACCTGGCCACGGAGCGGCCCCACCGACGACCAGGTCGTATTCAGCTTCACGTTCAAGGAGGTGCGCCGGTCGTTCCGGCGGATGTCGCCGTAGCCCCGGGCGATGGACAGGTCGGCCACCGCGTCCAGGGGGATCCGCTTCCCGGAGGCGGACGGGATCTCCAGGGCGGAAAGGTTCCCCACTCCCCGCCGGTCGGCCTCCGAATACTGCACCCGCATTTCGATCTCTTTTTCGCCGGTCCGGTAGCGGGGCAGCCGCCGGCCCCGCAGGGCGGAAACCACCGTCCCCGACACCACCTCCGGCTGCACCCCGTATTGAAGGGCCCGGTCCCGGTCGATCCGGATCCGCAGCTCTTCCTGGGCCGCCTCCAGGTCCGGCTCCACCGACGTCAGGCCTGGGAGGGCCCGCAGCCGCCGTTCCGCCTCTTCCGCCAGGTCGGCCAGGGTCGGCGTGTCTTCGCCGTACAGCGTGACCGTTAAGGAAGCGTCGTCCGCCGAGCCCCTCTGCCAGTTGACGTACATCTGGACGCCCGGCGCGGCAGGAGCGGCCTGCTTCAACCCCGAGATCGCCTTCTCCACGGTCACGTCGGTTTCCGAGACGTCCTTCAGCATCACCGAGACCATGCCCCGGTTCCGCCAGAAGCGGGTCTGCAGGTGCTTGATCCCCAACTCGTCCCGTTTCGCCTCGAACGCCGATTCGACTTTACGGAACCACGCGTCCGCCTGCTTCATCCCGTAACTGTTCGGCAGGTTGAACCAGAACCGGGCCTGCCGCCCGCCCCGCTGGTGGCGGCCCTGGATCGACACCTCCACCTGCCGGAACGGCCAGACGCTGACCACCAAGGTCAAAATCACCAGCACCAGCACCAGCCCCCGGTACCGCAGGGTGAAATCCAGGGTGCGCACATAGAAACGATGGAGCGGCTCCATCACCCAGCCGTACAGGCGGTTGGCCACCCGGGTCAGGAGCCCCTGTTTTTTTTCCGACCGTTGGGCCTCCGAGCGGAGGAGGACCGACGCCGCCAGCGGGAGGAACAGCAGCGCCACCACCAGCGATGCCAGGATCGATACCACCACCGGCAGCGCCAGCTTGGAGAGCATGAACCGCATCATCCCCTCTTCGC
>CAZZIV010000023.1:0-20063 GCA_964654385.1 uncultured Acidobacteriota bacterium | reverse complement strand
CGACGACCTCCACGGCATCAAGGGCGTCGTGGACCAGGCCATCCACGAGGACCGCCAACGCCAGGTAGAGCCCGGCGACACGCACAGTCCGCCCGCCCCTGCCTGTTGGCCGGCCGGCTCACCGTTCCGCTGGAACTCGATCCTGTGGACGCCCCCGGCCGGGGCGGGCCGGGCGCCGCCTGGTACACCCCCCCCTCCCTGGACGGCGAAACGCCGGCCACGCTCCACTTCCCGGCCGGTCGCTCCGGATGCCCCTTGAGATGGGTGGAAACGCTATTTCTCCGGGAAGGGGTCCCGGGGCGTCACTTCCTTGTGGATGCCTGTCGAAGAATGGAGAACTCGCCCGGTTTTATCCATTACGGCTACCAGGAAGCCTACATGGAAGGCTGGGCCCTGTACGCCGAGTCCCTGGGGGAGGCCCTGGGGATGTATCGAAGCCGGGAATCGAGAACAGGCCGTCTGGAGTTGGACCGGCTTCGCACAGCCCGGCTGGTCCTGGAAACGGGGATCCACTGGAGACGCTGGTCCTCGAGGAAAGCGGTGGAGTTTCTCCAGAGCATGTTCGGAGACCGGGCCGCCATGGAGTTGGAGCGATGCGTCGCCCGGCCCGGCCACGCCGCCGTTCCGAAGCTGGCGGAGCGGACGTTCCTGGAACTCCGGGCGGAGGCGGAGGAAGGACTGGGCGACCGGTTCGACCTGCCCTGGTTCCACCATGAACTGCTCCATCACGGGCCGATCCCCCTACCCCTGCTCCGTGGAAGAGTGCTGGCGGCGGTGGAGGCGCGGTTGCGGGCTGATCCGGAAGACCGGAGCGTACGCTCAGACCGAGGCGATCCCCTCGATCTCCACCAACAGCTCTTCCCTACAGAGGTCGGCTTGCGTTAGTTCCACCCGGATCCCGGCGGGAAAATACCGGAGCACCATTTGTTCCACGGCGGGCACGTCCTCTTCCTTCACCACGTAGACCCGTACATCGGTGTAAGCCTCCAGGGCGGCCCGGAGGCCGGCCGGATGGTCCCGTCCGACCGGGCCGCCTTCGTCGAGGAAGCCGCTCCCACCGGTGGACGGCAGCAGCCGGGCCATATTGGCGAACGTCTCCAGGGACTGTCCCTGGATGTCTCCCGGATGCATCGACCTTTCCCCGAGGACGGCGGCGGTGCCGGAAACGATCAACAGGTCCGGCTCTTCCCCGGGCTCACGGACCAGGGTCGCACGTGCGAAACAGGGTGGGAGATCGCCGAACTCATCGGAGTACTCGTAAGCCGGCGTCTGCCTGGGGTTCTCGAGCTTCTCCCCCGGCTCTTTTCCGGCCAGTGCCAGGATCACCAGGTCGTCTCCCCGGTGACCGACACCGGTCGCCGCCGGGATCCTGGAGGCGAACCGCTGCCGCCCGAACCAGGAGGCGAACGCCTGGAACCGCCCCCGGTTGAACGCTTCGTAGTACACGCCTCCCCTGCCGTCGGACCTGAGAATGTCCGGAACGAAGTTCCAGAACCGGACCGGCGCGCGGTGAACCGTCGGCTCCAGCCGTTCCCGCACCTCCCGGTAGGCCGCCGCCGCCGCCGCCTCCAGCCGGGAAGGGCTCTCCCCGGCCCGGGCGACCCGGCATTCCACCAGGCGGAAACGTTCCCCGGCCGCGGTCTGGACCGCGACTCCGTTCTCCCCGCAAACCGGGGCGCCCGGCGCGGCTCCGCCCAGCCGGTCGACCGCCCAGGCCGGGGGAACGTCCGGATCGACTATTCGAATCGTCCCCATCGGGAGCCTCCAGGGTTACCGGGTTCCTACCCTGGATCCACGCGGATTCCAGGAACCTTCAGTTTGCCATATTCCAGCCGGATTCAAGACGCTTTCACTCGTTTTTCGTTCCTTCGATGATGGTATTTTGACCCTGGCCTCGCAAGTCCGGATCCACAGGAAGGAGCCCTCATGTCGAATCACAATGACCTGCACCCAGCATCCCGCCCGGTTCACGCCGGCCCCGAGCCGGACCGGACCTTCGGAGGCGTCTCCGTTCCGATCTATCAGAGTTCCACCTTTTCCTTCGACCGGGCGGACCAGGGTGCCGACCGCTTCGCCGGCAGGGAAGACGGTTTCATCTACACCCGCCTGGGGAACCCGACCATCCGGGCCCTGGAGGGTGCGGTTTCCGAACTGGAAGGGGGGTACGACGCCCTGGCCACGGCCACCGGGATGGCGGCGATTTCCACCACTTTCCTCTCCCTCCTAGAGAGCGGCGATCACGTTCTCGGGACCGATTCGGTCTACGGCCCGACGCGGATCCTGCTGGAATCCCACCTGGACAAGTTCGGGATCGAATCGAGCTGGGTCGCCAGCGAAGACCTCGAAGAGGTGCGGAAGGCGGTTCGCCCGAACACCCGCATGCTGTTCATCGAGACCCCGGCCAATCCGACCATCAAGCTGACCGACCTGGAAGGGTGCTCCCGGATCGCCCGGGAGGCCGGGGCGGTGCTGGCGGTGGACAACACGTTTTCCTCCCCCCTGATCCAGAATCCGTTCCGGTTCGGCGCCGACGTGGTCATCCACAGCATGACCAAGTACCTGAACGGGCACAGCGACGTGGTGGCCGGAATCATCGTGGCGAAGGAGGCCGGCCTGTATGCCCGGCTCCGGAAATCACTGGTGACCCTGGGAGGCACCATGGACCCCCACCAGGCATGGCTGGTTCTGCGCGGGTTGCGCACCCTCTCCATGCGGGTAGAGACGGCCCAGTCCAACGCACGGAAACTTGCCCGGTGGCTTTCGACCCACCCGGCGATTTCCTGGATCATGTACCCGGGACTGGCCTCCCACCCTCAACATGAACTGATGAAACGACAGATGAACGGTCCGGGCTCGATGATCTCGTTCGGCGTGAAAGGAAGCCTGGAAACCGCCAAGGCGATGATCGACTCGCTTCAGCTGGCCACCCTGGCGGTTTCCCTGGGCGGCGTGGAGACCCTGGTGGAACATCCGGCCTCCATGACCCACGCGGGGATGCCCAGAAACGAAAGGGAAGAGGCCGGGATCCGGGACGACCTGATCCGCCTCGCCGTAGGCTGCGAAGCGTTCGAGGATCTGAAGGCCGACCTGGAACAGGCGCTGTCGAGGGTTCCGGAACGACCCTCCGCCGGATCGCCTGCCGGCTGACCCGGCCGGCAGGAGGGATCCAGACACCGGGACGGTCGTCTTTCAGCGCCGGGAGCGGTTGGGGTAAACTGGAATCACCCACCGGTGTCCGGGAAAGGAGGCTGCCATGTTCTGTCCGGTCTGCAAATCGGAATACAAAGAGGAGATCACCCACTGTCCCGAATGCGACGTGGACCTGGTCTCGGAACTTCCGTCGGAAGAAGAGGAGACGAACTGGGTACAGGTTCTCCGCACCACCAACCAGACCCTGCTCTCCACTTTCGAAGGCGCCCTGACCGCCGCCGGGATACCCCATTTCATCCGCGGGGCGGAAGCGGCCAGCCTTCTCCCGCTCAACGCGGTCGTGGAGGTTCCGGAGGAACACAGGGATGCCGCCTCCGCGCTCCTGGTGGAAACCGAGCAGAGCGGAAAAGTCTAGACCCGGGGCGTCCCTGGGGCCCTACTCCAGCACGATCTCCGGATCGTCTTCATAAGCGGCCCCGATGTGGCAGAGAGTGCGGAGCGCTTCGGCAAAAATTCCGTACATCCTGGCCAGCCTCTCCAGGTCCGCGATCTCTCCCTCCACCTCCAGGACCAGTTCATCCACTCCGTCCGGAAACTCCTCCGCGAACCAATCTCCGGAATCCCGGACGAACAGGTGGGCTTCCGGCTCCTGCTTGAGGAACTCCCGCAGCTTCCGGTTGGAGAACAACCGTCGAACCAGCCGTTCGTCGTTGCCCATGATCCGGAAATGATCGTCGAACGCCTCGTCGCCGATGATCACATCCTGGAAGCCGACCGCCCGGGAGATGTTGTCCCAGAAATCGGCGTGATAGATGTTGAACCGGAACCCATCCGGGTTGATGTACGGCGCCCGGTAGCGGGTGTACAACACTTCGCTCCCGTACCCGATTTCCGAGTGCAGATCGAGGGTGACCGACCAGTTGTCGACCTTGGCGAACAGCTTGTCGTGGCGTCCTCCGCCCTCTTCGCGGTGAAGGAATGCCCCCCCGATCTCCTCGCTCAGTTTCGCCCAGACCTGCTCTGCCCGCTCCTGGAAATTCTTGTTCAGCATGGTGACCTTTCCCTCGCTTCCGACGTTCCGCCACGTTCGGATCGCCCTTGTTGCAGGCCTCTCCTGCGGCTCGCAGGCGGAGGAAACCGGTTCCACCTCCGCGAACTCCTGCAGGATTGTACCAAAAGAACGGGAACGCGGCCGGAATTACCTGCAGACCGATTGGGAACGATCGATTTCCTTCCCTTGCGAATCCTTCCCCGACGGAGACTCCACCCCGTCCACTTGGGCGGTGACCAGGAAATAGGCATCGTCGGCCGGCTGCTCCCCGGTCCCGACCACCAGGCGGAGACGTCCTCCGCCGATGTCCTGGGGACCGGCGTCGCAGTTCGGGCCGGCCGGCGCCGATCGGCCATGGTCGTACGCCGGAAGGGAGGCCAGGCGGCCGAAGTAGAGATTGTACCTCTGGGCTCCGGCGAGAGCGTCGAATTCGATCACCAGATCCCCGGCTGTTCCTTTCCCTGCGATCACGCCGGTGATCTCCCCGGGGCGGGGTTTTTCCCAACCGTAAAGATCCAGCCAGGCCGCGTCCAGTTGCACGGTGTACCCATCGTTCCCGGCGGTGCCGGCCACCGGAGCCGAGGCCACCCGGACCGCGGTGGTCGCCAGGTCTTCGTGGGTCACCGCCGGCCACGCATACCGGCTGGAGCCGGCGGGCCGGATCGGGTTCTTCGTGAGGGTGGCCGAAACCTCGCGGTAGGAGGAGACCTCCGGAACCACCAGCAGTTTCTCCTCGGGGTAATCCGGGTTCCCCACCGGGGCGTTCGGTCCTCCGCCTCCGACGATCGGCGTGTAGTAGTTCCAGTCGAGCGGCGTGAACGCGTGGCCGGGAGGCGCTCGGAAAAGGCCGTTGACCGAGGATTCCATCCGGTAAAAATCATCGTTCACCGTTCCGGCGGTCCGGTACCTCACCCCCGAAATCACCCGGACGATCTGGACCTCGTCATACCAGTCGGGAAAGCCGGAAAGGACGAACTCTTCCTGCCCCGCTCCCAGGGTGATCTCCGCCGGAGCACCCCCGTCTCCGTCGCTGAAGGCGGCCTCCGGGGCGGTCACCGCCGCCCCTCCCCGGACCTCCCAGGTGGACGGGTACAGCCGTTTCACACGGCGCAACAGGCCGAAATCCACTCCGGACATCGACGCCCGGCTTACCGCGTCCCGGGGGCCGAGCAACACTCCGCCGGAGGATTCCCAAACTTTCTCCCGGATGATGGTGTAACCATCGTTGTTGGGATGGATCTGGTCGGTCTGCAGAAAATCCCGGCAGATCATCCGGTCGAAACCGGTGCAACTGGCCGGCGGATTACCGTCCAGGTTCTCCTCGGCGAACTCCGCCGCCACCTCGCTGATCGCCGCCGGCCGGGTCTGCCCCCAGGCCAGGTCCCGAAGCATCCGGTTCACGATCGGCAGCCAGTCCCGGTGGAACCCCGAGGTTCCGATCCCGTCATAGCAACCGTAGGCCAGGTTGTCGTACAAGGTGTTCAGGGCGATGTCGGCGCCGGGAACCTCGCTGGTCATGGCGGAAAGCGCTTCCTGCAGGTTCTGCCTGGAATCCAGCACCTCCGCCACCGCCGCGTTCACTTCCGATTGGGTCGGCTCGCCGGCCGGATCGACTCCCAGCAGGTCGTTCCCGATGATGGAAAGGGTGATCTTGTCCGGCTGCCGGGCGATGACCGAAAACACATTGTTCCCGTCCGCCGCCCCGTCATCCACCAGGAGGTCGTCGGTATGTTCCCCTTTCACGGCGTTCTCATCCAGGGTGATGGAGGCGCCGGGAGCCGCGCACTGCAGCCGGTCTCTCACCTCCCGGCTGTACCAGAAGGTCGACTTGTAAAAACAGGAATTCCAGTTCCACGCGATGGAATCCCCCAGGGAGGCGTAACGCAGGGCGCCGCTCCGCAGCCCGGAGACGCCGTGTTCCATCAGGCCGAATCGAGGCTGGGCCACCGGGAACGGAAACGGCGCGGTCCCTTCGGGATACAGATCGTCCCGCGTGGTCACCAGCCGGTAACCGGGGACCGGGTCCAGGGAAAGGAGGTAGCAACCGTCACCAGGGGCGAACGACCAGCTTCCGTCGGCGCCGGTGATGACCGACTGGTCCCACGCTCCCCCGGCGTCCGGACTGCCGAACAGGGTGATGGTTTCCCCGGAGAGTAACGGCTCCCCCGGGTCGTACACGCCGTTGCCGTTCCGGTCCTCGAACAGGGTGCCGCTCACACTCTGGCCGAAGACGGACCCCAGGGCCGCCCCGGCGGCCAGCAGGAGAGACAGGGCCGTCTTCACGGCCGCTCCCGCTCAAACCGGCGGTGGAGGGTGTACGAACCCCGCGGCTCGCCGTAAAGAAAGAACCGGACGGTCATCTCCCCTTCCAGCGTTTCCGCGGACCGGGTGCCTTCGGCCCGGTAGGCCTCTTCCACCTCCACCTGGAACCGGTCTTCCCCCTGGGGAGAGAACCGGTACCGGGCGCGGAGGAAACCGGCGGCGAAGTTCACGGTCCGCTCCAGGACCGTCACCGGAACCGGTCCTGCGTCCACGACCCAGGCAGGCCAGGAGAACCTTTCCGCGGTGTCGCCGCCTGCGTAGACCCGGACGAGAGGAGCGCCTTCGGCAGGGAGGATTTCGATCCGGACAGGCCGGTCCGCGCCTGCCAGGTTCCTGCTCCCTTTTTCATAGGTCTGGCTCACCAGGACCCATCGGCCCTCGATGGAGCCGGCGAGGTCTGCCGCCCCCCCGGGCACGGAGAGCGCCGCGACGAGGAACGCGAGCGAAACGGCCCAAACTCTCATGGTCCAGATATACTCTTGATCCGGCGGTTTGGCAATCGCCCTTTCCGCCGGAACCGGGTGAATCGGCCGCGGAAGCTTTCCGGTCCGGCCGGAAGAGGGAGAGATCGATATGCGAAACCAGGAACGCACGTTGAACCGGTCCATCGTATTCATCACCGGCGCCAGCAGCGGAATCGGCGCCGCCTGCGCAGAACGGTTCGCCGGAGAGGGAGCCGCCCTGCTCCTGGCCGCCCGGCGACGCGAGCGGTTGCAGGCGATGGAGCCGGCTCTCCGGAAAAACGGCGCCCGGGACGTCCACCTGCTGGGCCTGGACGTCCGGGACCGGGAAGCGGTCCGGTCTTCCCTGTCCGCCCTTCCGGAGCGGTGGCGGTCGATCGACGTCCTGGTGAACAACGCCGGCCTCAGCAGAGGCCTGGACCCGCTGCACCAGGGCGATCCCGAGGACTGGGAAGAGATGATCGAAACCAACGTGAAAGGGTTGCTGCACATTGACCGGGCGGTGGTTCCCGGGATGGTGGAACGCGGCTCCGGCACCGTGATCCATATCGGCTCGATCGCAGGCCGCCAGGTCTATCCAGGCGGCAATGTCTACTGCGCCACCAAGCACGCGGTCAAAGCGCTGACCGAAGGGTTGAGGATCGACCTCCTGGGAACCGGCGTGCGTGTGGTCTCCGTCGATCCCGGGCTGGTGGAAACCGAATTCAGCAAGGTCCGCTTTCATGGGAACGAGGAGAAGGCGAAAGCGGCCTACGCGGGGATGACCCCGCTCACCGGCGCCGACGTGGCCGACGCGGTGGTCTTCGCCGCCACCCGGCCCCCTCATGTGCAGGTCGCGGAAATCCTGCTGCTTCCCGCCGACCAGGCCGCCGCTACCTTCGTACACCGGAATGCCGGGCCATCGTGAGGGAAAGAGAACGGAACACTACTGCATCCGTACAGCAGAAAACACCGCATGGAGTTGCCGGCGGGCGGCGGCGGGCGGATACTGAGGCAGGCGTCTGATCGGGCGGGAGGAGACCAGGTGAGGTTTTACGGGAGAATTGCGGCTTGCGCGGCGACGGCATCCCTGCTCTGGACCGCCTCTCCGGCCGCCGAGACCTCCCGGTCCGCCGAGCCCAGGGAACTGGGCCTTCATACCAGGGAACAGTCCCGCCTGTTCCAGGTCGATCTCTCCATCCGGGGCGACCCGGAGGTGGTCCGGAACCTCACCGCCGAAGACTTCAAGATCAAGGTCGGGATCCACAAGCTCCAGGATTTCCACCTGGATAAACACTGCCGTTACGGCCGGGACGACCCGGCGCCGGTGAACGGTGAGGCGGCCGGGCGCCTGGCGACGAACCCGGGGTCGTTCGTTTTCTATTTCGATCAACCTCATCTGACCCAGGGGGGCCGGGTTCATTCGCTGGAGATCGCCCACGACCTGGTCCGGCGCCTAATCCACGACGGGAACCGTGGAATGATCCTCTCCAACGCCGACCGGCTGGTCACCTATGCCGGGTTCACGGAGGATCGAAATCTCCTTCACGACGCCCTGGCGCGATTGGCCACGGACACCGACCAATGGAGCCCCTGGTCGATCAACGAGCAGCAGCGGGCCGACGAAATCGTCACCGCCCTCAACAACTACCGCTCCATTCACCGCGCCGCGGACATCGCCCGGAGGCATCAGCAGGATGACCGGCGGCTGACCGAACGGAACCTGAACCGGCTGGAGCAGACCCTCCCCCGGCTCGCCGGGCTGGCCGCGCCCAAGGCGGGCATTTACTTCGCCGACACCCTGCGCATGAACGCCGGCGCCCAGTACCTGACGTTTTTTCATCCGGCGGTGATCAATGCCGTATCGACCCTCTCCGCCATGCGCACCGATTCGCTGACCGGGCGGATCCCGTTCGACCGGGTCGTCGACGAAGCCTCCGCGAACGGGGTGCGGTTCTACACGGTGCAGGGAGCCGGCCTGGCTTACGACGTCCAGCGACTCGGGATGACCTTCCAGGGGATGGCCCTGGCAGGAGACGTGCCGACGGTCACTTCCGATTTTTCCCGGATGGCCCAGGATACTCTCGCGAACCTGGCGACTGAGACCGGCGGCGCCGTTTTCCTCAACGGAGCGCCGGGCGACGTCATCGCGGACCGGATCGAGGACGACCTGGCCTGCCTGTATGTTGTGAGTTTCGATCCAACCCCGTTCTCCCTGGACGAACCGCACCGCTTCCTGGTCAAGCTCAAGCGGAAAGGGGCCCAGGTCGGCTCCCGAGGACAGGTTGTCTTTCGGAGCGACTCCCGGAAACTGACCAACCGGCTCCTGGGCGCTTTCACCGCCCCCGGATCCGACGACCCTGAAATCTCGGTCCTGGAATCCTTGATCCCCTTGGACTACGACCGGGGAGAATTCAAAGCGCTGGTACAGGTCGCCGTCTCCGGCGTCCCGTTCGCCGGCGCCCGTTGGGACGTGGGCGCCTCGCTGGTGGACAGCCGCCAGAACGTGTCGGACGCCTCCGGCCGGTTCACCCTCCCTGCGCCGGACACGACGCTGATCTTCGAAAAGGTCATGTCGTTCGGCCCTGGGCCGTTTCAGATCGTGTCGGTGGCCCACGAGCAGATCACCGGACTGGTCGCGTCCCGGGAAGGCTCGGCGGACTGGCCCAGGCCCGACCGGCATCAGGCGACCCTGGGACCGGTCACCATCGTCCAACCGGTCCACGCGGTTTTCGCGCGGAACGGGTCGATCCGGTCGACCGGCTCCCTGGCTCTTCCCCGGGGCCGGCCGCTGGCGCCGGATCTTCCCGCGGCGATGGTCAGCCTGGTCTGCACCGAAAAAGGACACCGCCGATGGGATGCCACCCGGGTGGAGCGGCGATTGACCGGCACCGGTGACATCGCCTTCCCTGTCCTGAAGCCGGACCCGGTGAAGGACCGCTGCATCCAGGTGCGTGACGTGATTCCGGCCCACACCCTGGTGTCCGGAGAAGCCCGCTACGAGATCGTTTTGTATCGAGAGGACAGGGAGGTCGCCTCCCTCTCCCACGAATTCCGGGTCGGAACCACCGCCGCGGAATGAGAGGAAACGGAATGCGCAGAGGAATCCACCGTCCGATCCCGGCCTGCCTGCTGGCCGTCCTGATCCTGGCCCCCTCCCTCCCGGCGCCGGCGGCCGGCGAAGAGACCCGACAAGCCCAGGAAGAACCGCCCCGTTCCATCGACCTGGTGGAGCACGCCCGGAGCCGCCTGGCCCAACTGGACGTCACCGTCCGGGGCCCGCGGGGGTTCGTCTCGGATCTCACCAAGGAAGACTTCGAGTTGCGTGTAGGCGGCCGGTTTCTCGAAAATTTCATCGTGGACCAGGTATGCCGGCCGGCGCCACCGCCGGAAACCGCATCCACCGGGACCGTTCCGTCCCCGCCCTCATCCCCGGCGGCCGGATCGACGCCTGCGGACCTTCCGAGCCGGACCGCTCCCGCCACCTACGTTTTCTTTTTCGATCAGCCGCACCTGACCATGGCGGGCCGGCGGGAGTC
This sequence comes from uncultured Acidobacteriota bacterium, assembly GCA_964654385.1. Lineage (GTDB taxonomy): Bacteria > Acidobacteriota > Polarisedimenticolia > Polarisedimenticolales > Polarisedimenticolaceae > Polarisedimenticola. The sequence goes on along the minus strand of CAZZIV010000023.1, from coordinate 9,561 downwards.
GATCGATATCGCCTCCACCCTGGTGGAGGGCCTGATGGACGGGACCGCCCAGGCGATGATCGTCTCCAACGCCAGGAAACTGAAGGTGGTCCAGGAAATGACCCGCGACCGGGAGAAGCTCCTGAACGCCCTGGACAGACTCCAGGTGGACCGGGAACAGTGGAGCACCTGGGCCACCGAGGAAGAAAGCCGGCTGGACGAAGTTCTGGACTCCCTGGACAGGGACAATAACGTCGAAAAATCGATCGGCCTGGCGAAGAAATACCAGATCGAAGAGGCCTGGATGGCGGAAAAATCGATGCAGAGGCTGGACATGGTGCTCGGAAGGCTGGCCGAACTGGACCCGCCCAAGGCGCTGGTCTATTTCGCCGACACCATGCGGAAGAATCCCGGGGAACACTACCTGGGCTTTTTCGGAAAAAGAGTGATGGCGGCGGAAGTCAGCGCCCGTTCGATCGAGACGGGCGCGCTTCTGTCCGGCAATTCCCTGGACAGGATCATCCACCAGGCTTCGGCCATGGGAATCCGGTTCTACACGGTGCAGGGCGAGGGAATGACCGCGGAATCGATGGCCACTTTCGGACGCGGAGCCAAGAGCAAAGATCCCGGCGCCAATACCCGGAGAATCCGCGACGCTCAGAACACCATGGCCGACCTGGCCCTGGAGACCGGCGGCGCCTCCTTCCTCAACGGCGTGCGTGCGGAGAAGATTCTCCGGCGGATCCGGACCGACCTGGAATGCCTCTACCTGGTGAGCTTTCCGGTGGAGGGATTGCCGGAAGACCAGCCCCTTCCGATCCGTCTGACCACCTCACGAAAGAAGGTCACCGTCCAGACCCGGGGACGGCTGGTGATCCAGAGCCCCGCCGCCGAGAGGACCGCCCGGATCCTCTCGGCTTTCGCCACCTCGGGAGAAAACATCTCGGAGAGGCGGATCAGCGCCCTGGTGGTCCCCACCGGTTACGAAAACGGTCTCTTCTCCGCCCTGGTACAGATCAGCGTGCCCGGCAGCAAGGTACCGGGGGCGACCTGGGACCTGGGCGCCTCCCTGGTGACCGGGGAAACGGTCCGGGAAGATTATTCGGGACGAGTGGTCGCCGCATCGCCCGGGGTGCGGGTGATCTTCGAGAAGGAGATGAAGTTTCCCCCGGGAAAATACGAACTGGTGGCGGTCGCCCATGAAACGACCACCGACCAAATCTTTTCCCGTTCCTTCGAGGGAGAGTGGCCGAACCCGAACCAGGCTCCCGCCAGCCTCAGCCCGATCGCCGTCCTCCAACCGGAGAGCGCCGCCTTCCTCCGGGAAGGGAAGGTCCGAAACAGCGGCCCGTTAGGATACCTCGCAACCAGCCCCGTGCGGACGACCAAGCCGACCGCCTTGATCGGCCTGGTCTGCCGCTCCAGGAATAACCATCATGAACTGGAGATTTCACGGGTGCTCGCCGGGGACAGTTCCGCCGAGTTCCCGGTCCTGACCTTTCCGGCCAAAGACCCGGCCCGCTGCATCCAGTACCGGGACCTGGTCCCGCCTGGAGCGATGACCGAAGGAGAATTCCGGTTCCAGGTGAAGGTGACCGAAAACGAAGAGGAACTCGCCGCCGTCGAGAGAAAATTCGCCGCCGTTGCCGAGATCAGCGCCGATCGATAAGACCCCTGCCCGAGGGTACTCACATGGAAGAGAGCGGGATACAGGACTTCCTGGGACGGAGCGCATCGACCAGGGCGTCCACGCAATCGGCGTCGTACATCCGGTCTTTCTCCTCATCCAGGCGGTGCAGGGCCTGTTCGGAAGAGACGGTCGCCCGAACCATGGAATGAGTCATGGCGTCGAACGCCTCCGCCACCGACAGCGCCTTCGCTTCGATCGGAATCGACCGTTCCGATTTGCCGTAATACCCGCCGCCGTCCGGTCGCTCATGGTGGTACAGGATGGTTCGCGCCACCGATTCGTCCCGGTCCAGGGCCCGCAGGAGATCCGCCCCCTTCCGGGGATGGGTTCGCAACAGTCGCATCTGGTCCTCTTCCAGGGGGCCGCGCTTTCGCAACAGTTCTACAGGAATACCGACCTTGCCGATATCGTGGAGCATCGCCGCCCGAAGGAGCGAGTTGGCCTGTTCCCTGGGGAAACGCAACCCTTCGGCGATCATGTTGCAGTACGCCGTCACTCTCCCGGCGTGTCCAGGCTCCAGGCCGTCCCTCCGGTCCGCCCAGTCCGCAACCCGGGCGGCCACCTCGGCATACGGCCCCAGCGGTTTGGAGCGACGGGGAACCCGGGAGGTCATCAAGGCGGAAATCCGGCTGCCGAACCGGCCGAGAGCGCCTTTCCGTCCCTCCGCCGGCTCCGCCCGGTCCTCGGGGAACTTCCGGTGGATCACCCGCCGGACACGGATCAACGCGTCGGCCCGGGCCAGCAGTTCTTCCTGCATGAACGGAGAGGCGATATGGTCGATCAACCGCTCCGGAAGGAAATGATCCTGGAAAATTTCCGCCTCGGTCCGGACGAAAAGCAGAGGAGGCGGGAACCCCCGGAGCGGCCGGCCGGTTTCCTGGAGCATCTTGCAGCTATCGGCGACCGTGGCGATTACGAGCTCGGGCAGCGTTTCCGATTCCGCCCTCCGCCAGGAACCGATCGATCGCTCCAGGCGGACTTCATGTCCGTCTTCCTTCAAGAGGGAACGGATTCCACCGGTTCGTTCCCGGTTGGGGCCGACCAGAAGTACTTTCGCCACATGAACCTCCTGGAAAGCAATATAGGCACGGATCCCAGGAAGTCACGATCGGAAAGTTACGATTCCGTAAGCTCAGGATCGATCCGGTACAGGGCGCGCCAGCTCACCGCCGAACCATACCCCAGGGCCAGACCGGCGGCGACGTACACGAATCCGATCCACGGGCCGGGAAGCCCCGATCGCCGCAAGGCGATCCCTACCACCATAAAAAAAACGGCGATTCCCCAAGCCGACGGTTCGAAGGCGTCTCCGATCCAGCGCGCGGCGTCGCCGGCCAGGATCCGGTCGGCGTTGGCCCTGGCCAGTTTCGCCAACATGAAACGCCCCTTCACTCCGCCCAGCAGCAGGCCGGCCAGGACCGAGACCGCGGCGGCCGACCGGCTCCCGGTCATCGAAAAGAGAACCCCCCGGGCTGTGAGGCCGAGGCCCACGACGCTCCAGATGAACGCGGCGGTGGCCAGGCGGGCGGCGCGACTCATCCGGAGCAGCATCACCGGCCGACCTTTTTCGCCGCGAGGATGGTGATGTCATCGTCGGGCGGATGGCCGCGGGTCCATTCCTCCAGGATCTGGTTGAGTTCGCGAACGATCTCCTCCGCCGGCAAGTCCCGATGTTCCCGGACCGTCTCGATGAGACGATCTTCGCCGAACTCGGTCTCGGTTCCGGCCTTCACCGCCTCCGTCACACCGTCGCTGTAGACCAGGAGAAGATCCCCGTCCGAGAGGGTCACCTCGCTGCTCTCGTACCCCAGCTCCGGCAGGATGCCGAGCACCGTTCCGGAGCTTTTGAGCAGTTCGTGGCCGCCGTCGGCCCGCAGCAGGATCCCGGGGTTGTGCCCGGCGTTGCAGTATTGGACCCGGCCGGTCCGGGCGTCCACCACGCAATAAAACAGGGTGATGAACCGGTTCCTGGGGCATTTGGCGGACACATGCCGGTCCAGGACCGACACCTGCTCCGCCGGATCTTTCTCCCCATCGGCCAGGACCTGCACCTGGGCCTGCAACGCGGTCATCATCAAGGCGGCGGGCATCCCTTTCCCCGCCACGTCGCCCAGCACCAGGCCCACCCGGTCCTGTTCGAACACCAGGTAGTCATAGTAATCTCCGCCCACCGTCAGGCAGGCCGCGTTGTAGCCGGCCAGGTCCAGCCCCGGAATCACCGGAGGCTCCACAGGCAGCAGGCTGGTCTGGATCTCCGCGGCCTGCTCCAGGTCCCTCCTCAGAAACTTTTCATGTTGTTCGATTTCCGCCAGCCGTTCATGCTCGATCCGAATCGCCGCCACGTTCGCCAACACCGTCAGGAGGTTGAGATCGTTGGCGGTGAACCGGCGCGCCAGGGAGCTGGAATCCAGGTAGACCAGACCGATGACCGTTTCGTCGGTCTGGAGCGGGACCGCCAGCACCGTCCGTATGTTGTGGCCGAGCAGACTGGCCTGCGCCTTGAACGCGTCGTCGGACATCACGTCCCGGATCAGGATGGACGCCTTCTCGTCGATCACCTTGTCTCGGACCGACCGGCTGATCGGGAACTGCTCCCCTCTCCAACCCCTCGGTTCCAGTTCCCCGCCCTCCAGGGTCATCAGGACTCCCCGCTCCGCGTTGACCGCCTGGATGGAGAGATCCAGGATCAGGTCGAACAGGTCGTCCAACGGCCGGTCCTGGGCCAGTTCCCTGCCGGCCCGGATCAAGGCGGCCACCGCCGCGTCGGAGAACGGCACGATCTTCTCTTTCGCCGAGGCATCCCCCGCGGTCTTCTCGCCGGTGGTTCCGGCCCCGGAGGGGAGAACCCCTTCCAGGCTGGCGATGATCGTATCGCCGCCCGGACGGATCGGTGTTTCGTCCCACTGAAAATCCTGGATCGATCCGCCTGTTTCCGCGGCCCCCTCCAGGGAGAGGAGGAGATGTCCCGCGGAGATCGTATCCCCCGGTTGAATCCGGAACCGGTCCAGGATCAGGACGTCGTTCACCCGGGTGCCGTTCTTGCTTCCCAGGTCCTTCACATACCAGCGGTCTTCGGTTCTCTCGATCACCAGGTGCCTGCGGGAGAGACTGATATCGTCCGGATAACTAAGATCGTTCTCGTGGGCGCGTCCGATGGTCAAGGAGTCGCCGGACAACTCCTCACGGCGGCTCTCCTGGCCCGCGGACTGGATCTTGAGGAAGCGCCCCATGGTTCACTCCTTTCTTCATCTTCCCGGCCATCATACCTTGGCCGTGGCCATCCCACCGATCGAACCTGCCCCACGCACCCCGCACAGGATGAACCGGCGGCATCCGGTCAGGCCAGGTAGGTATACTCCCGGAGCCGATCGGCATATTCTCCGGCGAGCCTCTCTCCTTGCTTCCGGCTCAGGTCGCCGGCCTCCACCCGGACTTTCAGCCTCTGACGCACGGAGGCGACCAGGCGCGATTCCTCGTGGCCGAACCGGCCTAGTGTATCCAGGGCGCTCTGCCCCCGGGCGGACAGCCGGACATGGAGGCTGCCGGCCCGGTCCATCACCGCTTCCGATTCATGGACCCGCCCGAACAGGTTATGGGCCGACCCCATCGCTTCCTGGTAGGCGCCGACCAGCAGGAATCCGAGGTAATACGGCCGGCCCGGAATCAGTTCGTGAACCTCCAGGGCGCCCTTGACCTCTTTTCGGTCGACGAACGCATCCACCTCGCCGTCGGAATCGCAGGTGATGTCCACCAGGCTGGCCTGTACCTCCGGCCGCTCATTCAGCCGGTGAATCGGCAGGATCGGAAACATCTGGTCCAGGGCGAAGGAGTCCGGCAGCGACTGAAAGACCGATAGGTTGCAGATGTATTTATTCCGAAGCCGGGACTCCAGGACCTGGAACTCCTCCGGCATGTAACGGGCGGATCGGGAGTACTCCATCGCCCGGCCGGCGATGTTCCAGAACAGCGATTCACCGTCGGCCCGGTCTTTCAGGCCGAGGATCCCATGATCGAACAGGGAGTACATCTGGTCCCTGTACTCCAGGGCGTCGTGATAGTACTCCCGGTAGTTCTTCACCGAGAGTCCCCGCTCGGTTTCCTCCAGGTCCCGGATCACCTGGTGGGCGCCGACCTCCGGACACACGGCGAACCGGCCGGTACTGGAGAGGGAGCCTCGGACGTCGGTCACCAGCATGGCGTGAAAAGTGGTGAGCATCCTTCCCGATTCGCTGATGATCGCCGGGCAGGAAACCTCTTCGTCCCGGCACACCTCCTGGATACCGAAGACGACATCGTTGGCGTATTCCTCAATCCCGTAATTCACCGAGCCGTCGGAGGAGGTACGGGATCCGTCGTAATCGACGCCCAGCCCGCCGCCTACGTCCAGGTAACGGACCGGCGCCCCAAGGCGCCGCACCTTGGAATACACCCGGGCCGCCTCCCGCACGGCGTTCTTGATCCTGCGGATCCGGGTGATCTGGCTTCCGATGTGAAAATGAAGCAGTTCCACCTTATCCAGGAGCCCCGCCGCCGAGAGCTTTCCCAGTCCGTCCAGGAGTTGACGGCTGGTCAGACCGAACTTGGACGTGAACCCGCCGGATTTTTCCCACAGCCCGGACCCTTTGGCCTGCAGCTTGATGCGCAGCCCCAGGCGGGGCAGAGGACGCCCGGCGGCCGCCTGCTCCAGGGCCAGGTCGAACTCGAACGGCTTCTCCAGCACCAGGATCACCTTCCGGCCCAGCTTCTCCACGAGGGAGGCCGCCTCGATGTACCCCGAGTCCTTGAACCCGTTGCAGATCACCAGCGATCCTTCCGGCAGATCCAGGCCGGCGGCGGCCAGCAGTTCCGGGCGGCTTCCTACTTCCAGGCCCAGCCCCGCCGCCCTTCCCGCAGCCAGAATTCCGTGGAGCACCTGGGCCTGCTGATTCACCTTCACCGGGTAGACCGGCAGGTACGGCTCGCCGTAGCCGAACTCCTGCCGGGCTCTGCGAAACGCCTGGATCAGCGCCTGCAACTGCCCATCCAGCAGTTGGGGAAACCGGAGCAGATGGGGCATTCCGATCCCCTTTTCCTTCAGGGTTTCCACGACCTCCAGGACATCGATCGGCGCCAGGCCGCCCGGCGGCTGCACCGCCAGGTGACCGTTGGGAAGGATCCGGAAATATCCCCGTCCCCAGGCCTCCAGACCGTAGATCTCCTCCGCCTGTTCGGTCGTGAACCGGTCGGTTTTCTCCTTGATCGTTTTTCCCATCGACACGGCTCTCCCCTCTGGGTGCCCGCCCGGCGCAGGTCCAACCCGCGGATTATAGAACCATGCCCCCGGAGCCGCACCGAACCTGTGCGCCGGGCCTTCCAGGCGCCCTCTCGCCGGGAACCGCTCTCTAGGTTATAGTTTTCCCCGAAACGGTTTCAGGAGGTGGAAAGAATGTTCCGTATTCGGGAAAACAGGTCGATCGCCGCATGGGCCCTGGCCGCCTGCCTGGCGTTCTCCTTCGGAGCCGGGAGGCCCGCCCGGGCCGACGACGGGTCCGGAGTCCGCCGGCCCGACATCCTGCTGATCACGGTGGACACGGTCCGGTACGACCATCTGTCGATCTACGGGTACTCGCGGGAAACCTCGCCTCACCTGGACCGCCTGATGTCCCGGGGAATCGTGTTCGACGAGGCGAGGACCGTGGAGCCTCTCACCGCACCGGCCCTGACCTCCATGCTCACCTCGATCCCCCCCCACTTGCACGGAGCGACCAGGAACGGCCTCCGGATGCGTCCGGGGCTGGACTCCCTCCCCAAGGAACTGGCGGCCGGCGGCTACAAGACCGCCGCGTTCGTCGGCAACTGGACTCTGAAGAACCGGTTGACCGGAATGGCGGAGCATTTTGAAACCTACCGGGTGATCCTGAACCGGAAAAGATGGTTCGGACTTCTGAAGGGGGAGGCGACGGCGGAAGATTTGAACAACGGCCTGCTGTCCTGGCTGGACGACCAGGAGATCGACCGGGAGCGGCCCCGGAAGCCGCTGTTCCTCTGGATCCATTACGTGGAGCCCCATGCTCCCTACCGGTTCTGGCCCGAGGACGCCGCCGAACTGGGCCTGGACAGGAAGAAGCCCGGGAAGCTGACCAAGCTGGACCGCTACGATACCGAGATCCGGTTCGTGGACCGTCAGATCGGGGCGCTGCTGGCCGCCCTGGAGAAAGGGCGTTACCTCCGGAACCCGATCACCGTCTTCGCCTCCGACCACGGCGAAAGCCTGGGGGAGCACAATTACTGGGGCCACGGGCGCCATCTTTACGAACCGACGCTCCATATTCCGATGTCGATCACCTGGCCCGGCCACCTGGAGCCGAGGCGGATCGATGCCCCCGCCCTGAACACCGACCTGGCCCCCACTCTCCTGCGGCTCGTCGACCTGGAACCTGCCCCCCGGTTCAAGGGGGTCGACTGGACCGCCGTTTTCCGGGGCGCCGAGGCACCCGACGCCGCCAGGGTGACCCTGTACCAGGCGCACAAAGGCGCGGTGGTGGCCGATTTCGGCACCGAAGCGGCTCGCCGCTCCGGACTGCTGGAAGTGGGAGAAATCTCCAACGGGAAAAAGGAGCTGTTCCGGGTCGGCACCAGCCGGCGCAGCCTGTTCGACCTGCGGAGCGATCCGAAGGAAAAAAATGATTTAAGCGGCCCCGGCCGTTCTCCGACCCTGTCCCTGATCGGCTGGATGAAAACGGTCTACGGCCAACTCGCCTCCAAAGACCTGCCGGAGACGCCGCTGGACGAAGAAAGCATTCGGAAACTCAAGTCCCTGGGCTATGTGGACTAGCCTCCGGCGGGGGGATCGGGAAACCGGCCATCCAGGGCAGCCCGGACCACCTCCTTGGACTCCTGGGGAAAATCGGACCGCAGGATCCATTCCAGGTATCCCCGGTTCCCGTCTCGAACCGATCGGAGCGGTTGATCCCGGTATTTGCCGAAAGTGAAAACCACCTCCCGGTCTTTCCACCGGAACTTTCCCGGCCGGTCGACCGAGTCTTTCGGGACCGGGTTGCACCATTCGTCCAGGAGATCCACGGTCCCGGGCAGGTCGTCGTAGCGTGCCAGTTGGGCGTCCAGCACTTCGGCGGTGGCGGCCACGTCCTGTTCGGCTCCGTGGGCGCCTTCCAGTTCCTTCCCCAGGAAAAACCGGACCGCCGCCGACAGGTCCCGGCGCTCCTTCCGGTGGAAGATGGTCATGGCGTCCACCACCCGGCGCCCGTTCATATCCAGTTCCAAGCCGGCGTCCCGGAACTCTCGTAAAAGGAGAGGAATGTCGAAACGGGTCACGTTGTACCCGGCCAGGTCCGCATCCTCCAGCATCGCGAGATAGGTCGCCGCCTGATCCCGGAACGGCGGTTTGTCCCGGACGTCTTCATCGGTTATCTGATGGACCGCCGTCGCCTCCGCCGGGATCGGCCGGCCGGGGTTGAGCCGTTCGACCAGGGACTCCCGGCGGCGGTCCGGATAGATCTTGAGAACGCAGATTTCCACGATCCGGTCGGCCGCCGGGTCCACGCCGGTGGTTTCCAGGTCGAAGAACGCCAGGGGGCGGGTCAAGGTCAGATTGTCCATGGTCAGGCTCCTCGCGACTCCGGAATAGGGTAACAAATCTGTGCGGACCTCACTCCGGCTGCTATATTTTCTCCGTCCCGGCCAGGGCCGGCAAACGACCAGGAGCCAACGATGCACAAGCTGGAAATCCCGACCCTACCATCGGCCGAACCGGCGATCCCGGTGGAACTCCCACGGCTCCGGGAAATCGTCTACAACCTCTGGTGGTGCTGGTCACCGGAGGCTCACCTCCTGTTCCACCGGATCGCGCCCCACCGGTGGCTCCACTACCGGAACCCGGTGGAGCTGCTCCT
>CAZZIV010000022.1:0-20643 GCA_964654385.1 uncultured Acidobacteriota bacterium | reverse complement strand
GTCCTGGTGTGAGAGGGCTGCCTCGCGTGCACAGCGCGTGGCGCCGCTCAGCGCGGCGGTCCTCCCCCCACTGAGCAAAGTCGGCGCCGCCGTCGTCGTCCAGTCCGGCGCGGGGGTCGCCGCCGGGTATCCGGACGAGGCGTACGTGGAGAAGGGCGCCCGGGTGGCCTCCCGGGACGAAGTTCTCTCCAACTGCGACATCCTGGCCATGGTCCGGGCGTTCGGTGCCAACCAGGAGGCGGGAAAACCCGACCTGGCGAAGCTGGGCCCCGGGAAAACGGTTGTCGGCACCTGCGATCCTCTCGGCGAGCCGCAGGCGGCCCGGGAGTTCGCCGAAACCGGCGCTACCCTGCTTTCCCTGGAGCTGATGCCCCGGATCACGCGGGCACAGAGCATGGACATCCTGTCGTCGATGGCGACCATCGCCGGGTACAAGGCGGTCCTCCTGGCCGCCAACCACCTGCCGAAGATGTTCCCGATGATGATGACCGCTGCCGGCACCATCAAACCGGCCAGGGTGTTCATCATCGGCGCCGGCGTAGCCGGACTCCAGGCGATCTCCAGCGCCCGGAAGCTGGGGGCCGTTGTGGAAGCCTACGACGTCCGCCCGGCGGTGAAGGAGCAGATCGAAAGCCTGGGCGGCAAGTTCGTGGAGATGCCCCTGGAAACCGAAGGCGCCGAAGACGCCGGCGGCTACGCCAAGGACCAGGGAGAGGATTTCCTGCGGAGGCAGAGGGAACTGATGACCCGGGTCGTCGCCGAGAACGACGTGGTGATCACCACCGCCGCGATCCCCGGAAAGAAATCACCGGTGCTGGTCACCGGCGAAATGGTGCAAGGGATGCAGCCGGGCTCGGTCATCATCGACCTGGCGGCGGAACGGGGAGGAAACTGCGAGCTGACCCGGGCCGGGGAAACGGTGGTGGAGCACGGCGTCACCATCCTCGGGCCGATCAACATCCCCTCGGAAATCCCGTACCACGCCAGCCAGATGTTTTCGAAAAACGTCACCACCTTCCTCCTCCACCTGATCGACAAGGAGGGGAACTTCCAACTGGATACCGAAGACGAAATCACCGCGGGAACCCTGGTCGCCCGGGACGGAAAGGTCGTCCACCCCAGGATCCTGGATCTGCTCGGTCAAACTTCCGGCGCCGGCGCGTAAGGCGGGAGGAATCATGTTCAGTTTCATCGCTTTATTAACAATCTTCGTCCTCGCGATCTTCATCGGATTCGAGGTCATCACCAAGGTCCCGCCGACCTTGCACACGCCGTTAATGTCCGGATCCAACGCGATCTCCGGCATCACCATCATCGGCGCCCTGATCCTGGCGGGGAACAGTTCGTCCCACCTGGCACAGGTGTTGGCCGGTGTGGCGGTGGCGTTCGCCACCATCAACGTGGTCGGTGGATACCTGGTCACTCATCGCATGCTCGGCATGTTCAAGAAAAAGAATTAAAGGGGGCGCGGCATGATTTCCTCGAATGTCGAAAACATCGCGTACCTGGTCGCGGCGGTCCTGTTCATCCTGGACCTGAAATGGATGGCCCATCCCCGCACCGCGGTCCGGGGCAACTTCGTCGGCGCCCTGGCCATGGGCCTGGCGATCCTGGCCACTCTCTTGGGCAACCCGCCGCAAAGCTGGACCTACATCCTGATCGGCCTCTTCGTCGGCGCCGTCATCGGCGGAGCGACCGCGCTCAAGATCAAGATGACCGCCATGCCGGAGATGGTCGGCCTGTTTAACGGGTTCGGCGGAGGCGCTTCCATCCTGGTGGCCGGTTCGGCCCTGGTGCTGGCCTATTCGTCGATCCAGGCCCAGAAAGCCGACGACATGCAGATGCTGGTCGCCACGGTGCTTTCCGGGCTGATCGGGTCGGTCACCTTCTTCGGGAGCTACGTCGCCTTCGGCAAACTGGCCGAATTCCTGGCGGTGAAGTGGAAACTGCACGCCTGGCAGGCGGCCATCAAGTACGGCTTCTCCCTCCTCTGCGTGGCCGGCGCCGCCTGGTACGCCCTCTCCACGGCGATCCTGGTGGACGGAGCGACCGGCCGGGACAAACTGATCGGCGGGGGGATCATCCTGTGCGGCCTCCTGATCGGCGGAATCCTGCTTTTGAAGGGCGGGCGTTTCCCGGGAATGGACGCGCTGAAATGGCTCTCCGCCGTGCTCTCCATCGGCATCGGCGCACTGGTGGTCTTGAACCCCCACAACTTCCTGCTTTACTGGCTCCTGGTGGCGGTCAGCGGCGTCCTGGGAGTTCTGCTCACCCTCTCCATCGGCGGCGCGGACATGCCGGTGGTGATCGCCCTGCTGAACTCCTACTCGGGGCTGGCGGCGGCGGCCACCGGGTTCGTCATCAGCAACTCGGTGCTGATCGTCTCCGGCTCCCTGGTCGGCGCGTCGGGAATCATCCTGACCGGGATCATGTGCAAGGCGATGAACCGTTCCCTGGCCAACGTGCTGTTCGGCTCCATGGGGCCGACCGGCGACACCCCGGACGCCGACGAGGTCTACAAAACCGTCAAGGCGACCTCCGCCGAAGAGATCGCCATGATGCTGGACGGCGTGCAGCGGGTCTGCATCGTCCCCGGCTACGGCATGGCGGTGGCCCAGGCCCAGCACACGGTCCGCACCCTGTCGAACCTCCTGGAAGAAAGAGGAGTCAGCGTCGATTTCGCCATCCACCCGGTGGCGGGGCGGATGCCCGGCCATATGAACGTACTCCTGGCCGAAGCGGACGTTCCCTACGACAAGCTCCGGGAGATGGACGACATCAACCAGGAGATGAAACAGATCGACGTCGCGATCGTCCTGGGAGCCAATGACGTGGTCAACCCGGTGGCCCGCACCGACCCGAAGAGCCCGATCGCCGGAATGCCGATCATCGACGTGGACAAGGCCCGCACGGTGATCGTCATCAAGCGGAGCCTGTCTCCCGGCTTCGCCGGGATCCCGAACCCTCTGTTCGCCGCGGACAACTGCATGATGTTCTTCAGCGACGGGAAGAAGGCGATCCAGGACATCATCCAGGCGGTGAAAGACGACTAGATCCGGACGGAGGCGGCGAGATCGATGAGTACCGAGAAAAGAAACATCCGAAAGCTTGCCGTGATCGGCGCCGGGAACATGGGCTCGGGGATCGCCCAGAAGATGGCGACCGAGGGATACCCGGTGGTCCTGGTCGACCTGGACGACGAAAAGGTCGCCCGGGGGATGAGCATCATCGAGACCACGCTCCAGGAAGGTGTGGAACGCCGGATCTTCAAGCCGGAACAGGCGAAAGAGATCCAGGAGCGGATCCAGGGAACCTCCGACTGGAGCCGCCTTTCCGACGTGGACCTGGTGGTGGAGGCGGTGTTCGAAGACGCGGAGGTCAAAAAAAAGGTGCTCGCCCGCCTGGAGGAACATTGTTCCTCGAAGGCGATCCTGGCCACCAACACCTCCTCCTTCCTGATCTCCGAACTGGCCGAAGGGATGCAACACCCGGAGCGGTTCCTGGGGCTGCATTATTTCTACCACCCGGCCAAGAACCGGCTGGTGGAGGTGGTCCCCGGCGCCGCCACCGACCCGGGCGTCGTGAAGGCCGCTTGGCAACTGCAGGAGCAGATCGGCAAGACGCCGATCGCCTCCGCCGACGCCTCCGGTTTCGTGGTCAATCGGTACTTTGTTCCCTGGCTGAACGAGGCGGTCCGGCTCCTGGAAGACGGAACCGCCGATATCCCGACCATCGAAGCGGCCTGCAAGAAGACCTTCCAGGTCGGCATGGGGCCGTTCGAGCTGATGAACGTCACCGGTGTGCCGATCGCCATGCACGCCGCCAACAGCCTGGGAGAGAAGTTCGGCCCGTTCTACGCCCCGGCCGAACGGCTGTGCGGGCAGGTGGAATCCGGCGAAAGCTGGGACCTTTCCGGGGACCCGAACGAGTCGGCCTTCCCGGCCATCGATAAGCGGATGCTCGGCACGGTTTTCTTCGTGGCGGCCCAACTGGTGGACGAGCAGGTCGGTTCCATCGAGGACACCGACATCGGCGCCCGTGTCGGCTTGCGCTGGCCCCGGGGACCGTTCGAAATGATGAACCGGTTCGGCGTGAAGAAAGCGGCCGAAACGGCAGGCGCCACCGCCGCCGCCTGGAAAATGGCCATGCCGGAAATCCTGGCGTCCCAGGCAGGCGTCGAAAAACCGTTCCCTTTCCGCCTGGTCAAAACGGAGGTCCGGGACGGCGTCGCCACCTTGACCCTGTACCGGCCCGACGCCATGAACGCGCTGAACGAAGAGCTGGTCGGCCAGCTTCACCAGGCGTTCAAGACCGTCGCCTCGGACGACGATGTCCGGGGAATCGTCATCGCCGGGGCGGGGAAAGGTTTTATCGCCGGAGCCGATATCCGGTTCTTCGTTCGAAACATGCGAAACAAAGATCTGGACAGGATCGTTGAGTTCACGAAGGCGGGACACGCCCTGCTCCACGACCTCTCCTCCTGCACCAAGCCGGTCGTCGCCCGGATGCACGGCCTGGCCTTGGGCGGCGGCCTGGAACTGGCCCTGGCCTGCCATCGAATCGTCGCTTCGGAAAAGGCGATGATGGCGTTTCCCGAAACCGGCATCGGCATCTATCCCGGCCTGGGGGGCACCCAGCGAACGACCCGCCGGGTCGGTACCGGTCTCGCCTGCTGGCTGGTGTTCACCGGGCAGATGCTGCCTGCGGCCCAGGCGGCGGCCATCGGCCTGGTGGACCGGATGGTTCCCCACGGCGACCTGGACCGGGCGGTGCAGGAAGCACTGGCCGAGGGGCCGGTTCGGGAACGGACCCCCTGCGCCGTTCCGGGCCGGTACGCCGCCCTGGCCGAACAGTTCGCCTCCGCCGACCCGGGCGATCTCCTGGCCGGGAAGCTGGAAGCCGGGAACGATCCGGCCCTGGCCAAGGCGGTGAAAAAAGTCGCTTCCAAGGCCCCGATCGCCCTACGGCTGGCTTCCGACCTGATCCGGGAGGGAGCGGACAAGCCGCTGGAAGAGGGGCTGGCCATGGAACTGGACCACCTGGTGGAGGTCTTCTCCACGGAAGACGCCTACGAAGGGCTCTCGACCCTGGGACGAAAACGTCCCGAGTTCAAAGGTCGCTGACCGTTGTCCGGTTCCGGTGACCCGACCATCCTGGACAAGATCGTGGAGTGGATCGCCTCGCTCATGGACACCGCCGGCCTGCGCGGCTCCCGTCTCCGCTGGAAATGGAACCAGCGCAGGCGGCTGCTGGGAGAGCGGAAAGCGTCCCTGGATATGGCGACCCGGTCGGTTCGCGGAAAACATAAGATGTGTCCGGCCTGCGGCGCGTTGATCCCGAAGGGAGCCTCTCGCTGCCCTGAATGCGGAGAGTCGACAGGGACGGTGGCCGCCCCGGGAGTGGGAAGGGCGATCAGCGGGATGTTCCCCGGCGGCATCAGGGCGACCTCCCTGATCCTTTTGGCCAACGGGTTCTGGTTCATCCTCCTGGCCATGCGCCTGCTGGCCAATTATCCGAACGCCGGATTCCTTTCGATCCTGTTCTTCCCCGGTGAATTCACCCGAACCCTGCTGCAGTTCGGCGCCTTGTACACCGGCATGATCCAGGGACCGGGAGATCTCTGGGCGCTGATCCCGCCGATCTTTCTCCACGGAGGCCTGCTCCACTTCTTCTTCAACTCCTACGTCCTGCTCCAAGTCGGCCCGTTCCTGGAATCGGAGTTCGGCCGGGAACGGTTCTGGGTGATCTACCTGGGCAGCGGCGTCTTCGGCTTCCTTCTCACCGTGCTCTGGTCCGCCTTCGCCGGAGAACGGATCACCCTGGGCGCGTCGGGCGCGGTCATGGGGGTCATGGGCGCCTTGATCGCCTACGGGCTCCGGCGGGGAGGGCCGGCCGGGGACCGGATCAAGCACAGCATTCTTCAGTACGTGATCTTCATCTTCATGATCACCCTGTTGATGGGAGGACAGGTCGACCATTTCGCCCACATCGGCGGCGTCCTGTCCGGCTTCGTTCTAGGATGGGTGATCCCCTGGGGACCGCTCCGTTCGCGGAAAGCGAAGACGGCCTGGGACGTCGCGGCGATCCTCTGCATCCTGGCGGTGCTCTACGCCTTCTACAAGGTCTCCCTTTCGCTGCTCTAGCTTCCCGCCTTTAGAAGAAGATCGACAGGCCGGCGGAAACCCCGGTGCTGTCCAGGTCTTCCACGCCGCCGGAACCGGTCTTCGTGTCATAGAACAGCTTCAGGTTCACCGCGGCATGAGCACCGGGCATCACCCGGAGACCGCCGTAGAGCTGGAACCCGGTGTCGTACAGATCGCCGAAATCCCCACCGAAATATTCCAACTGCACTCCCGCGTACGGAACCAGCTGATCGGCGATGGTGGAGAAGTTGTAATTGTAGAACCCGCCCAGGCCGAAACCGTCCAGGGTGGCGCCGCCGTCCGGATCATCCCGGGTATAGGAGAGCACAGGTCCAACTTGGTGATGTTCGGTCAGCAGGTATCCGACGCCGCCCGCAAAGGCGAAATGGGATCCCGTGCTGGTGTCCACCAGGCTGAAATCGAACTGCAACTCGTAGGTTCCCTCTTCCAGCGAGCCCGCGGCCGCGCTGCCCCAGAACAGGACGGCGACCGGGATCACAAGCACCCAGGCCAGGCTTCTTCTCAGGTTTTCAAGAAATCTCGGGCTTCGCGAGCCTCTTCGGTTGTTCATGATGTTCAGCTTCTCCCTTTCGGCCGGGCCGCCGCCGGTACCGGTGCGTCTGCCGATCCAACCGTTTCCTTCCCTATTCTCCCCACTCCGCGCTCCCAGTCAAGGCGGTACCCTCCTCGGGCCCGCCGCCGGATCTGTTCGCCGATAGGGTGGCCTCCATCGACTTCCTGCGCCGACCCGGCTCTCCATGGTGCGGCCGGTCGATTCCGGGTACCCTGTTTTCTCCCGGCGCCGAGGAGGCGCGGACCCTGGAGAACGAATCATGGAACTCCCCCCTTTCAATGAATTCCTGGGCACCGAAGTGGAATGCCCGGAACCGGGGAAGGCGATCGTCACCCTGGACCTGCAACCTCACCACAAGAACAAGCGGGGTGTGGCCCACGGAGGGGTGATCGCCGCCGTGCTGGACACCGCCCTCGGTTCGTCGGTGGTCTCCTCGATTCCGAAGGAATGGTGGTGCGCCACCATCCATCTTTCGGTGAACTTCATCGAAGGGCCGACCGGCGGAACCTTGACCGCCGAGGGGAAGGTGGTCCGCCGGGGCGCCCGCACCGCCTTCGCCCGTGGGGAGATTCGGGATGAAAAAGGGAACCTCCTGGCCACGGCGGAAGGGTCCTGGCATTTGTGGAACCGGAGGCCGGGGGGAAGAGACCGGAAACCGCCGTCCGGCGATACGGCCCGGGTCGTCGTCGCCGGGACCGGGGAAACGATCCGTGTGGGAAAAATCCTGGCGATCGGCAGGAACTACGCCGACCATGTGGCCGAGATGAACGGGCCGAGCGCGGGACCGCCGGTGCTGTTTTTCAAGCCGGCGACGGCGCTGGTCCGGAGCGGCGGAACGGTGCTTCTACCGGAAGGGGCCGGCGAGGTTCACCATGAGGTGGAACTGGTGGCGGTGATCGGCAGGCGCGGCAGGAAGATCCCGGCGGACAACGCCCTGGACCATGTTCGGGGGTACGCGGTCGGCCTGGACATGACCCTTCGCGACATGCAGGCGGAGGCGAAGAAGAACGGCACCCCCTGGAGCCTGGCCAAGGGGTTCGACCGTTCGGCGCCGCTGTCGGACGTGGTTCCCCGGGAGCAGGTCGGCGACGGCTCGGGCCTGGGGATCCGGCTGCTGGTGAACGGCGAGGAGCGTCAAGCCTCCACGACCAGCCACATGATGCGCCCGGTGGCCGAGCTGGTCGCCTTCGCCTCCCGGATGGTCACCCTGGAACCGGGGGATCTGCTGTTCACCGGTACACCGGCAGGGGTCGGGCCGGTCCATCCGGGAGATACCCTGGAAGCGTTCATCGACGGCCTGCCGCCTCTCAAGGTCCAGGTGGAGAAAGAATCTCCGGCGTCATCCTGAACGCGACCATGGAGCCGCCGATCCGCCTGTCCGGTTTCCGGTTTCGAAGAGAGGCGATCCAGGTGGTGAGCAGCGGCCGGGCCAGGGCGGCCCGTTCCGGCTCGGTCAGCTTCCCGTTCTTCACCAGCCAGTCGGCCAGGTGCGGAGACGGCCGGTCGTCCTCCTGGAGGCGCCGGCACCGGGCCGCCCACTGGTCGATCCATTCCCGGCGAAGCCGCCCGGCTGTAAGGCCGGCCAGGGCGAACTCCTTGTCCGGCTCCAGGTAGGCTCCCTGCAGGAGGGTTCGGCTGATGACGAACCAGTCGCCGGGGCCGGGACGGCTGGAACGGATCCCGGGACGAAAATCGTGGACCATGACCACCTTCTTGTACCGCACGCCGTACGCCCGGGGATCGGCGGTGCCGAAGTAGGCCAGGAAGACCGGTTCGATGTTGTCCCGATCCATCCACCGTTTCAGGGCGGGCAGATCCTGTCCCCAGTCCAGGCTGGAATCCACGAACCAGCGATCTCCGCCCTTGTTCCCGCCGGCAAAAAGGTTGAAGTAGGACAGGTAGCCGGGAGTCGCCACGACCGTGGAGACGGCGGAGAGAACCAGGAGCGCGCCCAGCAGCTTGTTCCTCAGGCCGGCTGCTTTGCCGCCCTGGCCGGACTTCCCCGCGCTTCCGGTATCGTTTCGCCTGCCTGCCAGGGAACCGATCGCCACGAACAGAAGCGGGTACATCGGCGCCAGGTGGCGGTGGCCGATATTCAGGTTTCCCAGGATCGCCACCGCCAGGTAGATCGCCGCCGGCACCGCCAGGAAGAGAACCCGGGAACGGAGCAGGCCTCGCCGGGATGTCCGGGCAAATCCTCTGAGGATCGTCCAGGCGAACAGCGCCAGCACCGCCGGCGGGGTTTTCAGGAGAAACGCCATCGGAAAGAACGCCGGCCGTCCGCTCACCGACAGTTCCCCGTGGAAATAGGCCAATCGCCGGGCGGCGCCTCCCAGGGCGTAGACCAGGCCGTACAGGTACCCTTCCGGCGCCAGGTGAAGCCGGCGCAAAAATTCCAGAATCCCCTTTCCGGGGATCTCCTGGTTCAGGATCGTTTCCCAGGGCAGGTGGAAGGCCGGATCCGGAACGGCGGCGAAACGGAAACCGTACCCGGCCCAGAGGACCAGGTAGGCGACGGCAACGACGACAGCAGCCTGCGCCGACCGGCGGCGGAGCCACCAGCGGTGCCTTCCGGAAACGGCACGGTCTTCTAGCAACAGCCAGGCCGGCCACAGGAGAAGCAGCGCCGGCCCCAGGAGCACGGTGGAGTACTTGGTCAAAAGGGCGAAGCCGAAGCCGCATCCGGCCAGCGCGGCGGACCGGTAACCGGGCCGCCTTGTATACCGCCACCCGAGCCATAAGGCGATCACATACCCGAGGGCGGCAGGAAGGTCGGTGGTGACCAGGCGGGTATGGGCCAGCATGGTCGGCGACAGGGCATACAGAGCCAGGGCGAGCATCCCTCCCCGGTCTCCGTGCAGTTCCCGGGCCCACCCCAGGACCGCCAGGCCGAGAACCACGCCCAGGAGAACCATCATCCCCCGGGCGGGAAGCACCAACCGGTTCGGCCGAAGGCGCTTGGAAACGTTCGGCGGTCCGTTCAACGCCTGGTATCCGAACTGCCACTGGTTTCCCTCTTGCCAGGAAGCGGTTTCATAGGGGAGGCGCTCGTCGGCGAACAGGTAGACCGGAAGGGCGGACCAGGCTTTCACCACCGGAGGATGTTCGGCGTTCATCCTCAGATCGTGCTTCTGCAGATAGGTCAGCCCCGACGGAGTGTGGGAGGTTTCATCGAAGGTAACCGATTCCCGCACCAGGGAAAAGGACGCCAGCCCGGCGAACAGGAGCAGGAGCGCCACGGATGCCGGCCATAAGGGAGGACGGTTCACCCGGGCTTTACTCCGAAACCGGTTTCCCGGAACCGCCGGGGAACTCCCGGTTTAACCGTTCCAGGGCGGCGGCGGACCGGGACTCTTTTCCCCGGGCCTTCTCCGCGTTCACCAGGAGTTCCAGGGCCCGTTTCCGGTGGGCGGGCACCGCCGACTTCTCAACGATCCGGGATGCGCACTTCACCGCCGGATCCGGACGGCCGTCCTGCAACAGCGCCTCGGCCAGCTTCAGTTCCCGCTGTTCCGACACCTCCGGAGCTGCGCCTCGATCCTTTTTGATCGCTCGCTTCAGGAGGTCGGCCGCTTTGGCCGGGTTCCCCACCGCCAGGTAGTAGTCCGAAAGATCCGCCAGGCCGGCCGGCCCCGGGTCCGCCGCCATGGCTGCAAGATATGTTTCGTATCCGTCCAGGACGGTCCGCATGACTCGCAGAAGATGAGCCTGGTCCGTGTACCCGGTGAGACGGGTGATGACCCGCCCCTCTCCGTCCAGGAACAGGGTCGCCGGCAGCACATCCGCGTCGTAGCGGGTGACAAACACTTCGTTGGCGTCCGAGTCGACTTTCAGCGGGATGAACCGGCCCGCGGCCTGAATGATCTCCGGATCATGCCAGGTTCTCTCATCCATCAACTTGCACGGGGCGCACCAGATCGCCCAAACGTCGACGATCACCGGCTTTCGTTCTGCGGCGGCCGCTTCCATGGCGCCGGGGATCGAGTCGTTCCAGGACACATCCGGGATCGCTTCCCCTCGAACCCCCGGAAAGGCTGCCGCCAGGGCGAACAGGACCGCGATCAGCCGACCGGATCGAGACACCCTCTTTTCCAGCTTTTTCATTCTTGGATCCTGCCTTCCGACCCTCTCCGAGAATCCCGTCCCGGTCTCCAAACTCCACAGGAATGAATTGTAGCACCCGCTCGAAATCGGCCTCGAACGTTCCCGCCTCCACCCTGCAAGCGGCTGCGAACGGCTCGACGATAGTGGAATAATGGACCTTTAATCACCATTACGATAAGAGCCTTTACAACTTTTGTTTTTAGATTTCATAAGTATATCAATGTTTTCCGTGTTCCATTCCGGCGCTGCACCGGCTGAGACCCGTCCGGGACCGTTCGCCGGGTTTTTCCTGCCGCCTGCATTGGATTTCCATCTTTTCATTGTTTTTGAACCGGCGTATAAGTAGAGCCTTGAGTTGTAAGCGGGGTCCGGATTCCGCCGAAGGATCGATCATTTTTTTTTAGTAGGGGAGATCATGAATTTTCGTCATCGGAAAGGGTTCGTTCTCGTCGTTGCGGCTTGCCTCTGTTTCGCCACGGTCTCGTTGGCCGAAGTGCTGCCGCTGAACCTGAAAATTGAAAAGGTCCTGAACAACCTCGCCGACATAGGAGACTTTGCGGTGGCGCCCAACGGCGAGCTCTGGGTCCTGGAGCGGACCACCGGAACGATCCGGGTGTTCAGCGCCGGCGTGGAGAAGAGCAGCCTGGTGGTCGGAGTCTCCACCGCCTGTGAAAGCGGTCTCATGGACGTGGCGTTCGCGCCGGACTACAACTCCGGCGGACCGGCTTTCATTTATTACGTGGACCCGTCGTCCACGATCCGAGTGGACCGGGTGAACTGGTCCGGCGGCACTCTCCAACTCGGCCCCCAGATCCTCAACCTGGGTACCGACAGCGGCGGCTGCCGGCCGGGAGGGGGCATGCAGGTCGGCCCGGATGGTCTTCTCTACATCGGCGTCGGCGACCTGGGAGTTTCCGGCGATGCCCAGAACGACGCATCCTTTTCCGGGAAGGTTCTCCGATCCAACTTGGACGGCAGCGTTCCCGCCGGCAACCCTTCCGGCACCCTGGTCTGGGCCAAAGGTTTCCGGAACGGCAAAGACCTGGCGATCAACCCGGACACCGCGCGAACCAACGGCACCGTCTATGTTACCGACGTGGGCACAGGCACCACCGTGTATGATGAAGTGAACGCCGTGGCGGCGGGCGGCAATTACGGCTGGCCCAACGTGGACGGCCCCGGCGGCGGATACGACGATCCCCTGGAAGCGCTGTACGATATCGTCCCGGAGGGGATCGCCGCTTTGCGCGGCGGCGAGTTGGCCGGCGGGGCGACCGGAAGCCTGGCCTACGCCTGTACCAGCCAGGACGAAATCCGGCAGGCGTTCCTGACCGGTCCCGAAATGGATCAACTGGACCACGCCCAGTCGTTCTACCTTCCCGACGGCGACCGGGACGGCACACCGGACAGCGGTTGTCCCCATGGGTTCAACGCCATGTCCAGCAGCGCCGACCGCGCCCTGTACGCCGGAAACAACGGAACCAACCCGGGGATCTGGCGGATCTACAAGGACAAGCCCGGGCCCCGGGAAGTTTCCGCGCCGGGCAGCCCGTTCCACCTGACGGTGGATATGGACGGCGGCAATCTCCTGGTCGGATGGGAGAACCTGGGAACCCTGGACGCCAACTTCCCCTCCCGGAACGCCGGGCAGCACTCGACCCTGTACCAGGTTTGGGAAGGCACGCTCCCGATCAGCGGCGGCGTCTATGACCACACCGTTCTGACCGACACGAACGGCCTGCCGGACGGACCTGCCCGGCTCACCGCTTCGGTCACGCCGGGATCCGGCGACCGGTACTACCTGGTCGGCGCCCAGGGCGACAATATGGAAGGAACGCTCGGAGCCGGGCGCACCGGCAGGTCCGACTATTGCGACACCCTCGGCTACGGGCATCTGCAAAACGACTGCGCCGAGAAATGGGTCGATCCGACCGATCCGACCCAGGAGCTGTACCTGAAAGACCTGAACCCGAACTCGCCCACCTATCAGCAGATGCTGACCATGTCCGACTTCCGCGGAAACGTGGTGCGGATGGACGTTTCTTCGGAGGACTGCTTCTGGTGCAACGTTCAGAAAGGCTACATCCCTCCGCTGGATCAATCGTACAGGGATCGGGATCTTCGCGTCATCACCGTCTTTACCCAGTATCTCGCCGGCATCACCGCCTATGCCAACGAGGCGGATTGCGCCGCCGGGGCGGCGGCCTGGGCCGGGGCGAACGACCAGGCCCCGATCCTCTGCGACGTGGACCTGGATAGCGACGGCCACGGCGACGTCTCCTGGCAGTACTGGCACCCGGCCATGCCGACCGATCCGGTGAATGACTGCGGCGGCACCCCCCAGAACTTCTATGCGGACCAGGGCGGCGTCATCTACGACTTCACCTGCGGCGCCGAACTGTCCACAACCACCATGGAAGCCAAAATCATCAACGAGATCAATCCGGAGACCTGCGAGTAATGAAGCCGATCAGCCTGGTCATCGCGGCCGCTCTCCTGGCGGCTACGGTGGCGTATGCCGAAGAACCGAAAACGTCCCAGTCAACGGCCGGCTCCGGCTCCGGGGAACAGCAAGAACCCCAGGCCACCGCCACGGTCACCGAGAACCTGCAGGGGAAGGACGGGGTGCGGATCCAGACCATGTGCACCCACTGCAACTCCAGCAACATCCAGGTCGGCGGCCTGAACAAGGACCTGGCGCCGATCTTCGCGGCCGGCTACCCGCTTCTGGGAGGCCTGGCGACGTCGTTCGTGTTCAACGTCCTCCCCGGCGACAACATCGTCGACACCGATCTCACCAAGGGCCCGGGAAACGCCGGCGATCCTGCCGGCGCCGCCGGCGGTACCATCCGCCTGACTGAAGCCTCTCCCGACGAAGTTCCTTTTCTGAACGTCTCCGTGGAGGGCGGCTCCTACAACCTGCAAAGCGGGAGCGCCCGCCTGTCCGGCTCGATCAACTCCAAGCTTTCCGGTTACCTGATCGCCGGGACCACCACGGCCGATCCTGTGGACGACGACCGGGACGGATGGAACGATGTGGGAAGCCTGGACAGGGAATACGGCCGGGGCGGCCTGTTCTTCCAGGCCAATGATCACAACCGGATCGACCTGGGCCTTTCCTGGATCGCCGAAGACACCCTGGAAGCACGGGGAGGGTTCGACGCCCTGAACTATTTCATGTCCAACAACGCCGGGTGGACCCGTGAAGACACCCTCCTGGATCGAAGAGAGGTGCGAGGCGGATGGCAATGGAAAGGAGTGGAAGGCGACCGGCTGGAGGTGCGGCTCCTGCAGGCGATCCGCCACCAGTCGGTTCATTCACAGTTGACCGCGCTCTCCGGCTTCGGCAACTTCGACCAGCTCCTGGAACGGTTTCGGATCCGGGAGCAAAACCGCTGGGGGTCCGTTACCTACAGCCGGCCGATCGGACTGAGCTGGATCCTGCGAGCCGGCATCGAAGGAAGCGACCAGATCGTCGGAGCGGACACCATCGACCTGGCCAGTCCCGGGCAGTCCCAGTACGGCGCCGACTTCGTGACCGTCTGGTCCGGCCACATCGACCTGGACTGGACGGTGAGCAGCCGCTGGTCGATCGGGTACGGGGTCCGGTACGATGACTATCGATGGGGAGCCAAAGAAATCTCCTTCGACAAGGCCGACGGGATCGCCTCTCCCCGCCTGGCGATCTCCTACTTCCCCACACCGGACTGGACCTTGCGTTTCGTGGCCGGGCGGACCACCCGGGCGCCGAAACCGATCTTCACCGAGGTCTGCTGCGGACAGTCGTACCAGCGCAGCTTCACCTCCGACCTGGAAGTCGGCGAGACCTACGGGCTGGAAGGGATCTATCAACCGTCTCCCGATCTGAAGCTTTCCCTGTACACGGCCCGGACCGATTTCGATGACTACATCCTGAAACTGGCCGGCTGGAGCCAGTTCTACATTCAAACGTATACTTTGGGGAACATCCCGAACGCCCGGGCTGAAACCCTGGAAGTCGCCGGCCGGTGGTCGGTGACGCCGAGAATCTCCCTGGATTCCAGCATCGGATGGCTGACCTTCCTGAACCAGGGCGATCCGGACGTGACCGTCCAGGTCACGCCGCCTTCGTTCCAATCCCCCCAGGATCAGGTGATCCCGATCCGCCGGATCCCCTACCAGCCGGTGCGGACCGCTTCCCTGGGCGTCGCCGTCTCCCTGCCTCGGAGAGTCAACCTCTCCGCCACAGGCAGCTACACCGGGGCGATGCCGATCCAGCAGTTCGACCCGAACCCGAACGCCGGCACCAACCTGCTGCTCCCGGAGATGCGCTCCACCGATCCGTTCTGGCTGGTCAACGCGTCGATCACAGTTCCGATCGGCCGTTACCTCGGACTCACAGGATCGATCAACAACCTCACTGACGAGATCCAGTCCGACCTGGGAGACCCGACCACCGATTACAACTGGGGGCCTCTTTCCGGCCGGTCGTACCTATTCGGTTTGAAGTATCATCTGGATCGGTAACCCGTCGGGACCCGGCGGGACGTGAGGTCCGCCGGTATGGCAGCAGAAGCAACGACACGATCCTCTAGGAGCCGTCCCGGGATCACAGCCGGAGCGGTTCTTCTCCTGCTGGCGGTTCTCGCTGCCCAGCTTCTATCCGCCATGAGGGAGGACAGCCCCACATCCGACGAGGTCAGCCATATTCCAGCCGGGTACACGTACGTCAAGACCGGCGACCTGCGCCTGAACCCCCAGCATCCGCCGTTGATCAAACTCCTGGCCGGCCTGGCCCTCCTTCCCCTCCGCCCGAAACTGGATCTTGACGACCCTGGATGGACCCACGATCCGCCCAACGAGTGGACCTTCGGCGAACAGTTCCTGTACTCCAACGACCTGGACGCGCTGCTGTTCGCGGCACGGCTGCCGGTGGTGTTCCTCTCCCTCGTCCTGGCCTTCTTCGTGTTCCGTTGGGCCTCCGAACTGTTCGGGACGAACGCGGGCATCCTGGCCCTCTTCCTGTACGTCCTGAGCCCGAACATCCTGGCCCACTCCCGGATCGTCACCATGGACCTGGGGCTGGCCTGCTTCAGCTTCCTGTTCTGTTACCGCCTGTGGAAATGGAACCGCCGGCGCACTCCCGGGAACCTTTTCCTGGCCGGCCTCCTCCTGGGGCTGGCCCTGGCCGTCAAGTTTTCCGCCGTGGTCCTGCTTCCGGTTTTCGCCGTCCTGGTCCTGGCTGCGCCTCCCACCCCGGATACGCCCGGCCGGAATCCAGGATCCCGATTCCCGATCCCGGCCCTGGCCTGCATCCTGGGAATTGCCTCCCTCGTAGTCTGGGCGGTCTACCTGTTCCCGGCCGACCTCTCCTTCTACCTGGACGGTCTATCCAGGGTGAACGCCGATCACGACCCGAACCGGGCTTATTACCTGTTCGGCCGGTTCCAGGTCGGAGGATTTCCTCTCTACTACCCGATCGCGTTTCTCCTGAAGACTCCCCTGCCGACCTTGTTCCTTCTCGGCCTGTCGTTCTTGCTCCTCCGGAAGCGGGCCGCGCCCCGGAGGACCGACGAGTGGTTCCTGCTCGTCCCCGCCGCCGCCTACTTTCTGACGACCGGTCTCCTGGCCGATGACCTGGGCGTCCGGTACCTGTTGCCGGTCTGGCCGTTCATGCTCGTATTCGTCTCCAGGACCGCCGGCTGGTTTCTTTCCAAGCCGGTCCTGAAGATCGCGGGCGCGTTCCTGGCGCTCTGGTGCATCGTTTCCGCCGCCTGGATTTATCCGGATCACCTGGCGTTTTTCAACCTGGCGGCAGGCGGTCCGGCCAACGGCTACCGGTACCTGAACGACTCCAACCTGGACTGGGGACAGGACCTGAAACGGCTCGCCCGATACCTGGACAAACACCATCCCGAACCGGTCCAACTGATGTATTACCCCTGGTTGGGCCGGCCATCCTACTACGGGATCCGGTCCACCCCGGTGACGCCCAGGGACTGGTACCAGGCGCCCCGGCCGGGGGTGTACGTGATGAGCGTCTTCTGGCTGATCCAGGGGTTGCGCGAGGCGGAGACGAAAGGAACGCCCACCGACTGGCTGAACCGGTATGAACCGATCGATCGGGTCGGGTTTTCCTTCTTCGTCTACCGGTTCGACGAATCAGGGGCCGTTCCGCCCTGACCGAATTAACCCTGATCGAACAATCATTCACGGCGAAAACCGCTGAAGCTCGTGTCATAGCACACCGATCGCGGATGCGAACGGGCCGGACTACCTGGAATCGCCGCCGCCGGGAGACCACTTCTCAAGGAACGCCGCCATTTTTTCCAGGTCGTACCCTTCGCCCTTCTCCAGCAGGCCGGTGTTCTGGGAGTGCAGGAACGCGCCGTCCGACTCCAGGACGAAGATGTGCGGATAGCCGCGAAACTTCGGATACCCGGAAAGGAATTCCCGGTTCTCGTTCTCAGGGCTGAAATTGACCTTCACGACGACAAAGTTGTCTTCCAACTGCTTTCGAAGATCCTCGTGAGTTCGAAAAAGATTCTCGAGACGGTGGCACCAGTGGCACCATTCGCCTCCCACCTCCAGCAGGATCCGCTTCCTGGAAGCTCGGGCCTGCTCCACCGCCGCCGCCAGGTCGGCCGCAGGATCGCTTTTCGGGTTGTATCCGGCGGACCGGTTTGCCGCCGACACAACGGAGGAAAGGGCGAACAGGGTGAACAGGGCGAACAGGATCCAATAGACGGTGAAACGGCGCACGGCACTCCTCCTTGAAGTCGACGAAAACCCCAAAAGGGCCTTGCATTATACCATTCCGCTTCCGGCCGGTTTCCGGCATCCTGCGGCCGCTCGTAGATACTGGAAATTACCCTCGACGCCGCCGTTTGGGGATTCCGGACTCGCCGGTCTACAATGGCGCCTTCACCCAACGACGAGGATCTCCCTATGAATGATGTCCTGTCTCCGACGATCGATGCCTCCAACGGCAAGCCGGCGCCTCCTATGGCCGCCCGGTGGACGATCCTGTTCCTGGTCAGCGTGGCGATGTTCGGAAACTACTACGCGTACGACGCAATCGGTCCCCTGGCGGATCACCTCCAGCGCTTCCTCGGCTTCACCGATACCCAGATCGGCACCCTGAACGCGATTTACAGCCTGCCGAACGTTTTCATGGTGCTCCTGGGAGGGATCATCTGCGACCGGATCGGCACCCGGCTGGCGACGCTCATGTTCACCATGGTCTGCCTGGTCGGGGTCACGGTCACGGCGCTGACCGGGTCGTTCCCTGTGATGGCCGCCGGACGCCTGATTTTCGGCCTGGGGGCAGAATCGATGATCGTGGCGATCACGGCGGCTTTGGGGCAGTGGTTCGTCGGCAAGCAGCTCGGATTCGCTTTCGGGGTCAGCCTGAGCATCGCCCGGGCCGGATCCTACGCCGCCGATATGTCACCGACCTGGGCGAAGGTTTTTTATGACAAGGGATGGCAGGAGCCGCTGTTTCTCGCCGCCGGTTTCGCCGCGCTGGCTCTGGTCGGCGCCATCGTTTATTTCCTCTACGAGCGGTTCTCGGAGACGCGCTACCACCTGGAACGCCCCGCTCCACCGGATCGGATCGTCTGGGGGGACCTGCTTCGTTTCGACCGCTCCTACTGGTACGTGGTCGGACTCTGCGTCACGTTTTACTCGGTGATCTTCCCGTTCCGTTCCACCTTCGCCATCAAGTATTTTCAGCACGCCCACGGCCTTTCTCTACAGGAAGCGGGCACCATGAACGGCTACGTCTTCCTGGCCGCCATTTTCGCAACACCGCTGTTCGGCCTGCTGATCGACAAGGTCGGATTGCGATCGTTCTTCATGGCCTTCGGCACGCTCCTGCTTCTCCTGACCTTTCCGATCATCGCCTATACCGACTGGAACCTCTGGATCGGCACCGTGATGATCGGGATCGCCTTTTCCCTGGTCCCGGCGGTGATGTGGCCTTCGGTCCCCTACCTGGTGCGGCCCAATCAACTCGGGACGGCGTTCGGCTTGATGACCATGATCCAGAACATCGGCCTGACCGCGGTGAACCTGGTCGCCGGCTGGCTGAACGACCGTTCTCACGCCGGAGCCGACAATCCCGGCGGCTACCTTCCGATGCTCTGGTTGTTCGCCATCCTCAGCCTGTTCGGCCTGCTGTTCGCCTGGCTGCTCCGGCAGAGGGAGATCGGCCCGGACGGCCATCACCTGGAAAAGGCGGTGCCCAGATCGAAATTCACCGAAGAGGGAGCGGCCTGAACCGCACGGAGACGAGTGTGCGAATCCGCCGGCCACAGCACATGGAAGGGGAGACTCGTTCGGCCGGCCCTCGTCTACGCTTCCAGCGATGAAAACGCTCCGATCCTTCGCACGCGACTGCTTCCGAATCCTGCGCTGGGCGGTTCTGGCCGCACTTCTTCTTTTCGGCGTCCAGGTCGGCCTGCTGGCGTTTCCTCAGGTTTTCTTCTCCGGCCGCGCGGAAGCCGGCACGGTGACGCTTTTTCATAACGGCCTGAGGGACGAGCCGGCTCTCCGCCTCGCCGCCGACATCGATCAAAGGCTCCAGGGAAGCCGGTTCTACGACCCGACACGGAGAGACCGGGTATTCCTGTTCCAGGACCGGAACCGCTACAAGCAGTACCTGAAGCTCACCTTCCAGAGAACGGTTCCTTCAGGGTTCAACCTTTCGATGGTCGGGAACTCGTATGTCTGTGAAGCGGTGGTCCGCGAGCTGGGCGAGGCCACCGGCGGGCAACCGGGTTTCTCCATCTGGGATGGCGACCTGGCCCACATCGCCGCCCATGAAATCGGGCACCAATACATCGCCGACCGGATCGGTGACGGCCGATGGCGAAGACTCCCCCATTGGAAGCAGGAGGGGCTTCCGGAGTACATCGCCAACATCGGACCGATTCGGAAGAAACCGTCCCTCGACCTGTCCGCTCGTATCGGCCTCCTGAAGAACGATGCTCTCTGGGGAGCGACACCGCCGGGGCGCAGACCGGGTTGGGACCGGGTGCATTACGAAGCGGAGCTCCTGGTGGAGTTCCTGCTCGATGTGAAGGGAATGACTCTCGAGCAGGTGGTGTCGGATCAGGTGCACCGGGCCGATACCTATTCCGCCATGATGAACTGGGCTTCGGACTGAGGGATCCTGCCCGCCGCGATTCTCATCCCGCATTCGGTCGATAGGATCCTCCAGGCCGCTCTTCCCGTCGGCCTCGACAGGACGTCCAACCCTGTTTCGGGATCGCCGGAGCAGCCCCTGCCGAGGAGCGCGACCGAGAGAGGGAAAGGCCGCCGCAATCGTTCTACAAGCTGGTACTATTCTCCCGACAGGTTCCGTTGCCGCCATCTGCGAAGGAGACACCGGTTTGGGCTACTCACTGAACGGCAGAAAGGTCCTGATCACCGGCGCCTCCGCCGGCATCGGCCGGGCCGCGGCGCACCGGTTCCTGGCGGAAGGAGCCGACGTCTGGGCGCTGGCTCGGAGCCGGGACCGGCTGGAAGAGCTTTCCGCCGAAGCCGGAGGCCCTCCCCGGCTGGTTCCGATCGTAGCCGACGTCTCCGACGGGCCGAGGATGGAAGAGGCCACAGGCAGGATCCTCTCCGAACTGGGCGTGCCCGACGTCATCGTCGCCAACGCCGGCATCGGCCTGGACGCCCGGTTCGAGAACACCAAGGACGCCGACCTGGCCCGGGTGTTCGAGGTCAATGTCTTCGGGCTGATCCGGACCCTCCGGCCGTGCGTCAGGCCGATGGCGGCACGGGGCAGCGGCCAGATCCTCCTGGTCTCCTCCATCGTTGAGACACTGTCGGCGA
>CAZZIV010000021.1:0-21012 GCA_964654385.1 uncultured Acidobacteriota bacterium | reverse complement strand
TTCCCGAAGGACTTTCAAGATGCAACGCTGATTGTCCGAGTCCCGAACGGTCTCACACATCTGGCACGTCGTGCCACCCGCCGCCCCGGACGCTCCGTTCCAGTTCCTGGAGGATCTTGCCGTTTCCCCGGACCGGGCGGTCCAGCCGCTGCAGGTTGCAGTTGATCACGAACACCAGGTTGTCCAGTTTCTCCCGGGCGGCCAGGCCGATCGCTCCCAGCGCCTCCGGTTCGTCGGTTTCGCCGTCTCCCAGGAACGCCCAGACCCGGCCGGTCCGTTTCGCCAGCCCCCGGTCTTCCAGGTACCGGTTGTACCGGGCCTGGTAGATGGCGAGAATCGGGCCAAGACCCATGGAAACCGTCGGGTACTCCCAGAATCCGGGCATCAGCCAGGGGTGGGGGTAGGAGGAGAGCCCGCCGCCCTCGGCGGTTTCCCGCCGGAAATTTTCCATCTGCTTTTCGGTGATCCGCCCTTCCAGGAACGCCCGGGCATAGATCCCCGGGGCGGCGTGGCCCTGGAAGAAAATCTGGTCGTTGCCGGACGGATCGTCCTTCCCCCGGAAGAAATGGTTGAAGGCGACCTCGTACAGGGTGGCGGCGGAGGCATAGGTGGAGATGTGCCCTCCGATACCGTGCTCCTCCCGGTTGGCCCGGACCACCATCGCCATGGCGTTCCAGCGGATCAGGCTCTTGATCCGCCGCTCGACCTCCCGGTTTCCGGGAAAATGCGGCTGGTCCTTCCGGTGGATGGTGTTCAGGTACGGCGTGTTGGCGCCGTACGGCAGCCGGATGCCGAAACGGGCGGCCCGCTGATGCAACTGCCCCAGGAGGTTGACCACCCGCTCCCGGGTGCCGCTCTTGATAACGTAATCCAGGGAATCGATCCATTCCCGGAGTTCCACACTCTCCAGCTCGGCGTCGAAATCCTTCCTGCCGTACCCAGGTTGTTCTATGGCCACAATCCTGTTCTCCCCGCATGAGACAATCGCGGTTTCTGCTTTTTTATTCCATCGTCTACCATCGTCTACCGTCGGCGCCTGGAAACAGGCCTCGGAATCGTACCAGATCCGGCGGCGGGAAATCCTGCCGGCGAGAGGGTCGCGCGTTCGAGTACCGAAGGCTTACCGTTCGAACCGTATTCCGAGAAGGAGGAAAAAGCTGGGCAGGGCAGTCTCATCAGGTCCTCCGAGGATCCAGGTCTGGAACCGCCGGGAAGAGCGGATGGAAGAGGAAGTCGTCTACGGCGGCGACGCGGTCCGGCGTCTTTACGCCACCCGGGCAGGCGCCGCCCTGGAGAGGGTTCTCCTGTCCCGCCGGTTCGTGAGCCGCCTGATCGGCCTGTATTACGGGTCCAGGTGGAGTCGCGGGAAAATCCCCGGATTTATCCGTTCCTTGTCGATCGACATGGAGCCGTTCGAGGGGGGACCGTATTCCTCGTTCAACGATTTTTTTATCCGGAAATTCAAGCGTGGCGCCCGGCCGTTCGATTCCGCCCCGGACCGGTTTCCCGCCTTCGCCGAGGCCCGGTACCTGGCTTTCGAATCGGTCGGCCCCGATCTCCGCTTCCCGGTCAAAGGGGAGTGGATGACCGCGCCGGCGGTGGTCGGCCGTCCGCCGGGACGGCCGGAAGCGAACCTGGGCCGCCTGGAGGGCGGGCCGATGCTCCTGGCCCGCCTCTGCCCCGCCGATTACCACCGGTACCACTACCCTGTGTCGGGGAGAACCGCCGCGGCGTGGATCGTTCCCGGCCCGCTCCACTCGGTGAACCCGATCGCCCTGGCCGCTCTCGGCACGGTGTTTCGGGAGAACCGGCGGAGGGTGGCGATCCTGGAAACCGACCGTTTCGGCCTCCTGGCGTACGTGGAGGTAGGCGCGATCGGCGTCGGGAAAATCGTGCAGACCTGGGAAGAGTCCCGACCGTTTGCCCGGGGAGACGAAAAAGGCTACTTCCTCTTCGGCGGTTCCACGGTGATGGTGTTCGGAGAGCCGGGGCGGTGGAGGCCCTCGGCCGATCTCCTGGAACGGACCTCCCGCCGGGTGGAAACCCTGGTTCGCCTGGGGGAGACGGTGGGAAGGCAGTTGTAGCCCGGGTGTTTCATGGCCCGGGAACGGTTCGATTGCTCTTATGAGAACAGGTTCTTGATGATCTGGTAACCGCCGATCCAGGTGCCGATCAAGCTGCCGAGCCCGGGCAGCATGAATGTCAGGAACACTTTCAGCAGCCGGTTCCGCCACCACATCCGTAGGTGCGCGACATCTTCGGAAAGGCTTTGGAAGTCCTTGACCAGGGGAGGACGGAGCAGGACCTGGACGAACGCGGTGACGTAGCCGGCTCCGATGACCGGGGTCAGGCTGGTGATCGGCGCGGCGATGAAGGCGGAGAGGATGGTGATCGGGTGGGCCAGGGCGATCAGGGCGCCCAGGGCGCTGGGGATGCCGTTGGCCAGGGTCCAGAACATCGCGTTTTCACCGGCGGCGGCGCCGCCATGTTTCAAGCCGATCAGGAGGATGGAGCCTACGATGATCGCCGGGATCCCCCAGCCGGCCGCCTTCCAGACCGGGGAGATCGGCGGGATGGTGGAGATCTCCTCCAGGTCGACCGGTTGGTGGTTCTGTTCCGTCTCCCACCGGCGGAACTGCTCCAGGATCCCTTCCATGTGCCCGGCGCCGACCACCGCCACGACCCGGTCTCCCCGGCTTCGGCGGATCTTCTCCGCCAGGTAAAGGTCCCGTTCGTCGATCAGGACCTGTTTCAGCGACGGCATCGCCTCGGAAAGTTCGTTCATCAGCTCGGTCAGCACATCCTGTTTCCGCAGCCGGCGAAGATCCTCTTCGGTAATCTCGCCGTCGTCGAAAATGCCGGCCAGGATGCCGCTGAGCAGTTTCATTTTCCGGAAGAAGGACATCGACCGCCAGGCCCGGAGCATGGTCACGCGGATTTGCCGGTCGCACAGTTCCACCGGGAGGCCGCATTCCTCCGCCGCCCGGGCCGCCTCCAGCAGTTCGGTGCCGGGGGCGACTCCCAGCTTCCTTCCGATCTTCTTCTGGTACGAGCCCAGGAGCATGTTGATCAGGAGTGTGGTCAGCTGCTTCCGTCGGATCACCTGTTTCAGATCCAGGTTCTCCCACCGGTTTTTCTGGGAAAGGGCCTGGAACCGCTGGGTGTCCAATTCGACGCAGACGCAGTCCGGCTTCTCCAATTCAATCACCTGGCGGACCAGGTCGGCCGATTCCCGGGAGACATGGGCCGTCCCGACCAGGATGATCTCCCGGTCGCCGGAGGAGAGGATCCGCACTTCCTGGGGATACTCCTCGCGGGTTTCGATGCGGATCGTCTCTTCCATCCGGCAGAATGTACAGCAGATTACGATTTTGTGAAAAGCGCCCTGAGTCTTCCGCCGGACATCCTGGTTGTTTTCGTGCCGTTGATACTTATATTTCTCCTAGTCCGCTTTATGCATGAGGGACCGTAGCGAGGACGCCCGAGATGACGGCAGTTTCGGCTCCGCAGTAGGTGCTTCATGCATAAAGCGGGCTAGCCGGTGCGAAAAGGCAGGCTCGGCTCCAGACTATGGGAAACAGAAGAATGCAACCAGGCGAGCGGCTCCTGCAGGAAATCCAGGCGCAGGTCGAGGCCCGGGACGGAGATCCGTCGGAAGCCTGCGAGGTGGAGTCCGCCGACCTGGGGAACCGGCTCAAGGAGGCCCGGGCGGAGGTGCTCGGCGAGCTGTTCCTCAAGATCGGCGGAGCCGCCGGAGCCGCGGCGAGGACCTCCCGGGACCTTCGCTGGATCCGCTCGGTCAACCGGGTGATCCGGGAAGCCGATTCCGAAAAAGAGGCGCTGGAAGCGGTCCTGTCCGTGTTTGTTCGAGAGGGAGACTTTCTGGCCGGCATCGCCTGGGAGCCGGGAGGCAGGCAACCGGTCCGGATCGCCGGATGCGCGGCGAAGGTGGTGGCGGACCGGGTAGGGGAGAAGCTGCACCGGGACCATATCCACCGGTTTCTCGACACCCTGCAAGAGGAACGGCCGGGCCTGGACAACCACCCGGCCTTGATCGCCCTGGAAAAAGGATGCTGTGTGCGGGAGCCGTTTTCCTCGCTGAACGACCGGTCCTGGGCCCAGGTCCGCACACAGGCCCGTGTGGCGGGTATCCGTACCCTGGCGGCCGTCCCCTTGCAGGTGCTGGAGGAACAGGTGGCGGTCCTGGAACTGTACGGGGAAGACGGAAGGGAACAGGAACCGGCCGAACGGGATCTTTTCCGAGAGCTGGGGGAGCAGGCCGCCCACGGACTCCTCCGGAAGCGGATGGAGACCGCCCAGGCGACCCAACTGGCCCTTCTGAACGCCACCGTGGAATCCACGCCGACCGGTGTGATGGCCGTCTCCCGGGACGGACGGATCCTGTTCTGGAACCGCCGGTTCGCCGACCTCTGGGGGATCGACCTGGATCTCCTGGAAAGCGGCGATTACGAGCGGGTCCGGGAAGCGTGTCTCCTGCGGTTGACCGAGCCGGAACGGTTCCGGAGGAGAATCGAGGACCGTTACATGTCCGAGAACCAGGAGGTCCGGGATGAACTGGTCTTCCTGGACGGAAAGGTGGTGGAACGATGCTGCCGGCCGCTCTTCCTGGAAGACGGGAGGGTCGGCCGGGTCTGGACCCTCCACGACGTCACAGCGATGCGGAACGCGGAGAAGGAGCAGCGGGAGTTGCGGGAACAGTTGCTCCACTCTCAGAAAATGGAAGCGGTGGGCCAGCTGGCCGGCGGAGTCGCTCACGATTTCAACAACGTCCTGACGGCGATCAAGGGCTATGCCGATCTACTGTTGAAACGCATTCCCGAAACCGGCGGCCTGCAACGGTATGCACGGGAAATCCGGAACGCGAGCGTCCGGGCCGAAGGCCTCACCCGCCAGTTGCTGGCGTTCAGCCGCCGTCAAACCGTGGATCCGAAAACGATCGACTTGAACCGGCTGGTCTCCGGTATGGAAGGGATGATCCGCCGGTTGATCCGCGCCGACGTGGATCTGGTTCTCGACCTTTCCCCAACGCCTTGCAGGACCGTGGTGGACGCCGGGCGGGTGGAGCAGGTCCTGATGAACCTGGTGGTGAACGCGCGGGACGCCCGGGGGGCCGGAGGCGCCGACGAGGGCGGCCCCCGGATCCGCCTGGCCACAAGGGCCCTCGCCCAGGAGCCGGCCGCCGATGAACCGGTTCCGGAAGTTCCGGCGGGGCGGTATGTGGAACTGCAGGTCCAGGACAACGGTTGCGGCATGGAGAAGGAACTGGTGGACCGGATCTTCGAGCCGTTCTTCACCACGAAACCGGCGGGAGAAGGGACCGGGTTGGGGCTGTCCATCGTGTACGGAGTGGTCAAGCAGTGCGGCGGCTGTCTGAAGGTGGAAAGCGAGCCCGGCGCGGGAACCACGATCCATGTTCTACTCCCGGAAGCGTCGGAGGAATCTGAAAACGGCCCGGGGTTCCGGGGCGGGAACGGGGATGCGGCAGGGAGCGAGACGGTTCTTCTGGTGGAAGACGAGGATATGGTCCGGCGCCTGACCCGAAGCATCCTGGAGGCCCAGGGCTACAGGGTGCTGGAGGCGGCGAACCGGGAGCAGGCGCTGGATCACGCGGATCATCACGAGGGCCGGATCGACCTGGTCCTGTCCGATGTGGTCATGCCCGGAAAGAACGGTCCGGAGATTTACCGGGAGATCCTGTCCCGCCGCTCCGGGGCCCGGGTCCTGTACATGTCCGGCTATGCCCGGGAAGTGATCGACGACCGGGGTTTCATCCCGGAGGCGGCCGGGTTTCTCCAGAAGCCGTTCGCTCCCGAAACGCTGCTGTCCCAGGTCCGGGAGAGCCTGGACGGCTGACCCTGGGCGGTACGGCCGGCTGTTCCGCAGGGCCGTCTCCCGTTTTCTCCGCGCCGCCGGTCTGATATCCTTTCTCCGCCGACCGTCCTCGGTGGAGCAGGAAACCATGATCCAGCGTACAAAGCCCGGAGAGTTCGCCGTGAACGTGGCGGAGGGGATCCCCGAGGCTCCGCCGCCGCCGCCGGAGCCGGAACCCGGCGTCAGCCACGCCCCGCTCCGCCGGCAGGTGCTCACGGACCGGGAGAAACGGCTCGCGCTGGCCAACGCCCTCCGGTATTTTCCCGCCTCCCAACACCGGGAATTGGCGGCCGAGTTCGCCCGGGAACTGGAAACCGACGGCAGGATCTACATGCGCCGGTTCCGGCCTACCGAGTACGAGATGAAGGCCCGACCGATCGGCGATTACCCGGCCCGGTGTCCCCAGGCCGCGGCGATCATGCTGATGATTCAGAACAACCTGGATCCGGCGGTGGCCCAGCATCCCCACGAACTGATCACCTACGGCGGCAACGGCGCCGTCTTCCAGAACTGGGCCCAGTACCGGCTGACCATGCGATACCTGTCCGAGATGACCGAGGAGCAGACCCTGGTTTTGTACTCGGGCCATCCTCTCGGGCTGTTTCCCTCCCACAAGGAAGCGCCCCGGCTTGTGGTCACCAACGGGATGGTGATTCCCAATTACAGTTCGCCGGACGATTACGAGCGGCTGGCCGCTCTCGGCGTCACTTCCTACGGCCAGATGACCGCCGGCAGCTTCATGTACATCGGTCCCCAGGGAATCGTCCACGGCACCACCATCACCCTGATGAATGCCGCACGCCGGTACCTGGGAGAGGAGGGCTCGGGCGGCTTGGCCGGGAAGGTTTTCGTTACGTCCGGGCTGGGCGGCATGAGCGGTGCCCAGGCCAAGGCGTCGGTGATCGCCGGGGCGATCGGTGTCATCGCCGAGGTCAATCCGGCGGCGATCCGGAAACGCCGGGAACAGGGCTGGCTCCAGGAGGTGGAAGCCGACCTGGACAAGGTTCTGGAACGGATCGAAACCGCCCGCCGCGCCAAGAAGCCTCTGTCCCTGGGATACCTCGGCAACGTGGTCGATCTTTGGGAACGGCTGGCCGCGGAAGGAGTGCAGGTGGAACTCGGGTCGGACCAGACCTCGCTCCACAACCCGTACGGCGGCGGGTACTACCCGGCCGGCCTGACCCTGGAGCAGTCCAACCGGATGATGAAAGAACACCCGGACCGGTTCCGGGAAGAAGTTCACGATTCCCTGAAACGACAGGTTGACGCGATCGGCAAAATGACCGCCGGAGGAATGAAGTTCTGGGACTACGGGAACGCGTTTCTGCTGGAGGCCGGCCGGGCCGGCGCCGCGGTGACGAAGCCGGACGGTTCGTTCCTCTACCCGTCGTACGTGGAAGATATCATGGGGCCGATGTGCTTCGATTACGGGTTCGGGCCGTTCCGCTGGGTCTGCACCAGCGGCGATGCCGCCGACCTGGCCGGTACCGACCGGATCGCCGGCGATGTGCTGGAACGGATGGCCGCCGAAGCGCCGGACCGGATCCGCCGGCAGTTGCTGGACAATCTCCACTGGATCCGCCACGCGGAAGAGCACGCCCTGGTGGTCGGGTCCCAGGCACGGATTCTCTATTCCAACGAAGAAGGGAGAAAAGAAATCGCCCTGGCGTTCAACCAGGCGATCCGGGACGGCGGGCTCGCTGCGCCGGTGGTTCTCGGAAGGGATCATCACGACGTATCCGGAACCGATTCCCCTTACCGGGAGACCGCCAACATCCAGGACGGCAGCCAATTCTGCGCCGATATGGCGGTGCACAACGTCATCGGCGACGCCTTCCGGGGCGCCACCTGGGTCAGCCTGCACAACGGCGGCGGCGTCGGTTGGGGCGAGGTGATCAACGGCGGGTTCGGTATGCTGCTGGACGGCAGCGAAGAGGCCGACCGGAGGATCCGTTCCATGATCGCATGGGACGTGAACAACGGGATCGCCCGGCGGGCCTGGGCCCGGAACGATCCGGCGGTCTTCGCCATCCAGGAAGCGATGAGGCGGGAGCCGAAGATGCGGGTCACCCTGCCGAACGAGGTAGACGACGACTTGGTAAAAAGCGTACTGTCCTGAATCGGAAACAGGAAGGAGCGTCCTATGAAAGCGATCCGATGGAGAGGAATCACGGTTCTCGTATCGATCCTGGCCCTCGTGGCGTTCGCCGGTTGCGGCGGCGGGGAGAAACCTGAGCCGGAATCCGCCTCTGAAACGAACGAAGCGCCGGACCAGAACTTCACCGTCGAAGGGAATTTCGCCGAGGCGATGATCGACGGGAAAAGCGGCAGCGAACTGACCGGGATGGCGATTTTCACCGAGAAGGCCGGTGAGGTCACCGTGACGGTGGACGTGGAAAAAGCGCCTGCAGGGATCCACGCGGTCCACCTCCACGAATTCGGGGACTGCAGTTCCCCGGACGGCAAATCGGCCGGCGGCCACTGGAACCCGACCGGCAAGGATCACGGCCAGTGGGGGCATGATCCGTTCCACCTGGGAGATATCGGGAACCTGGAAGTGGGCGAGGACGGAACCGGATCGCTTACGCTGACCACCGACCAGTGGGAGCTGGGAACCGGCGGCGACAGGGATATCGTCGGCCTGGGGCTGGTGGTTCACGCCGGCCCGGACGATTTTACCTCCCAACCGTCCGGCGCCGCCGGCGCCCGGATCGGCTGCGGCGTGGTCGTCAAGAAGTAGGACCGATTCCGGCAGGATCGGGTCAGAGTTCCGCCGGACTCCCGTCCGGAACACAGGCGGATACGCCGGGTCGGAAGGTCGTTCCCCGGCCTTTCAATACCCGGCGGCCTGGCCGTCTTTGCGGGACTCGCTGGCGCCGGAGAGGACGCCGGTTTCCGGGTTTCGCAGGATCGCCTGGTAACCGCCGTAGGGTCCCACCGCCTGCACCAGCCGGTGGCCCCGTTTGGCCAGGTCCCGGCGGACCTGCTCCGGCACGCCGCTCTCCAGGCTGAGGGTTCCGCCGGTGGTCATGGTGGTGCCGGTCGGTTCCGATGAACCGGTGTGGTAGAAACGGGGAGCGTCGCCTGCCTCCTGCAGGTTCATGCCGAAGTCCAGCAGGTTCACCAGGATCTGTACATGTCCCTGGGGTTGCATGTCGCCGCCCATGACGCCGAAGGCGATCCAGGGCTTCCCGTCCCGGGTGACGAACGCCGGGATGATGGTGTGGAACGGCCGTTTCCCCGGCTCCAGGTAGTTGGCGGTTCCCGGTTTCAGGTTGAACAGGGCGCCCCGGTTCTGAAGGCCGAAGCCGTACCCTTCCACCGCGTAGCCGGAACCGAAACCGGTGTAATTGCTCTGGATGAGTGAGACCATGTTGCCGAACCGGTCCGCCACCGCCAGGTAGGTGGTGTCGCCGCGGGTGAGCGCCGGCTGGCCGGCTGCCAGCCTGCGGGCCGCCCGCTTTCCGATCCGCTTCGCCTGCGCCTGTCCGTACGCCTTCGAAATCAGGCCGTCGATCGGCACTTCCGCGAAGTCCATATCGGCGTAGTACCGGGCGCGGTCTTCATACGCCAGTTTCTTCGCCTCCACCAGGGTGTGCCAGAACTCCGCCGAGCCCCGCCCCATGGCGCGGAGGTCGAAGTTCTCCAGAATCCGGAGCATTTCCAGGGCGGCGATCCCCTGGCCGTTGGGCGGAAGCTCCCACAGGGTCGCGCCCCGGTACTCGGCTCCGACCGGTTCGACCCATTCGGAATGATGGTTGGCGAAGTCCTCCATGGAGAAGAACCCGCCGTTCGCTTCGGAGAAGGCGACGATCGCCCGGGCGATTTCTCCCCGGTAGAACGCGTCCCTTCCTTTCGAGGCCAGGAGCCGGTAGGAACGGGCCAGCGCCGGGTTGCGGAAGATCTCTCCTTCCACCGGGGCTTTCCCGCCGGGGAGGAACGTGGCCGCGAAGCCGGGCATATCCTTGAAGGCCGGCCGGGAAGGGGTAGATCTCAGGGTGTGGGACCAGCCGGCGGCGATCACCTGGGGTACCGGCTCGCCTTCCTCGGCCGCCTGGATCGCCGGGGCGAGCAGCCGCGCCATCGGCAGTTTTCCGAACCGGTCATGGAGGGAGAACCAGCCGTCCACGGCGCCGGGGACCGACCAGGCGTACGGGGAGTAGGGAGGGATGGTGCCGTCGGGCCGGGCCGGAACTTTCGCCGCCGTCAGCGCAAGGGGGGAGCGGCCCGAGCCGTTCAGGCCATAGAGTTTGCCGTCTTCGGCGCTCCAGACCATGGCGAACAGGTCTCCGCCGATGCCGCAGGAGACCGGCTCCAGGAAACCGAGGGCCGCATTGACCGCGATGGCGGCGTCCACCGCGGTGCCTCCGTCTTTCAGCACGTCCAGGCCGATCTGAACGGCCAGGGGATGGGCGGCGGCGACCATCCCGTGACGGGCGTGTACCACCGATCTTGTGGCGAACATCTCCCCCTCGGTCCGGTCGGCGGCGATGCCGGCAGGGACCAGGAGCAGCCCGGCCAGGATCCATGGCATGATTTTCGCTCCGCTTCTCATGTCGTTCCTCCTTCGGCTCCGTCCCCTCTCCTGCGTCGCCGGATTTTCGGTATCGTTTCGTTTTCCCCGGTAAGGCCCCGCCCCAGCCAGGCGCCGCCGTCCAGGGTCAGGCATTCGCCTGTCACGTAGGAAGCGTCCCCGGAGCAGAGCCAGGCCGCGGCCTCCGCCACTTCCGCCCTGGTGGCGAACCGTCCCAGGGGAATGTTCTTCCGCACCTTCTCTTCCAGGTCCCTGCTCGGCCAAAG
Source organism: uncultured Acidobacteriota bacterium (assembly GCA_964654385.1). GTDB lineage: Bacteria > Acidobacteriota > Polarisedimenticolia > Polarisedimenticolales > Polarisedimenticolaceae > Polarisedimenticola. The sequence goes on along the minus strand of CAZZIV010000021.1, from coordinate 10,320 downwards.
CCGGTCGGCGGCCCCTTCCGAGTCGAACGGGCCGGGAGCCACCGCCGCCACCCGGATCCGGTGGCGGGCCCATTCGATCGCCAGGGTGCGGGTCATCGCCAGAACGCCCGCCTTGGCGCAAGCCGAATGGATCGTGCCTGGACCGCCGGTCCAGGCGTAGGTGGCGACGATGTTCAGGATGACGCCCCCCGTTCCCTTCTCGATCATGGCGCGGCCGGCGGCCCGGGAAAAGTTGAACGTGCCGTTCAGGACGATATCGGTGACGGTGGCGAACGCCTTCTCCGGCAGCGCCTCGGCCGGGCGGATGAAATTCCCGGCGGCGTTGTTCACCAGGATGTCCAGGCTGCCGAAGTTTTCCACAGCCGATTTCACGGTACGGCGGACGGTGTGAACGTCCCGGACGTCACAGGGGAGGGCCAGAGACGTAACTCCCTCTTTTTCCAGGAAGTCGGCTCCTTTTTGCAGGTGGTCGGCGTTCCGGCTGGCCAGGATCAGCTTCGCGCCTCGTTTTCCGAGATTTCGGGCGATTTCCAGCCCCAGGCCGGTGCCGCCTCCGGTGATCAAGGCGACTTTCCCTTCAAATTCCCGTTCGGTCACGGTTCATTTCTCCACAACTTTTCCACATCTGCGAATACCGGAGAGCAGATGTTCCACGGGGCATCCGCAGGGTTTCCGCCGGATATCCACAGGGAATCCACGGCGAGCCCGCAGGGCGCCCCGGAGGATCTGCCGTGGACAGGGCATCTTACCCCGAAAGAGAGGGGACGCGATTCCGTCTTTCCTCCGGGCCGAATCGTATTACCCTGTGCTCCCACGGTGGTTCCTATCGGAAAAGAGGTCCGGAATGTTTGTGCGGAGAACCAGCAGGAAACGATCGGCGGCCGGTGTTCTCGCCTCCGTCGTCGTCTGCCTGTTCAGCGTGGCGGTGGTTTCCGGCGCCACAGGAGAGGCGGCGTCCGGAACGGTCGGGTCGGACGATCACGGTTGGCTCGGAGTCTCCCTGCAGGAGCAGGAGGGCCAGGGGCTGATCATCGTGGAGGTGGTTCCCGGCTCCCCGGCGGAGACCGCCGGCCTCCAGGCCGGGGACAGGATCCTGGCCGTGGACGGATCGGACCGGTGCGGCCTGTCCTGCCTGGGAAAGAAGGTCGCAAACGCCGGGCCGGGCGCCGGCCTTTCCCTCCGGATCCTCCAGGACGGACAGGAAAAGAAGATTGCCGTGGTGCTCGGGTCGCCGCCGCCCGGCGGAAACATCACCCTGCACGTGGAGACCGTTCCGGACGTTCTATCCCGAATTCCGAAGGTCCCCAGGGTGGCGTCGGAATCGGTCCTGGAAGACCGGCTGGAGCGGTTCCTCCGGAAGGTGCCCGAAGGAGACCGGTCGGTACAATGGTATTTCTTCCCGGGCAGCCGGATGGGGATTGATCTGATCGATATTCCGGAGGAACTCCGGGATCATCTGGGAGGCTCTCCCGGGGCCGGAGTTCTGGTCGGCTCGGTGAAGCCGGAATCACCGGCGGCCAGGGCGGGGCTCCAGGCCGGAGACCTGATCGTCCGGTTGGACGGAGAGACGGTGGCCGACAGCGGAGCGATCGCCCGGCGCCTGGGGGGGTGGAGCCGGAAGGAATTCCAGGTGGAGCGGATCCGGGACCGGAAGGCGGACACGGTGACCCTGCTCCGGGAAGGCGTTACCGGCGTGTTCGGGCCGGACCCCAGGGCGGAGGGGATCCAGAAGGCGATCCGTGAACTGAAGCGGGATCTCAAGGAGCAGGAGATGTCCGACCGGCTTCGCCGGAGCCTCGAGAAGATCCAGGAAGACCTGGAGAGCCTGACCCCGGACCTTCCCTGAATCACTGCCGCCGCTTGCTGCGGCGCCCTCTTTCCAGCTACAATTCCACGCTATTCCGTAGAAAATGGTTGTGATTCCGGAGCGGTCCGGGTCCAGGGAGTATCTGGATGAGTAAAATTTCGAGAAGGGCCGATGACCTTGGTACCGAAAACGCGTTCGTCGTCCTCGGGGAGGTGGGGCGGTTGCAGGCCGAAGGGCGAAAGATCGTCTCGTTCTGCATCGGTCAACCGGATTTCCCGACTCCGGACAACATCTGCGAGGCGGCGATCCAGGCGATCCGGGACGGCCGGCATGGTTATACCCCTTCGCCGGGGATTCCGGAGGTCCGGGACGCGGTGGCCCGGTTCTTCTCCCGCACCCGGGGGATCGATGTGGACGCCGAAGACACGGTCGTCGGCTGCGGCGGCAAACCGTTCATCGCCTACTCGATCCTCTCGGTCACCGATTACGGGGCCGGCCATGAAGTGATCTACCCCAATCCCGGTTTCCCGATCTACAAATCCCAGGTGCAGGCCCACGGCGCCGTGCCGGTGGAACTGAACCTTCGCGAGGCCAAGGGGTTCGTGTTCGACCTGGACGATCTCCGGACGAAGGTGAACGAAAACACCCGGCTGCTGATCCTCTGCAGCCCCGGGAACCCGACCGGCGGCGTGTTGAGCCGCGAGGAACTGGAAGAGATCGCTGAAATCGTCCGTCCGTACGAGAACCTCTGGATCTATTCCGACGAAGTGTATTCCGGCCTGGTGTACGACGACGCTTTCCAGAGCATCGCCTCGGTTCCCGGGATGCAGGAACGAACCATTATCGCCGACTCGGCGTCTAAAACCTACGCCATGACCGGCTGGCGGATCGGGTACGTGGCCAACAAAGCACTGGCCCCGGTGATGACCCGCTGGGTCACCAACACCGATTCCTGCCCCGCCCATCCGAATCAGTGGGCGGTGGTGGAGGCGCTGAACGGTTCCCAGGAGAAGCCGCTGGAAATGCGGGATATCTTCCTGAAGCGGCGGGACAAGATCGTCGCGGGACTGAACGAGATCCCCGGTTTCACCTGCTCCAGCCCCGGGGGAGCATTCTACGTCTGGCCGAACGTCACCGAAGCATGCGCCATGATCGGCGCGGAGGACAGCGAACAGTTCAGAAAACGGCTTCTGAACGAGGCCGGCGTGGCGGTCCTGGCCGACATCCATTTCGGCACGCCGGTGACCGAGGACGGCTGGCATATCCGTTTCTCGTACGCGTCTTCTTTTGAGGCGATCGAGGAAGGGCTGGCGCGGATCCAGGAGTTCATGAAGAAGAATTCTCGTTAACGCGCGTCCGGGAGGCGGGACGGCCCGCCGGAGGGAGAGATCGTGAGCGAAGTCCGACTGACGAATGCGGAGGCCCTGTACGAGGAGGCGGAGAAGTCGTTCGACCACTGGGAGGCTACCAAGGATCTCGTGGACGAGATGATCGACCTGACCTTGAACTACCGGCAGAGCGGCCACCCCGGCGGTTCCCGCTCCAAGGTGCACGCCTTGCTGGCCACCCTGCTCTCCGGCGCCATGCGGTGGGACGTGCTGCGGCCCTGGCGGACCTATTGCGATCGTTTCGTCCTGTCCGCCGGGCACACGGTACCGCTGATCTATACCACCCTCGCCGTGCTGAACGAGGCGATGCGGTTACGCCACCAGGCCGACGGTGACGACCGCTTCGCCTTTCCCGACGGAGGCAAGTACGCCTTGACCTGGGAAGACCTGATGGTGTTCCGGCACAACAAAGGGCTGGCGGGCCATGCCGAAATGGAAGGGAAGACCCTGATTCTCAAGTTCAACACCGGACCTTCCGGCCACGGCATGCCGGCGGCGGCCGGAGAAGCGTTGGCTCTTAAAATGGCCGGCGTGCCGGAAGTGAAAGTGTTCGCCCTGGAAGGAGAGGGGGGCCTGACTCCCGGCGTCAGCCACGAAACCAAGAATTCGGCGTGGGGGCTCGGTCTGTCCAACCTGGTTTTCCTGGTGGACTGGAATAACTTCGGCATCGACAACACTCCGATCGACCAGGTGGTCCACGGCACTCCCGAAGATTGGTTCCGGCCGTACGGCTGGAAGGTTTCCGGAACCGACCGCGGCAGTGAATGGTCCGGAGTGACCCGGTCGATCCTGGAAGCGGCCCGGGGAGAGAACCCGGACAACGTGCCGTGCGTTTCCTGGCACAAGACCCGGAAAGGACGGGGTTACGGCGTTTACGACAACAAGTCCCACGGCGCAGCCCACAAGATGAACAGCGAGCCGTTCTGGAAGGTGCGCAAAGATTTCATGGAGAAGTACGGCGTCACCTACGAGGGGGTCGACCGGCCCGCGCCGGAGGATCCGGAAGCGCGAAAGGCCCAGATGGAGTCGAACTTCAAGATCGCAATGAGCGTCCTGGCCGGAAAACCGGAACTGGTTCGATACCTTTCCGACCGGCTGGTGGACTTGGCCGGACAGGTTCCCGATTCGATGCCGAACATGAACCTGGGCCGCAAAGGCGCCGGGATTTTCGAGGATGAGACGATTCTCGATGAGAAAAACTATCCCGAGTCGATGTTCGCGAAGCCGGGGGAGAAAGCCCCGAACCGGGCCGCCTTCGCCAAGTGGGGCGCCTGGGTCAACACCTACGCCAGGGCGAAGTACGACCGGCCCCTGGTGGTCGGCTGTTCCGCCGACCTGGCCGATTCCACCAACCTGTCCGGCCTGGCCAAGGGCTGGGACGGGAAGGAAGGCTGGGGTTGGTACCACCGGACCGACAACGTGCGGGGGACGGTGATTCCCCAGGAGATCACCGAGTTCGCCAATGCAGGCATCATGGCCGGCATGGCCACGGTGAACTTGGCCGACGATCCGATGAAGAGATTCAACGGATTCTGGGGCGCCTGTTCCACCTACGGATCCTTCAGTTACCTGAAATACGGCGCCTTCCGGCTGTTGAGCCAACTGGCCCAGGACACCGACCTGAAGATCGGCAAAGTGATCTGGGTCGCCGGCCATTCCGGGCCGGAAACCGCCGAGGACTCCCGGACTCATTTCGGAATCTACGCCACCGGCGTGACCCAGCTGTTCCCGGACGGGCACTGCATCGACCTGCATCCCTGGGAGCATAACGAGGTTCCGGTGGTCCTGGCCGCGGCCTTACGCCTCGACCGGCCGGTGATCGCCCTGCATCTCACCCGGCCGGCGGTGGAGATCCCGGACCGGGAGGCGCTGGGAATGGCGTCCCACTTCGAAGCGGCCAAGGGGGCGTATGTGATCCGTCCTTACCGGGAAGACCGGCCGAAGATGGGCACCGTATACGTGCAGGGGACCATGTCCACCGCCAACACCGTTGCGATCCTGCCCGAACTGGAGAAGGCCGGCCTGAATGTGAAAATCGTCGCGGCGATCAGCCCCCAGTTGCTGGACCGGCAGAGCGCCGAATACCGGAACACCGTGTTCAGCGACGCCGACCGCTGGGACGCCATGATGATCACCAACCGGTGCCTCCGGGTGTCCACCGACTGGATTGCCCACCCGGTGGTGGCCGAGTACTCCATGGGCGCCGACTGGGACGATCGGTGGAGGACCGGCGGCAGCCTGGAGGAGATCATCGCCGAGGCGCACCTGGACCCGGACAGCATCCTGGCCGGGATCGAGCGGTTCGTGAAGGACCGGGAGAAGCGGCTCCGCGCGATCCGCGGCGCCCTGGAGGCGGCGGAGAAGCACTAATGTCCTGCACTGCCCGCTCTATGCGTAAGGGACCGTCCCGATCTCGCCGAAGGTTCCCGATTGCGTCATCGCAGGGATCTTCTTCCGGAACCAGGACATCATGTACCCCAATGATATCGACGGTACCTGGCGGCTTCCATGATTCGGATTCCGATCAGCAGACCTCCGTTGGGATATCGATAATCACCGTGACGCTGTTCCCTTCCGAGTCGGTCACCGTCACCGTGGCCGTCCCGGTGATATCGCAGAAATCGTAATCCTCATCCCAGACTGCCTGTGTAGCGTTGAGGACGGTGAGGGCGCCACCGTCTCCACCGTTGCTCCAGGTGTACGGCGGCACGCCGCCGGAGACCGTGAAAAGAACCGTGTCGCCGGTGTAGCCGACCACGGTGGCGGACGGGGGGGTCAAGACCAACGGCGGCGCAGAGGGCGCTGTGGCGCGGACCCGGCGAAGGATCCTCGGGTAGGAAACTACGTCATTCCTGTTGATGCCCAGCCGGACCCGGCCCGTGCGGCCCGATCCCGGCTGGAAGGCCACGAAGAAGAATCCGGACCAGTTGCGGCCCACGCCGTCCTTTTCCGTCAGGTCCACGTCTCCGCGCAATCCCAGCAGGATCGTCCCTCGAACCACCTGAGTCAACTGCCCGTCGATTCCATGTATGTTCTCACCGCCGGGATCGGTCAGTCGGTAGTGGAAATCGATTTCCTCTCCTCCCCGGAGGAACCACTCCCCGCCGACCCGTAGCCAATCGACCGCTTCCCCCGTGTAGGATAGCGTCGAGGTGCGGAGGAGTTCCTTTTCATCGCCCAGGCCGAAGCCGTACGATCCCGCCAGCAGGGCGCTGTCCGAAAGTTTCCATTTTCCTCCCAGGTAGACTTGGCTGAAGCTTTCGTCTCCTTCTCCAAGGAACGAACCGCCCAGGAAATAATTCGCCTTGTCCGGCAAGGTTTTGGAAAACGCCAGGCCCCCGCCGTACTTGCGGTCGTCGATGGCGCCGAGCCCCCTGTTATCCTCCAGGGCGTCGTAACGTCCGAAAATGTGAAAATTCATACCGGGATGAATCGTGTCGTACCGGAATTCGAAACCGAGCGAGGAACTACCGTCCTGGCCCCCGGCCTTCAGAGAGAAGTTCCATGGTGAATCGGAGATGTCGCCATTTTCCGCGACAGCCGGGGAAATGAGAACCGCCAGCGCCAGCGGTGCAATCAGCGGCGCGAGCCAGGGAAACCCGAAAGAACGATTGAGAGAATGTGAAAGGCCGATCATTAGAATCTCCTCTTCCCCGCGGCCATCGCCACGATCCGACGGTTCCTGAATTCCAGGGAATGGCGGCAGGAAGCGGATTCGTTCGTGAGCTTCCCCGGAAATATCCTCCTCTTTTAACCCATGCCGCTTGCATTTGCCAAGATGGAATTGTGGACGGTTTCACTCTCCAGGTGCGAGCGCTCACTCCTCGAAAAGCGCCGGGTCCAGCAGCGCCGTCGGGTCGAACGGCCGGTTGCCGATCTTGGCCCCCCAGTGAAGGTGGGGACCGGTCACCCGGCCGGTGGCGCCGGAAAGGCCCAGGATATCGCCGGCCTTCACCGAGGCGTCCTCCTTCACGTCGATTCTCGAGAGGTGGGCGTACAGGGTGAACAGTCCGCCGCCGTGGTCCAGGATCACCGTGTTGCCCGAGTAGTACAGGTCCTGGGCCAGGACCACGATCCCGTCTCCCGAAGCGGCCACCGGTGTTCCCGAAGCGGCCCGCAGGTCCAGGCCCGGGTGGGGGGAGCGGGGCTTCCCGTTGAAGAGGCGGCGCGTGCCGAAGACGGAGGTCGGCTCCCCGGACACCGGGCGGACGAACGGTTTCGACGGGAGAGCCAGCGGCTCCCTGCGGAGATAGATCTTCTTCAGCCTGGCCCGCTCCTTCGCCAGGCGCTCCTTCACCTCCCGGGGAGGCTCCACGTACCTGGAGGAGACCGTAAGCTTTTCCACGGGGAACGGCTTCTCCCGGATGGTGACGGCCCGGGTCGCCGCGACCGGTTTTCCGCCGGCGGTTCGACCGGTCAGTTCCACGGCGCCGGCACCAGGTTCCCGTTCCAGGGGGATCATGCTCCATCCGGTCCAGGTGGAACGGTCCAGCCGAAGGAACGCCACCGGTTCATCCAGGAAACGGCCGCTCAGGTCGGCCAGCGGCTCCTCGGTGCGGACCAGGATCCGGACCGGCTCCCCCGGCGCCGATTCCCGGGAGTGGACGGCGATCGCGATGGATGCCGAGGGTTCGGAGGCTAGATCGATTCCGGGGAGAAAAGGAAGGCACGCGGCGAACCCGAGAGCGGGTAACAGCCGGGTGGATCGACGAACCAGACCGGGAACGGAAAACCGCATAGGAAAACCTCCCGTCGACATGATGCCTCGATCCGCCGTCCAGGGCCAGCGTTTCCCGGGTCCCTTTCGAGTGGAAGGTCCCTCGCCAGGATGCAAGAGCACCGGTCCTGGGAGACGGCGAACATTGGCGATTTCGGTCATTCGAGCGTACGATCATGGATCGACCCGGCCGGGGAGCCTGCACCTGGATCCGGCCGGAAGGGGAGGATCGTCTATGCCCTTCGGTTTGATTTTCGGCGCGCTGACCTACGGCATCCTGGCCCTGATGTTCCTGGGCGGGATGCTGCGCCTGGCGGATGGGTTCCGTCCGGCGGAGATCCTGATCGGCCTGCTCCTTCTGCTGGTCGGCTTCGGCTTCTTGCGGCGATGGAGCTGGGCCCGGTGGCTGGGAGTGGCGACCGGCGTATGGATGGCGTGGATCGGATTCCTTCTGACAGGGATGCGGGGAACGGTCCCGGACCTTTTGCTCCTGTTCGCGTCGATCCTGGCGACGATCCTCCTGCTGGTTCCGTCCACCGGAGACGGCAAGCGGGGACGGGACGACCTGGGAACCGCCGGGCCGGACAAGCTCGAGGTCGGCGCCGGGGTTGTCGGAATTCTCCTCCTGGGCGCCGCCCTGGGGATGTTCACCCTGGGGATCGTCCGGCAGCGGACCTCGCCGGACGCCGGTCCCGCCTGGAGTCAAGGGGCCGGGCAGGCGGGAGCGGCCGAGGTCGCCTGGAACGATTTCGCCACCGGCCTGGAACGGGCGGAGGCGGAAGGGAAACCGATGCTGGTGGACTTTTTCGCCGTCTGGTGCGGCCCGTGTAAGCAGATGGACAAGCACACGTTTCATGATTCGGCGGTGGCGTCGGCGATGGAACAGGTGGTTCCGGTTCGAGTGGATGCCGAGGGGACCGAGTCGATCCGGGGGTTCAAAGGAGAGGAACTCGCGGAACGGTACCGGGTGTCCGGCTACCCGACGATCATGCTGATCGACGCCCAGGGGAAGGTGGTTGTTCGTTCCACCGGCGCCCTGGGTCCCAAGCAGATGCTGAACTGGCTGGACGGAGCCCTGGCCCGGTTCGAGAACCGGGCGAAGGAGCGGGAAGAACCGCCGGCCGGGACGATGATGTAGCCGTACTCATGCCATAATGAAGCGGCCGGAAAGGCGTCCGGCCGGGAGCGGCGATGCGACGGCGGCGCGGCCTGCCGGGGCGGACGGGAGAATCATGAAGTCACCGAAAACGGAGAAGGCCCGGTTGGATCGGGTGACCATCAAGGCGATGAAGGCGCTGGCCGTGAATATGTCGAAACGGATCGACAAGCTGGAAAAGCCGGAAGTCTCTTTCCCGGTCCGCTCCCTGAGCAACGTGAGCTATGACTTGAAGAAAGGGTACTTCCAGATCGGCAAGGGGCGGTCCACGCGGACCTTGACCGTCGCCACCGCCAAGACCTTCGCCCAGACCATGAAGATGATGGCTCTTTCCAAGGAACTGATCGAGACCTCCGATTTCGCCACCAAGCGGGACGCGTACTACCAGTCCAAGAACTGGGCCGAGGCCAAGTTCGACGAGCAGTCCGAATCGGATACGGTGATGGACGACATCGAGGCGATGTTTTCCATCCACGGGGTCAGCCGGGAGCAACTTCGCTACGTGCCGGACGAGCACGGCGGGGCGGTGGCCGGCGAACTGATCGTTTACGACACCGACATGGAAACCGGCAAGACCGAAAAAATCGACTGCACCCGTTTCGGTTCCGGCGCGTACTCCATCCCTTCCCTGGTGGAGCAGTTGACGTTCGAAACTCCCGCCAAGTTCATCCTGTGCATCGAGACCGGCGGTATGTTCCAGCGGCTCCAGTCCCACAAGTTCTGGAAGAAGGCCCACTGCATCCTGATCTCCATGGCCGGCGTGCCGACCCGGGCCACCCGCCGATTCGTGCGCCGTCTCTCGGACCAGTGCAAGATCCCGGTGTACGCCTTTGTGGACTGCGATCCGTATGGAATTTCCAACATCTACCGAACCCTGAAGGTGGGATCGGGAAACGCCGCCCATGTGAACCAGTTCTTTTGCGTTCCCAAGACACGGTTCCTCGGCGTGACGCCCCAGGATATTGTGGACTACAAGCTCCCGACCCATCCGCTGAAGGATGTGGATGTCAAGCGGGCCAAGGATGCTCTGAAAAACGACCCGTTTTTTCAGTTCCATAAGCCTTGGGCGAAGGCGCTGCGCCAGATGATCAAGATGGGAAAAAGAGCGGAACAGCAGGCCCTGGCGAAGTGGGGGCTGAATTACGTGATCGACGAGTACCTGCCCAACAAGCTGAAAAACCCTGCCCGGTTCCTGCCCTAGCCCGATTTATGCATGAGGGACCGTAGCGAGGAGCCGAAGATGCCAGTCAGG
>CAZZIV010000020.1:0-21715 GCA_964654385.1 uncultured Acidobacteriota bacterium | reverse complement strand
CCCACGCCGAACGGGAGCGGCAGAGCCGCATCATCCTGGGGCCCGCCGAGACCGAGATCGCCGAGAAGTTCGCCAAGGCGTCCGAACAGTACAAGGACAACCCGGTCGCCCTGCACCTCCGGGCCATGAACATGGTTTACGAAGGCCTGCGCCAGAAAGGCTCCATGATTATCGTCCCCTCCTCCGCCGTAGAATCCATGGGCCTCGGCGCCCTGGGCGGCCTCACCTCCTTCGGCCAAACCGCAAAGGACATAGCCAATCCCGGCCCCGACGACAATAAGGAAAAGCCGATTTAAATAGGGTCAGATTTATTTTACCGAAGGAGCCGTCAATCCAGAAACCTGTCGCGGAACGGTTCCTCCGGCAACGGGCAGGAGTCGTATCTGCCGAACCATCGGTAACGTTTCCGTGCGATCAGGTTATAAAAATAGTCGAGAACCTTCGGTGGGAGGAACCGGAACAGGCCCAGGATCCTCCACCATCCGCCTGCCTGCCCGGCGATGAACATCGCCGCGACGCTCCTGGTCAAGACCCGTTGCGACGGCGAGCCTTCATCCACGATCAGGACGATCGAATCGAAAGATTCGGACGACCGGCCCAGATCGGCCAGCCACCGCCGCCCCAGCTCACTTTGGAGGGCAGCGAACCGGAACCGGCCGACAGGATCCCGCTTCAGAATCGACTGGACCGTACGGTTGCACAAACCGCACAGGCCGTCATAGAGGAGTAGGTGCGGCATTACGATCGACAGAATACCAGCATTTTCCTGATTCCCGCTCCAGGGCTGGCCGAACCACACCACGCTCCAGCCGGCCCGTGCATCTGGATCTGTTTCGAAGAACGGTTCGGAACAGATGGAACGGCCCGCCCCCAGAGTCCACGAACGGCGGGTCGATTTCCCGCAAACCTGTGATCGTTCTATATACTCTATCCATCGAGACCGAGATGCCGAAATTCGCCGGTTTGGCTACTATATGGGTTCATCCCGAAAGCACAGGAGTCCCCGCCATGCGCCTTTCCCCTCTCAACAGAGTCGTTTTCGTTTTGATCGCCGCCCTTTCCCTGGCCGGTTGCGCGGAGAAACCGATGGAAACCAATAACATTCTCTTGGCCGAATGGACCGGTCCGTATGGAGGCGTTCCGGCCTTCGACCGGATGAACCTGGACGATTTGGCGCCGGCGCTGGAAAAGGCGATGAGCGACAGGCTGGCGGAAGTCGAGGCGATCGCCTCCGACCCGGCACCTCCGACCTTCGAAAACACCATCGTCGCCATGGAACGGTCCGGACGGGAACTGGACCGGGTGATGGCGTACTGGGGGATCTGGAGTTCCAACCTGTCCGTCCCGGAGTTCCGCGTCATCCAGAAGGAAATGGCTCCCAAGCTGGCCGAGTTCCGAACGAAGATCATCCAGAACGAGCCGCTGTTCCGCCGGGTGAAGGCGGTGTACGAGAGCGACGAGAAGAAGGCGCTCCGACCGGACCAGCAGCGATTGGTCTGGCTGGTGTACAACCAGTTCGCCCGAAACGGCGCCACCCTGGGAGGGGAAGCGAAGAAACGTTACGGAGAAATCAACAAGCAGCTTGCGACGCTGCAAACGAAATTCGCCAACAACGTGTTGGCGGACGAGGAAGGGTACGTCACCTATCTGAATCAAGAGCAGCTGGGCGGTCTTCCCGACTCGTTCATCCAGGCCGCCGCCGCCGCGGCGAAGGAGCGGGGCCACGAAGGGGAGTACGCGGTGACCAACACGCGCTCCTCCATGGACCCGTTCCTGACCTATTCGGATCAGCGGGATCTGCGGGAGAAGGTTTGGCGGACCTATTACTCCCGCGGAGACAACGGAGACGAGCACGACAACAACGCGGTGATCGCCGACATCCTGAAACTCCGGGACGAGCGGGTGAAGCTGCTTGGGTATGACAACTATGCCCAGTGGCGACTGGAAGACCGCATGGCCAAGACGCCGGAGAACGCCATGGCGTTGATGGAAGAGGTTTGGCCGGCCGCCCTGGCCCGGGTGAAGGAAGAGGTGCGGGACATGCAGGCGCTGGCCGACCAGGAAGGCGCCGGCATCACGATCGAGCCCTGGGACTACCGCTACTATGCCGAGAAGGTGCGGAGGGCCAAGTACGACCTGGATTCGGACGAAGTGAAACAGTACCTGCAACTGAACAAGCTCCGGGAGGCGATGTTCTTCGTGGCCGGGGAACTGTTCCACTTCAAGTTCACGCCGGTGAACGACGGCTCGGTGCCGGTGTTCCAGGAAAATGTGAAGGTTTGGGAAGTGACCAACAAAGACACCGGCGACCTGGTCGGTCTGTGGTACCTGGATCCGTTCGCGCGCCCGGGAAAACGGTCCGGCGCCTGGGCGACCACCTACCGTGACCACGACACGGTGGACGGGCCGACCACGGTCCTCGGTTCCAACAACGCCAACTTCATCAAGGGCGCCCCCGGCGAACCGGTCCTGATCTCCCTGGACGACGCCCGCACCCTCTTCCACGAGTTCGGCCACGCACTCCATTACCTGTCATCCAATGCGGATTACCCGACCCTGAACGGAGGTGTCCGGGACTACACCGAGTTCCAGTCCCAGCTCCTGGAGCGGTGGCTGCTGACCGACAAGGTGATCGACAACTACCTGGTTCATTACAAAACCGGAAAGCCGATCCCGGCGGAGCTGGTGGCGAAAATTCGAAGAGCGGCCACGTTCAACCAGGGGTTCCAGACCACCGAGTACCTGGCTTCGGCCCTCCTGGACATGATGTATCACACCACCGATCCGGCCGGCATCGATCCGGACGCCTTCGAAAAACAGGCGCTGGCGAAGCTGCACATGCCGAAGGAAATCGTCATGCGGCACCGCAGCCCGCAGTTCGGCCACATCTTTTCCAGCGAAGGTTATTCAGCCGGTTACTACGGCTACCTCTGGGCCGATGTGTTGACCTCCGACGCAGCGGAGGCTTTCGCCAAAGCGCCGGGCGGGTTCTACGATAAGGATCTGGCGAAGAAACTGGTGGACCACCTGTTCGCGCCTCGAAACTCGGTGGATCCGGCGGAAGCGTACCGGGCGTTCCGGGGTCGCGACGCTACGATCGATGCCTTGATGCGGGACCGGGGATTTCCTGTGCCGTAGAGTCGGTCAGCGGTTCCAGCATCCAGCCCTGTCGCGCCAGCCAGTTCTCAGCCTGCTCGCGCAGTTCTCCGAACAGCGCTACGTGGATCTGATCGTCTTTCTTCAGGGCCAGGCCGTCATGGAACAGTTGGACCTTCCCGCGGCTCACGACCAACAGCGGCAGGAGAAGGTTGGCCGGTGTATTCCCGGGGGGCGGATCTTCCGGCGATCCCGAAACGCGACAGGTCCGAACTTCGGCAAACCGCCGGCGCAACCGGAGGGACCACAACTCCAGGTCCCTGGCTTCTCCGAAGAGAACCTTCCCGCCGATTTCACGGATCATCCGCGGGTGGATGGTCGACTGGGAGCGGCCGGCGGCGATGAATACCCTGTTCATCCGGTAGCGCTCGAGGGCGTTCTTGCCGATGGTGTAGTTCAGCTCGTCACTCCGGCTCACCGCGACAAGAGCGGCCCGATCTTCGACCCGGGCCCGTTGCAGGGTCCTGTCCTCCAGTGGGTTCCCGTAAACCACCGGGAAACCATCCTGTTCCACCACGTGACAGGCGTTCGGGTTGTGGTCGACGAAGGTGACCGCCTCGCCGTGATTCCGAAGCAGATTTCCGAGGACGTGCCCCAACTCGTTGGCGCCGACCACCAGGAATCCCTGGTGCCCCGGCCGCCGGAGTCCGAGCGCGGCGGCGACCGTTCCACCAGTCAACCCCTGCAGCAGGACGGTGACCGCGATCACCAGGAACACCAGCGCCCGCAGGTCTTCGCCTCCGGGAATGCCGAAGTCGGCGATGTCCTGGGCGAAAAGGGAAGCGACGGCGGCGGCGACGACGCCCCGGGGAGACAGCCAGGCGATGAATGATCGCTCTTTCCATGTCAGGTCTGATCCCAGGGTGGAGGCGGCCACGTTGAGCGGCCGAACCAGGAACATGAGGGCAATCACCGTCAGGACGCCCGGCATCCCCAGGGACCGGACTTCGTCCATCCGTACGTCCGCCGCCAGAAGCACGAACAGCATCCCGATGAACAGAACCGTGAGCTGTTCCTTGAACTCCCGGAGGTCCTCCCCGACATGGGTCCGCATGTTCCCGACTACCAGTCCCGCCGCGGTGACCGAGGTGATCCCGCTCTCCGGGAGGATCGCGTTGCTGACCTGGAAAAGCGCCAGCGCGACGGACAGGGTCAGCACGTTTTCCAGCCCTTCGGGAACGATTCGCTTCACCCGCAACAGCAGGGCGAGCAGAACTCCGCAAACCACCCCGGTCGCCATGCCGAAACCGATCCGGCGGAACACGTCCAGGGCGCCGAACGCCACGTCTTCCACCGCCGGGGAGATCACAACTTGCAAGGTCACCAGCGCCACCACCGCGCCGATGGCGTCGATGAACACCCCCTCCGCCTCCAGGACCGTTTCCACCCGGTGAGTCACACGGATCCTGCGCAGAAGCGGAGTTACCACCGTGGGGCCGGTCACGATCACCAGGGAGCCGAAAAGGGCGGCCAGCCTCCAGTCCCAACCCATGATCCCGCGGGCGGCCAGCGCCCCACCGACACCGGTGATCAAGGCGCCGACGGTGAGAAGTGCCCAGATGGTCCGGGCCTCCCGGCGCAACCGCTTGATACGAAGATTGAGACCGCCTTCGAACAGAATGACCGCCACGGCGAAACCGACCAGCATCTGCAGGGCCGGTCCCAGCGTTTTGGGAAGCACTAGGCCGAGGCCGTCCGGTCCCAGCAGGACACCGGCTCCCAGCAGGAGCACAATGCCCGGCAGCTTGACATGGCGGGCTATCGCCTGGGCCATCGTGCCGGCGGCCAGCGCAAGGGCGATGGTTACGGCTGCTCCGGAGATTCCTGTGTGTTCCATGCCTCCCGCCTAACCGGCTGTCGAAAAACGGCGATAGGACATGAAATGTTCCCTCCGCGACGCCGGTTCGTTCTGATCCGTCGTTCGATTATCGGGACGGAGCCATAGCTCCTGCCGTTGGGCGGCCGTTTTGTAGGCTGATAGCATCGCGGGAAGGAACCTCCATGGACGAGCGAAGATAGTTTAGAACATTCGAAGAGGGAGGGTAAGAGTCGCGCCGATTTCATCATTGAAATGGAGATCTTTCGGCGGGTCGTTTCGAAACTCGATCGAACGGAAGGAAAGCCGAAGCGCCCATCCCGGGCGATTTCCAGGGTGAACGACGCCGGGCCGGGCCGAACACAGCCTTCAGCAAGCGCAGCATACCCAATCGTATGGGAGCCTTGATGAAGGTGAGTACGGCCAGGAATGGTGTACGGCCAGGAATGGTGTGCTATGAAACGAGCTTCAGCGGTTTTCGCCGTGAATGATTGTTCGATTAGGGTTAAAAAAAGGGGGGACGTTTCCGTCCCCCTGTTGTTTTCGGTTGTCGCCGAGAGTGGCCGATTACGAAACCTTCACCTTGATGGTTTTCGGTTTGGTCATCTCGGATTTCTTCAGCTGGAGATAGAGCATCCCGTCTTTGAACCGGGCGGTGATGGCATCTTCATCCACGTCATCGGGAATGGTGAAGCTGCGGGCAAAACTTCCGAACGCCCGTTCCACCCTGTGGTATTTCTCGCCTTTCTCTTCCTGGACCGATTTGCGCACGCCGGTAATCAGGAGCACGCCCTGGTTCACGGAAACGTCCACGTCGTTCTTGTCGACTTCCGGAATTTCCATTTTGATCCGGTATTCGTCGTCGGTTTCGCTGATGTCCACCGAGGGCGTCCAGTCGGCCACCGCCATCGTTTCCTGGCTGCCGCTGCCCTGGAGAAGCGGCCGGCCGGTTACGGTCCGGTTCATTCGATCGAGGATCTCCTCCATCTCGCGAAACGGGTTCCAACGTGCCAGTGTCATGGTGAGTCCTCCTTTCTTGCTTATTTCACCTGAACTCTGTCCGGGCCCTCCGCCCTGACACCGTTTGGATAAAATCGGCCTCTCGGCTTGTCAAGGCAGGTCCCTGGGAAAAATCAGGCTCCCGGAGCCACGCTTCCGCCGGTTTTTCCGGTACCTTTCAGCAGGCTCGTCACCGAGGCGACCATTCCCCCGAGATCGCTCAGGGTGGACGGGATGATGACCGTATTGGATTCTCTTGCGATTTTTCCGAACTCCTGCACGTACTGTTCGGCGACCCGGAGATTCACCGCGTCTCGACCGCCCTGCTCCTGGATTGCCCGTGCGATGTTCCGGATTCCTTCGGCGGTCGCTTCCGCCACCATCTTGATTTCGGCGGACCGCCCCTCGGCTTCGTTGATCCGTTTCATCTTCTCGCCTTCGGACCGCTTGATCGCTTCCTGCTTGGTTCCCTCGGCCACGTTGATCTTGGACTGCCGTTCCCCTTCCGACTCGGCAATGGCGGCCCGCTTTTCCCGTTCCGCGCGCATCTGCTTTTCCAGGGCGTCTTTCACCGACTTGGGAGGCTGGATGTTCTTGATCTCGTACCGGGTGATCTTGACGCCCCACGGGTCGCTGGCCTTGTCGACCGCTTCGATGATGGCGCCGTTGATCTGGTCCCGTTCCTCGAAAGTGCGGTCCAGTTCCAGCTTGCCGATTTCAGACCGCATGGTGGTCTGGGCAAGCTGGCTGGAGGCGAACATGTAGTTTTCGATGCCGTAGCTCGCCTTCACTGGGTCCATGACCTGCAGGTAAAGAACGCCGTCCACTTCCACGGCGATATTGTCCCGGGTGATGCAGGTTTGAGGCGGCACATCCACCGCGTTTTCCTTCAAGGTGTGCTTGTAGGCGACCCGATCCAGAAACGGTACCAGGATGTGGAATCCGGCGTTCAGCGTTTTGGAGTATTTCCCGAGCCTTTCCACTACGTAGGCTTGTTTCTGGGGAACGATCCGCGCGGTGCGGGTGAGCGTGATGATCACCAGTATGGCGATACCGGCAGTGATAATGAATCCTGTGTTACCCATTACGACTCCTTCCTGTCGGCGGGACCGACGACCAGCGTGAGCCCGTCGACCCGGATGATTTCAGCCAGCTTGCCCGCCTCGATCACCTGGTCGGACGCGGCGGACCATTGGGCTCCCTTAAAGTCCACTTTCCCCCGGCCGGTTCCAGGGTTGACGGTCTCCAGGACGGTGACCTGCCTGCCGACGAATTCCCCCAGGTCGTCCGGGTTGAGACCGTCGGCGTTGACGCGGCCGACGAAAGCGTTCTTCACGAAACGGCGGAGGGAGATCAAGAGAACGACCGATGCGATGATGAAAACAATGATCTGGGAAGTCATCGAGTCGGTCAGGCCGATCCATGTGGTCAGCGACGCGACCCAGGCGCCGACGCCGAAAAAGATCAGAACGATACCAGGTACGGCGAACTCCGCGATGATCAGAACCAGCCCGGCCAGGAACCAGAACAACACCATGTTTTCGAACATCGTCGCACCTCCAGGGCTTCGGTTTCAATCACTTCCTACCCATCATACGCCTCCATTATTCAGTTATGACGGCGAAAATAAATCTGACCCTATTTAAATCCCCAAATTTATATAGGGTCAGATTTATTTTTGGGCGGCAGTCACCACCGGATGGGCAGTGTGTTGTTCAGGTGCAACGGTGATTTCGAAATCGAGTGCAAATCGAGGAGTGAGACGTGATATTATTTTACGAAGAAGAGCAGGTTCCAGGTTCCGTATTCAAGGAGGTGTAACCATGCCGACACTCCAAACAGGTTCCATCAAGAAACGATCCGTCGCCTTCGCCTTGCTGGTCCTAGCGACGATCCTGTTCCTGGTTTCGTGGCGAGCCACCCATTCGGTCCCGGTGCTGGCGGCTGTCGCGGCGTGGTGTCTGTTCGGCATTCTCCTGCCGAGCGTTCTGCTGAACAAAAAAATTCGATCAGGGTCGATTGCGCCACCTGGACGCCGGTGGGTCGCCGGCCTCTGGTTCGGAATGGCCGTCTACACACTGGCGCTCGCCGTGTTCCAAATCCTGACCGGATCAAGCTTCACCGACTGGGGGTTGACGCTTTTGGCGACCGGATCCTGTGTTTTCGCCGCGCTTATGGCGCGACGGGAATACGAATAGCAAGCTTTTCTTCGCCTCCCCAATCCCGCCTCCACGCCTCCTCTCATTCGGACCGAAAGGTCCAGAAGGAGGAACCCCATGCGAAGATTGTTCCGGAAAACTCTGAATTGGGTCACATTCATGTTTCTGATCGGGGCGGTTGCCTCGGCCGGGTATGCTGCGGAGGGCCTGCCGCTCCTCCCCCAGGTTCTCCAGTTCGAATCCGGAGGGAACCTGTTCCAGGTTGATTACTCGGATTACTTCCAGGCTCGAACCCGGTTCTCCGAAGAGGGCGGCTGTTACGAAATCCGCCTGACAGGGACCCTGGAAAACGGCGCCGCCGGTGCCGCGCTTCCGTCCCTGGACGATCTCGGCTCGATGACCTTCCTGGCCGGAGATGTCGATGAAACCGGGTCGGCAGGTGCAACCCGGGTCGCGCTGTTCACCCGAACCACCTGTTTGAGCATCGACGGTGTGCGGATCATCGATGAAGCCGGGCCGGACCAGTTCGAGATGGAATTGCCGTGGAGTTCCCTGAAGGAAGACCCCCAGGAAGGAATCGGAGTACCAGCGATCACCGTCCGGATCAACGGGTACACCGAATTGCTGGACTCGGCCACCGTCGATGCGCTGGCGGCCGCCCAAGGGTCCGGGTCGGATCCTGCCTGGCTGGAAAGCCGTCCCGAGTTCATCAGCATCGCGGATCGTTTCCATTCTCTCCGGTGGTACGGGCGGGTCCTCCCGTTGTTTCAGGAGGCACAGTTCCGGGCCGCGTCCAGATTCCGTTTGCCGGACCTGGAAGGAGCGATTCCCTTGTCCTGCTGGAAGCCTTGCACCATGTGCGCTCTCAATGCCGCGGGCACCATCGTCGGGGGAACGGCGTTGGCCGCTTCTTGCGCCTCCACGTTCGGCGCGACCTGCGTGGGTGGAGCCGTTGCCGTGGTTCGGATGGCGGCCGGCACGCTGATCGCGTGCGACGACTGCAGAGAATGTCGCGGTGGTGGTGGCGGCGGCAAGGGGGGGGAGTGTCCCAAGAAATACCACGAGTGCTGCAAGGGGAAGTGCTGCAGTGACGAGAATCCTCCGAAGGAATGCTGAAACAGGTATTCTCCCCCGCGTAAAAAGAGGGCCGGTCGGATTCCCCGGCCGGCCCTCGTCGTTTCAGCAGCGCAGTGAAGATGCCTGATTCAACTCCTGCCTCTTCACCGAGGATGGTACGAGCACCCTTTTCCCTCCCCGGCAGGATCTTCCGTCAATGGATCGCCTTCGATCGGATCGCGCCACGCACGTGAAACTCCCGTTCTTCCAGGTCGGCGTATGGCTCGTACTGGATCGGTTCCCAGACCCCTTGGGCGTCCATGCGTGTCCAGGCGGCGTCGAAATCGCTGTCGATCCAATCGATCCAGAGCACACCGTTGTGGCTGTGCAGTTCCGGCCGAAGTTCCCCCGGCTGCTGGCTGATCGCGACCACTTCCGGGGTCCAGGAAGAACCGTCCTGCCGGGCGACCACCACCTGGCGCGGGGTTTGGCCGTACCCGTAGTCGTGAAGCTCGTAGGCGACCCGGAGGATGCCGTTGTGGAAAGCCGCGCCGGGGCGACACGCGGCTTCGCCGGCTGCCGAAACCTGTTCCGGTACGGACCAGGAGGAAAGGGAGGGATCGGTCCACCGATGCATGACCCGGGGGGTCGCCCCGTTTTCCCAGTAGAAAAGATGCACGTTCCCGGTAGCCGGGTCCATGACCAGGGCCGGATCCATCTCGTCCAGGTTCGGATCATCCGCCAGCGGTTCGGGTGTGGTCCAGCCTCCGGCTTCGAACCGGCTGAGCACCACGTCGTAACCTTGGGCCGAATTCCGGGACCAGGCGGCAAGTTGTCGGCGCGGAGAGCCGGCGGCAAGGATGGCCGGCCGGCCGTCGTTGTTCAGGTAACCGGCGTCATTCAAGATGAAGCGGGTGGATGAGTCGGCATTGTAACGGACCCAGATGTTCCCTGTAACCGGGTCCGGCGAGTCGATAATGTGAAGAAGGATGTTTATGTCGGCGATGGTCGGGTCGCTTCCGGCATCCGGAATCACCGCTCCAACTTCCGCCCACAGCGATGGGGAGGCCAGGACGAGCAGCAAGAAGAGAATCCCCAGCCCGGAGAAAGTACGGATGGTCCTGTGTGTACTCATTGGGCACCTCCACCCATGTAACGAGTAAAGTCACTCAACTCGTCCAATGAATCATGAACCCGCCCTTGATACGTTCGCAAGGTGCGGAGATTGATCTTCGCGCTTTGCTTGTTCCCGTTGCTTTCCGCGATTCTCCAAAGATAGAAACAATTTCGGAAGATCAAATCGATATATTCTCTGGGCCGGGCGAATTCATTGGATTTTCGACAGTAGGCTTCTGCCTTGTCGAATTCCTGCTTCTCCCATGCGATATACGCCAGGTCGGACAGAACCAGTGCGGTCAGCTTTTCATACCCGTTTTTTTCAGAAAGTTGTTGTACGTTGTGTAGAATCTCAAGACTTCTCCTGAACTGTTTTTTCCGGATATGTACATTCGCGGTGAGCCGGTTCACAAACCCGCTCTGGAAGATCATTTTGTACGAATCAAACAGCCTGGCGGATTCCCGATAGCTGTCCAGGGCTTCGTCGAACTGTTTTTGGGCGAACGCGATGTTGCCCTTGGTCCAGAGCAAAGAAGGATAAAGCGGGTCTTCCCGGACCTCCGGGATCGCGACAGGCAGTTCATCGAGCAAGAGCGCCGCATACTTGATCTTTTTTTGGCGCCACGCCGCTTCGGCGATGAAATGGAGGAAATAGGCGCGATGAATCGGGGATATGGCGGGATGATCCAGCATGTTCTCCGCGCACTCCCGGGCAGCGAAGTAGTGGGCCGTCTGGATCAGACAGTTCACTCGACGGATCTGAAGGTGAATCGCCGTTTCGTCTTCGGACATATTTTTGAGCCGGATCTTGCCCTGATCCAGCATCATCTCATAGACGGCCAGCGCCGTTACATAGTCCCCGGCCAGGCAAAGCTCGTTGGCCTCTTCCTGCATCTGGTCCGGTGAGGTCTTGTTCGAAAGCCGTGGCCGCTGTTCTTCTTTCCGAAGATCGAGCTCGTACAGTTCGGCGAGGGAGGTGATGTTCACCTTGTACACCTGGCATAAGGCGTACATCCGTCGAAAAGTCGGTTCAGCCAGCCCGTTTTCGATTCTCGAAAGGTGGGACTTGGTGATCGGCTCCTTGAAGCCTCCGGTCAGTTCCGCCACGGTGTCCAGAGACAGCTTCCTGGATTCTCGAATCTCACGGAGCTGGGCGCCGAGGCCTCTTAATCCACGCTTTGGTTCTCCCATGAAGGTTCCCCCTACTAGGACGCTCGATTGAGCTCATTTTCTTGGATTCCGACCCCGACTGTTTTCCCTGTTCGGAATCGGGGAATCCGCCCTCCTAATACATATCCCCAAATGACGCTTTCGCGGCCACCGCTGATCGAAAATTGGGTTTCGTATCCGAAACCCCCCTTGTCGAATCGAACATTCCGGGTCCCGCCGGCTTGAGAAGAATCAGCGTAAGTGTTGTAAATAAAGAATTTATGAAATTGATGGCAGGGGAAAACTCCAGGTCCGGATCAATCCGAAAAATTCGCTACGGCGAGTTCATTTTTCGCCATGTGCCCGATTCCGGCAGCCGATGGGCCAGGAAAAGGCGTTCCTGTTCGGGACTGACGGGCGCTGGTATCATGAATCTGAGGCATGGGAAAGGAGAATGCAGCCGTGGATGAGACAACCGGGAAGGCTGTGCACGGATCTCAATCGTGCTCCGATCTTCAAGACGTGCTGGATGCAGGGCTTCCGGAACACCCCCACCCGGACTTTGAAGAGACCCTCGATAAACTGACCGAGCAGACGATTGCCGCACAGGAACGAAAGAGTCGCCAGGACATCGAGTTGTTCAACCAGGCAGTGGAATTCATGGAACACCTTGAGTCCGAGTTGGAATCGGTGGAAGACCAGGTTCGGCGACTGACGGCGATACAGGCGGAACTCGACGGGTTAGGGTCGGTGGGCGCGGCGGAAGCGGCGCGAACCCGCGTGCTGATGGCCGGTTTGAGCGAACATCGAGACCGTCTTCGCGGGATCATGGAAAGCCCCCAACTGCTGGAAGTTCGCAAGCGACGATCTGAATCGAGACAGGAGAAGCTGGGAGAACTTCGTGAGCGGATCGCTTCCAACTTTTCGGCTGCCGTGATCGAACAGATCGCCGAAGATCTTCTTCATCTGGCCGATCGGGACGACTTCTCCTCATCCACGGATCTCGCGAAAGAGCTGGAACGGAAGGTGCGGGAGATGTATGGCCCCAAGGAACTAGGGCCGATTCAGAGATTCTGGAACAGGGTGCGCAAGCGGATCGACGATCCGGAGTGGCAGGAGCGGTTTCGTTCCAACTCCAGAAAGCTCCGGGAAGAGATTTCCCAGTGGGCAGAGGCCAGGGAAGCCAATCGACAGGCAGAGGAACTCTGCAGGGAAATCCACAACGGGATCAAGTACATCGATCGGCTGGGTCCGGAAGAGCAGATCGTCCAGATGCATATCTGGTTGGGAAAGCTCAGAAACCTCCAGGACAATTCGGATCTGGACCAGGAGCGCGAGAACAAGCTGTACATGACCTTCGGTGCATTGAACACTTTGAGAAAACAGGAGCATAGTGAACACTTCTTCGACGCCTTGAATCGTCGATTCACAACCGATTGGGAGGCCTATATCCGATCCTGGCAGTCTAAAATCGAAGATGCCCGGGAGAGAGACCGTGTGAACCGAAAAGCGGAGGAAGAGCGCGCCGAAAAAGAGGCGGCACGGGCAAAGAAAGAAGCTCTTGAAGAACGCCGGAAAGCGGAGACGCTCCAGGAAGCGATGAAGGCCCTCGAAGAAGCGCAGGACGACGACGAGATCCGTGATCTGCTGGAACTCGGTGTCGAGTCCGGAGGGTGTCAAAACGACGAGTTTCTGGGGGTCGCCGCGAAATACGCCGGGCTCGTCTACGGGAATCAGTTCCGCGGCCTCCGTCGATCGTTGAAACGGATCGGCGTCGCGGAAAGCGAATTTGGCGCCGCCCAACCGTCCGCCTCCGATCCGTACGAGGCGACCTGTGCGGACCTTCGTGAAACCTACCGGGGAAAGAAGGTGTTGATCATCGGTGGCCTTCCGAAGGAGGAGCGCCGGCGAAAGATCGAAAAGGGTTTAGCCCTCTCGGAGTTACGCTGGTATGAGCACTATCGAGGTTCGACGGAACACCGGGAAGCCGAAGCGGCGATCCGGTCCGGCGGCATCGACCTGGTGATCGTCCTGGTCCGTTTTACCGGTCACAAGGTGAACCTTCTTTCGGACCTCTCTCGCCAGCTGAATATTCCGACCCGGTTCGTGGATCGCGGCTGCGGTATAACGGCGATCCTCAAAGCGTTTGCAGCAAAGGAGGAGGCGGTGCGGTAGGCCGCCCGACTCGGTGATTCCTTTATTTCTTCCTGCTCCTCCTCCAATCCGGGCGCATCATTCTGCCGCTGAGCAGTTCGTCATGATCGATCGAACCTCCCCGCCCCGAGTCGGCCTTGGAACGAAACGCGCACAGGTGCACCACCCGGTCGTCGACCAACAGCGCGCCGCCGGTGACGCCCTTTCCATGCAACCGCAGGTCGATCCCCAGGCCGGCCGCATCGTGTTTGCTGGCATCCGCCTTCGCCACATCGGCCAGGAATCGTTCCACGTCTCCTTTTTCCGGCAGGGAGTGGGCGTTATCGGCGAACTCCAGGGTGTCCATGGCGTAGCTCCGCACCAGCTTTGGGTACAGGTCGGACAGGGTGCGGGGATGATCGAACATTTCTACCCCCTGAATTTTTCCTGCGATGGCGAATACCGCACCCACCTGGTCCTGGAGCGGCGGAAACGCCTTCACGTACGAGTCGAGGGTCCGCTGCTTGGCCCGATAGATCTCCCCCATTTCCGATGTGGGGCTTTGAACCTTGTAGGTGCACGACATCCGGTCGATATCCGCCCAGACCCGGTTCTGATTACTCATCGGCCGGCCGATGGTGGCGCAGGCGTCGCTGACCGACTCAACTTTGTTCCGGCGCGCAGAAGAAAAAATGACCCGGTCGGCGACGGCGAACGCCCGGCTCCGGGCCGCCCACCGGCCGGCCTCCACGCACGAAACAGGGATGATGATCTCCCTGCCCGCCGGGGCCAGGATGGTCAGGTTCAGCACCCGGTTCTGCTTGGCGCCGGTCAACTCCTCGCCGTCCAGCAGCAGTACCGGTAGTTTCCCTTCATTATTAAGAAGGAGCTGGGGAACCGTTCCACCGGGACCGGTTTCGGTGATTTTCAGGACACCCTGGGCCATCGCCGCATCCAGGGTGAGATAGTCCCGCTCTCCTTTCTTTTCAGCCGTGAGCGGAAATACCGTGAGGCCGGCGTAGGAAGTAGCCGGGCCGAGGGCCAGAGACTCGATCGTTTCCTGCAGAATGCTCATGGTTCTCCTTTGGTGGTAGCGTAAAAATAAACTGTTACGTAATTATAAATATCCCTCCAGCTTGAACGGATCCAAAAATACTGCCAAATATGCCCGAAATGACGTTGACATAGGTCAATATAGCAGTTAATTATTAAATGTCAAGATAATATGCGAAGTTTTTTGCTAAGTTTTGTTAAGGTTGACTTCCAAGCTCGATCTGGAGCGGGATGAAAGTAATAGAGCGAAACCGTGACCGATACCGACAAACTGCCAATGGCCCGCCGAATCCGCAGACGGCGGGAAGAGCTGGGGCTCTCCGCTTCCGACCTTGCCAGGCAGGCCGGCATCACACCGGCTTATGTGTCGGTGATCGAATCGGGAGACCGGATCCCTTCCGAGGAAGTGGCGGTTCGCCTGGCCCAGGTGCTCTGCGACGACCAGGAGCTGTACCTGGCCTGGGCCCAGACCAGGGACGTGAAGGATCTCCCCGGCCACCTTCGACGATTGAATCGTTTGCTCCGTTTCCGATCCGTTTCGAAAGAGCCGGTGGAGGATCGATCCCTGGAGAACACGATCGCCGATGCGGAAAGCGTTTGTACGGCGCCGTTGGAGCAAAGGCCCCTGGAGAATCGTATTGAGACAGATCCGGGAAGGGTGTTCTTGGAGTCCGATCGATCTTCCAGGATCACCCGGGCGTCGGAACGAAAACAGAAGCACTTACTGCTTGACCAGGAGTATCTGCTGAACCAGGATCCGCCACCAAGCGCCACGCTCATTCCTGTGCCGGTGTTGAAGGACGGTTGCGATCCTGGTGGCGACCCGATGAACGCCGAAGGTGTGGAGGAGATCCTCCAGCTTCCCGACTCGTTGTTGCCTTTGGACCTGGTCGGGCCGTTCGCCTACCGGGTCGGGGAAGAAGCGGTAAGTCGGGTTTCCGAAGAGATCGCGGCCGGAAGCCTGGTGATTCTGACCACACGTCCTGGAACGCTGGATCCGCGGTATGTCCAGGCGGTGCGGTACAAAGAAAGGGTGATACTGAGCAGGGTGATCTTTCATCCTGGCGCGCTGGTTCTGCTTCACGATTCCAGCAGTCGCGAAGTGAAGATGCTGAGAGTGGAGAGCCGGGAGCAGGTGATCAAACGGATCGCAGGTACCGTGGTCCTGGTCCTGAAGTATTGGCGCGAGCAGAGAACCCTGCGGGAGAAAGTGCCGAAACCGAAAGATTCCCTGGATGACATGCCGCTCAGTGCGGTCACGTTGGGCAGTGCGGTAGAGAAACGTTTCAAACGGAACATCGACCGACTTCCCGATGAGTCTTTGTTGGCCTGGTCCGGACCGACCGGTCCCGGTCGTCCAAGGAAGGCTCGTGTGGAGGGCGGATTCCTGGTCCGGGACTGCTCCTGGAGCGAAAAGTACGGCTGGCGCCCGATCCAGAAAGCGGAGGATATGGATTACCTGGACGACCACCCGGGCATGAAGATCCGCTTCAACCTGTTGAAGGACGGGAACGTGAGCTATCGTCTGGAGATGACCCCCGACCAGTGGCGGGAGGCGCTGGGAAGTTACTACCTGGGCAGAACCTGGCGGCCCAACGGATACATCGTGGCTGTGACCAAGCGGAAGAAGGGACACTATACCGAGGAGTTCCAGGAGCGATGGGCCCAGTGGGTAAAGAAAGTGTAGTTCTCATTTTGAAAGTACTACTTGCAAGTTGAGAACGAGTCCCGAAGTCCACCTGCCGGCCTTTGCCGGCGTCATCCGGAATGGTTTGCGATGGAACTTGCGGCGATGGAGAAGGACGCGCAGTGAATCAATCGATGGATCACCAGGTTCGCATGGCCGCTTTCGAGTGGTTGCAGAGCCAGGTATCCCTGCATGGGGACGTGCTGCCCAGGAAACTCCTGGCGCGCGGATTCTCGCACAAGGGAGAACAGGTTCGGCTTCTCGGCCCCCAGGGGATCTGGAAGCCGAAAGTTCTCTCCCGGATTCCACTGTCGATCACGACCTCTCCCAGGAGCCCCTATCCTGACCGATTCGATCATGGAGGGCTGCTGAGCTACGCCTATCGGGGAGAGAACCCGTTCCACCATGAAAATGTCGGCCTGCGCGAGGCGGGAAAACGCAAAATCCC
The DNA here is from genome assembly GCA_964654385.1 of uncultured Acidobacteriota bacterium. Taxonomy (GTDB): domain Bacteria; phylum Acidobacteriota; class Polarisedimenticolia; order Polarisedimenticolales; family Polarisedimenticolaceae; genus Polarisedimenticola. The sequence goes on along the minus strand of CAZZIV010000020.1, from coordinate 4,943 downwards.
CCTGGTGTATTTTCACGGGATCCTGCCTGGGAAATACCTGGCGGCCTGGCCGGTTTTCATCGTCGGAGATGATCCGGTGGGGCTGATGTTCAAGGTTGCCCTGGACGACGCTCGTCATATCGGTGACGGGTTGCTGGAGAACGGTTCGACGGTTTCTGACAGCGAGTCCGGCGCCGCCGCCCGCCGGGAATACATCACCGCCACGTTCCGGCGAAGGATTCACCAGCGCTCGTTCCGGGAGAAGGTATTACGGGCGTATCGCGAGCAGTGCGCCTTGTGCCGTCTGCGCCACGAAGAGTTGCTGGACGCGGCGCACATCATCGCCGATGCCGACCCGGAGGGGGAGCCGATCGTTCGGAACGGCCTGGCGCTTTGCAAGCTGCACCACGCCGCCTACGACCGGAATTTCCTGACCGTGCGGCCGGACTACTTCATCGAAGTGCGGCGGGACGTGCTTGAGGAAGAAGACGGGCCGATGTTGCGCCACGGGTTGAAGGGAATGCACGCGAAGAAGATCCTGTTGCCCCGCTCCGCGGAACTGCGGCCGGATCCGGCCAGGCTGGAAACACGGTATCGGCAGTTTCTAGGCGGTTAGAGAAGGCCACCCCAACGAGATGTACGCCTGCCGCCGGACCCGCCACAACCGGCTCTATTCCGACTACACGATTTACTCTCCGGAACTGCCGGTGTTTCGGCGGGACGACGGTGAACTGCTCGAAGAGCCGTACACCGTGGGAATGATCACGTCTCCAGTGAGTGCCTGTTCGAAGAGGCGGGGGTCCTGCGGAAGCGCGCGCCTCCCCGCCTCATGCGGGGAGGAGAAACGAATTCTCAACAGCCTCCGGGAACCTGAGGCAGACAGGTTTGCGCCCCCGGCACGCGCTCCGCGCCGGCGCTGTCGAGGCCGTGTGAGCCTTCGGCGGTCGTGTCACGGGGGACGACCAGGTAGTACGTATTCCCCGAGCTCGGGGAAACGGTCGCCTGTTGGAGTCCTTCCGTCGTACATCTCTCCGGAGAGTGATCGCCGATGGAGGCCAGCGATCCTTCATAGATGATGTAGTCGGTATCCATGGCGCCGGCGCCGATGCACGAAGCTCCCCAGGTGAGCAGCAGGCGGCCATCGCCGGTTTTTCCAACCGTCAGCGGAACTCCCGGGCGGCCGCCGCCGTCGGGTACTGCGCCGACCGGCCCTTCGGGGCTGACGACGATGTCGTACCCCACGCCGCCGACTTCGTCTCCGGTACCGGCGTCCCGCTGCACGAGATCGAGCATGTAGTCGGTCACCGGCCGCTGCGCCACCGGTTCGGGGCCTGCCACCAGGCACCACTCATCCAGCGTGCCGGTATCCCCCGCCGCGTTGTCGGTGACGTTCAGTTCCCAGGTGCCGCAGAGGTCTTCGCCGCGGAACGCCTCGAACAACCGTTCATCCGGCGGATCGCCCGGAAGCAGCACGCCGGAGATCGACGGTGCGGCGGCCCCGCAGGCCTCCTCGGCGGCCGACAACGCGTCGTCGTCCAGGAGCACATCGATATCGTCCCCAGCGCAGCCGAAGGCCGACTGGGGCATGCCCGGCCGGTCGAGAGGAACGACCATCGGCCCGCCGACGTGAGTGAGGGTGTAGCGCAGATCCCCGACGTAGGTGTGGCCGCTCTTGAGGCTCAGGTCCAGGTCGTCGATAGGAACACACGAGCTGATGAACATTTCATCGGTCACTCCCGCCGGATCGTTGTCGGGAATCGAAAATCCGGGAGTTGAGCAATAGCGATCGTCGTTCACCTGGTCTCCATCGGGGCCGATGATCGATGTTCGATAGACCAGAGGCGCCGTGAGCGAGAAGAACACGTCGGCCTCTTCCCGCTGTCCCATCGACAGGTTCAGGATTTCGGCGATGCCTGTCGGCGTGTCGAGGATCTGCACCCGGGGGGGACCGAGGTCGAGAATCCCCGAACCTTGAGCTCCGCCCTGCTGCCAGAGGTCGTACAGGGTTCCGAGGTCGAGAATCACTTCGCCGCCGCTCCGGAGGAAATTTCGCGGCGTATCGCCCAGGCGGACGATCAGGTCGACAGTGCCGGCGCCTTCCCCCACGTTGCGCACAGTCACCGGCGCCGTGTCCGAGGACGCCCCGGAATCGATCTTTTTAACGTTGACGTTTCGCCAGACGATGTTGTTGTTGTTCCGGGTATTCAGTTCCACGTTGGCGCCTTCGGTAAAGGTCATCGGGTCGCTGGGGCTGGTCGGAGCATCCCAGCGCGCCAGCAGGCAGTAGTGGCCCTGCGCCGGCGGTACCCAGGAGGCTTCCGCGATCAGGGTTCGTCCCACAGGGATGTTGACCGTCTGGCTGGAGAAGAGTGTCCAGTCGGTAGGCCAACTCAAACCGGTCGCCGCAGCCGCGTAATAGAGCTTGAGAGAGCCGGAGGCGGAAGTGGAAAAATCGTTGGCGATCTTGACGTAGACGAAGTTGGTTTTTCCGGCGACCGGGTTCTGATGCTGGTGTTGGAACACGTGGTTCGCGTCGATGTTGTTTCGGACCCAGATCGCCCGGCTCTTCCACATCGACTCACTGGCGGTGAGAGGGTCGGGCTCGGCCCCGGTGTCGGTCCAGGTATCCTTCATCCACACGTCGTTTCTGTCGGAACAGGTGCCGCGGTCCCTGAAATTGGCCACCGTGCAGGCGGTGTTGTTGAGGGCCAGGTAATTCTCCGCGTCGCAGTCGGGGTTGTTCGTGTTTCCGGCGGCGCAGGAAGTGGAGGTGCCGGCGGCGACACCGGTGGCGTTTCCGCCGACGGTGAGCCCGGCGTTGGACCAGCGGCCCAGCCGGGTGCAGCTGCTTCCGGCATCCTTGCAGCGATTGTTGTAGGCCATGACGGTTCTCCACCGTTGGGTGACGTTGACGAAGCCGTGGGAGTAGGAGAACGGGGTCGTGGTGTCATCCACGTACCAGTCGTGCCGGGCTCCCATAATGTGACCCAGTTCGTGGCCGAAAGAAAAATTCCCTGTCGCGCAGCTGTCGACCACCACGTTGAAGGCGGAGGTTTCAAAGGACGCCTGTGGCGCGGGGTCCTGAACGAAACCGACGCCGCAACCGTTCCCGACGTCCACGATCAGGCTGGTGACGTCGGCGCAGTAGCGGTCGCGCAAGGTGTGGGCGATGTCCATGTAGCCGTCACTCGGGCTCTTCAGACGGTCCCGGTCCGTACGGAGGTTCCCGGTTTCGGTATAGGTGACCCTGGCCAGGTGCACCAGGTTCAGCCGCGGAGTGACGCCGCTCACCCGGAAGCTGTTGTTCGTTTCGGCGACCGCCAGGTAGATCAGGGCCTCCATCGCCGGGGTTCCGCCCGCGCTGGCTTCCGCGGCGGGAGTGTAGAGGACCAGGATGTCGATCAGGTTGCAGGGATCGCTGGCGATCCCGGCGTCTGTGGAGCCGCCCGCCCCGATCGGCTTCTCGAGGGTGGCGGGGCCGTCCTCCGGTGGTATGGAGACGGCGTCGTCGGGAAGATCCCACTGCGCGTAACTTCGGGCGTCGATCCGGTAGACCGTGTGGATCCCCTCCCCTGCGTATCGAATCTCGAACAGTTCGTCGCCGAAACGGATTTCTCCCACCAGCACGTCGCCCACCGCGGCCAGCGTGACGGTTCCTTCCCCGCCCCGGGGGCGGCCGATCCAGATTCTGCCGCTTCCGAGAATCGTCTCGGTCCGCTGCCGGTCGGCGAGGATCACCCGGTCGGGGAAGAGATTCAGCTCGAGGACAGGTTCCCGAACCGTCTGTTGGGCGTTCAGGGTGACAAACCGCCGGCGAACCACTTCCGGACCGTCGGCGCGCACCTCCCGGGACGGCGCGGGAGAAGGCGACAGCAGCGGAGCGCCCAGGGCCGGAGCCGAAGCTCCGGCGCCGATCATGGCCAGGACCAGCCCGACCCAGAGTGAATGTCCTGCAACCCGGTTCCCGGTTCCAACGCGATCGCCTTTCAAGAGCCCACCCTCCATCAACCAATCGGCGTTCGCGCCGGGAGGAAGACCGCCCCTCCACCCGTGTCCACGCCTGACAACGGTCTTCGTTCTCTCGGAACCGGCGGCGCCGGCCGGCCTGCCGGGTTCCTCCTGGGATACGAATCGAACCGGCGCGGCAATTCCCTCAGGTGATTTGTCGGAAAATGTGCCCGTCGCGGGAGAAAACGGGACGCGCCCCGGATCATCCGGATGGAGGGTTTCCGAGACAGGCGAAGATCCGTCTTACCGGGCGTTTCAGGAAGTCGTCCCCGCGGCCATCCGTTCCACCTGCCGGCGGGCGTACCAGACGGCGATGAGGGCGGCGGACCAGGCGATGGCGAAGACGCCCCACCAGACGCCGTCCAGACCGAGCCCGGCCACCTGGACCAACAGGTAGAAAACCAGCGGCGGCATGACCAATTGCCGGTACAGGCCGATCCAGAGGGCGAACGCCGGTTTCTTGAGCCCCTGCAGCAGGGCGGTGTTGATGAACAGCAGCACGTACGCATGTTCGATGAAGGCGGCGATCCGCAGGTAGTGGGAACCGATCGCCGCCACTTCCGGGTCCTGGGTGAACAGCCGGGTCAAGAATTCGGCGCCGAAAAAGATCAGCAACGAGCCGAGGGTCATGACCCCGAGGCCGTACGCCAGGGCGGTCCGGATGGTCGACCGCACCCGGTGGTACAGGCCGGCGCCGCCGTTCTGGGCCGCCAGGGAAAGGGTCGCCGTGTTCAGGCCCATGGTCGGCAGCAGGGCGATCTGCTCGATCCTTGTGGCGATCCCGTAGGCCCCCACCGTCGTTTTGCCGAACAGGCTGAGGAAATAGGTGATGACGAAAATCCCCAACGCCACCGTCATCATGTTCAGGCCGGCGGGGATCCCCTGGCCGGCGATCTCCCGGAGGATCCTCCGGTCCGGCCGCCACCTGGCGTCGATCGGAAGGGAGACCAGGCCGG